>CAMAQB010000028.1 GCA_945860285.1 Akkermansia muciniphila | reverse complement strand
ATCAATTCCCGGAATTCCTGTTCCTTGCGGGCGAGGGCTTGTTCCTTCTTTTTCCCGCTGAGCCGCCCGCCGACGTTGAGGTAGGCCTGGCGCTCGTAGCGGCCGAGGTTGAGCACCTCGAAGGCGCGGAACGGCTTGCCCGCCGTCTTCAAATCCCGCTGCACCTGGATCAACCGCTTGCGCGTGGTGTGGATGCCGAACTTGCCGAGATCGCTGGTAATCCACTTGCGCCCGAGCTTTTCGGCGACGGCGGCGGTGGTCCCGGAACCGCCGAAGAAGTCGGCAATTAGGTCGCCTTCGTTAGAGCTGGCTTTAATGATGCGCTCAGCAAGTGCTTCGGGCTTTTGGGTGGAATAACCCAAACGCTCCGACCCCATTGCGTTAATCATGTCGATGTCGTCCCAAATGTTTTCAATAGGACGGCCTTTGAGTTCGTGAAGGTATTGTTTGAACCGAGGGAATTTAGCGCCCTCTGAAAATTTAACTTTTCCCTCTTCTTGAAGCTTCTTGAGACGTTCCTGCGAGTAGGTCGCCATCACGTTCCAATAGTATTTGCCATATTTATCTTCTTGGTTGAATCGCTCGTAGTATTCCGGCGGGTAGTCGCCGTATTGGATGTTGAATTGATACGAGTTCCGGTCACGGGCGTAGAGAAAGATTGTGTCCGTATTGACTGAAAATTTCTGCGAAACCGCCTTGACGGTATTCGTTCTACGTCGCCACAGAATTTCATTTAGAAAGTTCTCCGACCCAAACACCTCGTCGAGCACAGAGCGGACGTGTGCATTTACCCGCCAATCGCAATGCACGTAGATGCTCCCCTCCGGGTGCATCAGATCCCGCATCAGAATCAGCCGCTCATAGATCATGCTGATGAACGAATCCGCGCCCCGCCCCCAGGTATCGCGGTAGGCGATTTGTTCGAGGAGGTTGGGTTCCTTGTGGAAGGTTTCGCCGCCGATCTCGATGTCCATGGAGAAGTCCGCGCCGACGTCGAAGGGGGGATCGATGTAGATGAGCTTGAGGCCACCGGCGTCCTCGATCTGACGGCGCAGGGCCCCGCTTTTGAGGGAGGAGAGGATGAGCTTGTTATCGCCCCAGATGAGCTTGTTGGTCCAGCCCTTGGTCTGGCGGCCGGAGGTATCGAGCAGGTCCATTTGGGTGGCGGACTGAAGTCCGCGCTCCATTTCCTTGCGCGGCTCGTCGATGTGTTCGAGCGTCTGAAAGGGCAGGATGGCGGTGCAGACCTCGCGGGTCTTGCCATTCCACACCAGCTCCACCTCGCGCTTGTCGGCGAAGAGCATGAAGCGGTATTTTTCCGGCAGCGGCTTGCCCTGCTCGATGAGCTTGATGAGATCGCGCTTCTCGGTCTCGGTGAGATCGTAGTGTTCAGTGGATGGACGGGACATGGTGGAATGGGTGGTTTATTGCGCAGGAATTGCGTTTTGATGAGCAGTCACTACAGCGTCGAGAACGGTGTCAATTTCTGGAATAAGTTGTTCCAGCGGAATGACATCCGCGAGCCCGTGGTAATCTCTCTTGTAGGTGAGCTGAGGAGTGCCCAGTTTCTGATAATAGTTCACAAAGAGAGGATCCAAAAAATCGTCTGTTACTTTGATGTCTGCGCTCCATGGTGACGGTTTGCGAGTAACAGCGAGAGCTTGTTCCAATTCAGCGATGCACTCGGTCATGAAACGTGTGCGTCTTTCCTTCTCTGCCAGCGAGAACAGGTCATCTGAATCTAGGCCCGAGGACACGTAGGCTAGAAGGGACTCTTTAGTGACCAAGTAATTTTCGATTTCCCGCTGTCTCCACATCAATTCGCATAAACCTGTCATGACGGAGAGTGGCATGTCAGGATTAGGCAGTCGGTCGAAAATGGCTAATCCAGGCAAGCCCGGCATGGCCTCACGCATGGCCTCATAATGGGAACGCGCATCTCCCGGCTTATTGCTGCCTGGGCAAATCAATGGAACGCGCCCTGCCAGTATTGCGGCAGCAGCATGTTTTTTTCGTATTGCCAGCTTTCGTAAGATTGCCAAATCGGTGGTACCTTCCAAGTACAACATCCACCCGGCTTGCTGGGCGAGGTAAAAATCAGAGAGCGGGATGGATTCTAACGCTTTTTTTACTTGGTTTTGGCGAGCACGTGTATCAACCCGATGGGGTGCACCAAGGAAAGCCACAAGGACATCGCTTTCACCAGCCACTTGCATTACAGTGGAAGAGTGGCTGGCTGCAATGATTTGAGATTGCTGTTCGGCAGCGATTTCGGTTAGCAATGAGTAAATATCACGCTGGCGTAAAATCTCCAAATGGGCATCAGGTTCATCAAGAAGAAGGATGGCTCCCGGATTCTGCAACAGAAAACAGAGAAGCAAAGTAACTTGCTGACAACCTCTGCCAGAACTGGATATATCCAGTTCTGTCCCCTTATGATCTTTATAGGAGAGAGACAGACTGCTATTGACCGGATCGTACACAGGAGGCAATAAAGTTACAGAAAAATGATCTTTAATGTGGCCAATCAAGCGAATCCAAGGTGTTTTGTTTTCACTTGAATACAGTTGCCAACAGAGATTCCTTAGGACCTGTGCGGTTTGTCCTTGTCCAGTAAGCATGCGGATTTCACCCGCTTCCTTACGAAATTCTCGGTCTGCCAGTCCTGACATCGGCGGTAAAAAAACGACACGATGTTGGTAAACCTCTTGAGGGAGGTGTTGCTCAGAAGAACCGATCATGCGACAGTAGAGTGACTCTTCATTCGCATAATAGAACTCAATGCCGCAGGACCATGGTCCCGTAGATGAAACACCCTCAACTTCGACCTGCATATAAACATTGATCGTTTTTTTGTCTTTGTCGGTCTCGTGTGTATGCAAATCATGCCATAATAGCTTTGCGGTGGGCACGGGAATCGCATGTAAATCACGGCGGTTGATTGTCACGCCTGATTTGGTCTTGGGGCGTTTTACAAAATTCCCATTCGCATCTTGTTTTTCCCATTTCTCCGCCCATCTGCGCCATCCCGCATCCCACAGTGTCAATGCCTGCAGCGCAGTTGACTTGCCTGAGTTATTGGGACCAATAAATACAACATTGCCACCAAGTTCAATTTCAGCAGAGCGAAGGCCTTTAAAGCGCGAGATTTTGAGTTTAATAATCATATCTAACAATCTGTGATTTATGCGGTAGGGTAAGCGAATCTACGAAATCTGACAAAAAGCATTATCTTCTTTCCTCGCAGAATAGCGTTACGGGATTAATGGGACTTGGAAAAAATGACCTTGACAGTGCCTGAGGCCGATGCCAAATTCCCCCCGAACCACTCAACTCCCGTATAGGAGGTAGGTGGTGAACTTCAAAGCGCCGTTTCCTGAAAGGGAGATGGCGTTTTGTTTTAAGGGTTGCTGGGAATACGAACGAGACCATACGGGTGTGTAGAACTAGCTTTCAAATTGAGCATAGGCTTGAGCAACTCCAAGCAGCGAACGATAAAGTTCTGATTCAACTCTGGCGGCGAGCGGTGTGGTAGGGAGGCCAGGCCAGTCACATGAGCGGTGTGAGCATAAAATAGGAATGCCAACATATCGGCCAATTGGATGAAATAAGACTCTTTGGAATCTTTCGGCAACGGGTCTTCAATCAAATGACGGATATCTCGCTGATAGGGTGTGCTATCGTATTGCGAGGGAACGTAATTGATTTTCTGCATGCGCCGCGTGGTGGCACGCATCTTGGCAACTCTGCCGTCGTCGGTAATGATTAAAAATCGATTGGCTGATGAGCCTTGTAGATCAGTCTCGATGCGATTCACGGAGTAAGAAAGCGCACGGTTCAGCACGGGGAACTCAGATTTTTTGATCCATGGCTTAATAACAACTGTGGAAATGGCGCGTAAGGATAACTGGGCAGCGATTTGGCAAAAGCGCATGACAATTTCGGTGCGCTCTGCACCAGTAAGCCTCAATGGGGCATACGGTTTTTTATTGAGCAACAACTCACGGGTGTGGATTTCCAGTTGGAAGGGCAGATTGAAATCCTTGGAAAGTTGGCGTTTGAAGCCAGCGATGATATCAAAGTTTTCCCTCCAATCGAGCGCAGGACAATAAACCGCACTGAGCACAAAAAGCGGCGAGGCATAGGCGGGAAAGCCATCATCACCGGATTCATCATAATAAACGAGGTGCATATCAGGCCTTGTATTCCGTGAAGCTAACGATGAGGTCAGCCAATGTTGTTGGTGTGTGTTTCACGAAGCTGGCTTGATCTACGTAGATAAAATCGTAGCGCGTGCCATTTTCATCGGCGGCGGTGGCATCCGCACACCACTGGCGCAAGCGCTCCATTTTCTGTGGCAGGTCAAGTTCTTCGCGGCCTTTTGTTTCAATGATCCAGACGGTGCCCTGCGTGTCGCGGACGATGAAGTCGGGGACGTAGTTGGAGAGATCGCCATTGGCTTTGACGTAATCGAACTTGAAGCCAATCGCGAGGTAGTTCTTGGTGAATGCCATCACGTCCACTGCTTCGTTCAGGAATGACGCGAACTTCAGCTCGAATCCGCCGGAATTCACCTCGCCCACAATTTTATTGAAGATGGATTTATTTGCGGCAAGGAAAGGACGATTTTCCGTGCGAAAGGGACGAGTGTTTTGCAAGCGAATGTAATCCTCAATGCGGGTGGTTCCGGTATTTGCAATGGTGAGGGCGTTCATCGCTGCCTTGAATGAATCGTAGAGGACTTTTCCAACATCCGGCTCGGAGAGATTGCGCAGGACAACGGGGTCTTCGAGGTCCACCGCGGATTGTGTCGCACTTTCAGTGCTCGGACTACTTGGGACATCGGACCCAGGGCGTTGCCCTGGGCTGGCATCTTTCGCACCGTTGGTGCTGAAGAGATGGAAGCGCATGAAGTCGCGGACCTTCGGATAGAGCACGTCGTAGCCACCGACGAGCCGGAGGTCCTTGAGCAACTGGCGGGCGAAGAAGGCAACGACCGATCGGTAGTCCGCTGGTCCCGATCCATCAAGATGGATGGTGTGGTGGATTTCGGAATCGAGCATCGTCTTGAAAACGATCTCGCGGGATTCTTCCGGTGTGAAGGGTTTCAGTGGGAGTCGTTTATTTCCCAAAGTGGCGGGGTTCAAGTCGTTGAGGTCTTTGAAATCGCGTTGAAAGCGCCGACTGAGACGCGGGATCGGGATTTCGAGATCGGATAGATTTTTGTCCTTGTTTTCAGTATCGATTTCGACGATCAGCGAATCCTTTCGTTGCGCACCCGCACCCATCGGCACGTGATCAAAGGTGACACCTTCGTTTTCGATGGATTCGACAAAGTCCATGAAGGCTGGTGTGCCCATGACCGAAACAGTTTCACGTTGATCACTACCGAAATACATTCGACGCAAGCCACGGCCGAGAGTTTGCTCGGGAAGGATGTTCGACTTCGCGGCATAGGCGCGGAGGCCAACAATGGTAGTGACATTTTTCACGTCCCAGCCCTCCTTGAGCATGAGCACCGAGACGATCGCTTTGAAGGGTGATTTCCAAGAGTCAATCTCGTTGGATTGTTTGCGCAACAGATCAAGTTCTTCCTTGTTTTTTCCCGAGGCTGCTTCGGAAATTTCGCCATTGTTTTTGGTGTGAATGGTGAGAACAGCATCCTTCAGTTCAGGGCAGATTTTCTGAAGGTATTCGCCGACTTCATCACAGTTCTTCGTGTCATCAACCATGACAAAGAGAACAGCCTTTTTGCCGAGTGCTTCGTGTTCGGCGTAGCTCTTGCTCCATTCCTCGACGCCGAGGGCGAGGAAGTCGGCGTATTTGTCGGAGAAGATGGCGGTCTTTTTATCGTGAAGTTTTGCGCGGCTGGCCGCATCCGGCAGGACTGGGTGCTTCACCACGTTCTGGTAGATGGCCTCGACGAGCGGATAGTCGGAAACGGTTTGGACGAAGATGGCTCCGTTGTCATGGCGCGGCGTGGCGGTGACATCGATTTGCAGGGTGAGGCGGCAGTCCTTCTGGAGCATCTTGTGATGGATGTCCTGGATATTTTTGAACCAAGCCATCTTGGGATTGTGGATGTGGTGGGCCTCGTCGTTGAAAACCGCGAGTTCCTCGATTTCCCGCACGATCTCGCCAAGGTCGGTTTTACTATCGGTAGTTTTGCCGGAAGGTTTTGCACCGAAGGCATCGGAGAGGAAATAGTCGCGCAGGTCATCGTCATCCAACGATGACTCGGGAACGTCACCGAGGAAGACGCGGTGGATGTTGGTAAGGAAGATGTTTCCCGTGTCGCGGAGAACACGCACATCATCCTGGATATGGAGTGTAAGCTGGAAATCATCGCGCCAGTTTTGTCCCTGGTGGCCGTTGTCGGGCAGGATGGGATCGTTGAAGAAGATTTTCAGCCCATCGAAGTCGGCGCGGAGGCGGTCAAGTACAATGATGTTCGGAGCAATGACAAGAAAGTTCCGTGAGAGAGTGGAACCAGGCTCGTAGAGTTTATGAAAAAAGCTCCAAGCGATAAGCAAGGAAATCACCTTGGTTTTCCCCGCGCCGGTGGCCATTTTCAAAACGTAGCGCGGCCAGTCCTCGGCAAACATGCCATGCGATACTGCGCCTGATGCATCGAAGCGCAGCAAATCAAATTTATCGCGAGCCTTGCGGACATCATAAAGCCAGATGACCGTCTCTACGGCCTCACGTTGGGCATAGTAGTATTGAAAAGGAGCCAGAGTGCCGTCTGCGGTTTCGAGAAGATGCTGCGTATCAAACCACCAGTGGAGGAGAGAGTGAGAAGTCTGTGATGCTCCGGGGTAACCTGCCATGCGCCATGCATGAACCTCCTCGCGAATCCTGGAGACCAGCGGCGGGAGAAGTTTTTCGTATGCTGTGTTGCGCAGTTCCTCGGCAGCAGGAAACCAGCGCTGCGCCGGGATCAGCGGAGCGTAGGGTGATGTAGGGAATTCTGGATGAAGTGCCATGGTCGGGAAACTGTATGGGGATATTTTGATCCGGCTTTCAGGCCCATGCTGCGGAGCATGATGGAATGTGAAGGACAGCTTGAGCCGGGGTAGTCATTTTTAACCACAGATTGCGCGGATTTCACAGATTTTTTTGAGGTAGGATGATGGAATGAATTTCACTCGATATGACACCAGTGAATTCCTTGTTGCGGAGGAGACTAACTGGATCACACATTTCTCCCTAACAATTTTACCGAGAATTCACTTTCGTGTGTCTAGTTTCAGAAGGCAGTGGCCTAGATCCAGCGTCGTCGCTCCTGGTTCAGGACGCAGGCCGGGCGCGAGTTGATAGAGGCGGCCATAGCCGACGACCGCTACGCCGGCAGCGCGGAAAACCGCCATGTGTTTGGATGTCATGTCCGGCGTGCGCCCCACCCGCCGCGCCAGTTCTTTCACCGGTAACGGCTCACCCTTCGCCAACTCAAGGAGAATCGCCCATCGCGCCGGGTCGCTCAACAATTGCGCCAGCTTTTCCAAGGGGATCGACGATGGCGGAAGGTTACTCATGGCCCACCTCCTCGCCCTGTGGCTCGATTTCCGATGCCTGTATCGCTGCTGTTTGCACCAAAATGGAATATGCACTCTTCAAAGCAGTAGCTCCAGTTGGCGAAGAAGAAGTTCCGGTCGGTGAAGCAGAAGTTTCAGTCGGCGAAGCGGAATTTACAGTCGGCAAAACGGGATTTCCAGTCGGCGAAGCAGAATATCCAGTTGGTGAAGCAGAAGTTTCAGTCGGCGAAGCGGAATATCCAGTCGGCGAAGCAGAATATCCAGTCGGCGAAGCGGGAGTTCCAGTCGGCGACGTGGAATATCTCTTCATGGGGAAAGAGTAGTCACGCATGGAGCGCGCGGCAAGATCTTTCTTTCGTTCGATCGATGCGCGCTAATGCATCGCTACATGGCTCTCTCCGTTTGCCATGTAGCGTGAAAGGCGGTGTGCGGTCAGCTCCGGCTCAAATGAACTCGTTGAGCAGATTTTCCAGCATCTCCTGGCGACCGGAACCGATGGTCGGTTCGCCGTTGCCCAGCGCGTAAGTGCTTAGTTCTTCGAGTGTCACGGATTTGGCCTCGACCTTGGCTCCGATGCCGGAGTTCCATGAGTCGTAGCGTTTGGCGACAAAGTCCGCCATGCGTCCGTCCGCGCGGATTGCCGCAGCGGCTTTGAGACCGCGGGCGAAAGCATCCATGCCGCCGATGTGCGCGTGGAAAAGATCTTCGGGCTCGTGCGATTCGCGACGGCGTTTGGCATCGAAGTTCAATCCGCCCGTGGTGAAGCCGCCCATTTCGAGAACCTTCTGCATGATGCCGGTGGTGAGATAGAGGTCGGTGGGGAACTGGTCGGTGTCCCAGCCGATCAACTCATCACCCTGATTCGCATCGACCGAGCCAAGCGAATCAGCGTCGATGGCGACGGTCATTTCATGGAGCATGGTGTGTCCGGCGAGTGTCGCGTGATTGGTTTCCAGGTTGAGCTTGAAGTGACCCATCAAGCCGTATTGGCGGAGGAAATTCAGGCAGGCCGCGGCATCGGAGTCGTATTGGTGGGTGGAAGGTTCGCGCGGTTTTGGTTCGATGTAAAACTGCCCCTTGAAGCCGATTTTTTTCGCGTAATCGACGGCGAGATGAAGCAGTGCCGCGAGGTGGTCGAGTTCGCGTTTCATGTCGGTGTTGAGCAGGGTCGAGTAACCCTCGCGACCGCCCCAGAAGGTGTAGCCTTCGCCACCCAGGGCCAGGGTCGAATCCATCGCTGCTTTGACCTGTGCGGCGGCATAAGCGAAAACGTCGGCGCTCGGAGATGTCGCGGCACCCTGCGAGAAACGTGCGTGCGAGAACAAACAAGCGGTGCCCCAGAGCAGTTTCTTGCCGTGTGCGTTTTGCAGTTCCTTCAGGTGGGCGGTAACCTTTTCCAACGCCGCAGTGGATTTTGCCAGATCATTTAGTTCCGGCGCGATGTCGCGATCATGAAAGCAGTAGTAGTCGATGTCGATTTTTTCGAGAAATTCAAAAAAGACATCGGCGCGCTTGAGTGCATTGTCGACCGAACTCGACTGGTCGTCCCAAGGCATCAGCGCCGTGGCTCCGCCGAAGGGGTCCGACAGGCCGTTGCGCATCACGTGCCAGTAAGCGGCGCCGAAGCGCATGTGGTCGCGCATGGATTTCCCCTCGATGATCTCGTCGGGATTGTAGTGCTTGAATGCAAAGGGGTTTTTCGACGAAGGGCCTTCGTAGCGGACATGTGGAATATCGGGAAAGTAAGCCATGGCGGATGATTATCAGCGCTCCGGGGATTCAGCAAGTGGGAAAAAGGAAAAGTTCCGGCGTTGTTTCGACTTTGCATTCCGGGGGTTCCGCGATACACGGGGCGGGTGAACGGGGTTGACGCATCGATGAACTGGCATTACCCCGGCAGCTTGCCGGTGGTGGCGCGGCGCGATGACATCCTCGATGCTTTGCGACATCACGACGTGGTGGTTGTCGTCAGTGAAACCGGTTCCGGCAAAACCACACAGTTGCCGAAAATGGTGGCCGAGGTGTTGGGCGAAATTTATGCCGACAAAATGGGGCTCGTCGGCGTGACCCAGCCGCGGCGGATCGCGGCGGTCAGCGTGGCGCGCCGGGTTGCGGAGGAACTGCACGTGCCGCTCGGCGGATTGGTCGGTTATCAGGTGCGCTTCGAGGAGAAAATCTCGCCCGCCACCCGGATCAAGTTCATGACCGATGGCATCCTGCTCGCGGAAACGCAGGGTGACAGGTCGCTGAAAAAATATGACGCGATCATTCTCGATGAAGCGCACGAACGATCGCTGAACATTGATTTTTTGTTAGGCTACCTCAAGGAGCTGCGCAAACAGCGGCCGAAGCTGAAGATTGTGGTGTCGTCGGCCACGCTCGATGCCGGAGCTTTCGCGGATTTTTTTCACGAAGAGGGCGAAGATGTGCCGATCATCGAGGCCGAGGGTCGCACGTACCCGGTGGAGGAATTGTTTCTTCCGCCCGATGGTGAGGAAGAGCTGCCGCAACATGTCGTGCGGGCGGTCGACTGGCTTTCAACGGAGGATCCACAGGGTGACGTGCTGGTTTTTCTGCCCGGAGAGAAAGAGATCCGCGAATGTGCGGATGCTTTGGAAGGTCGACGGTATTTCCGCACCGAGATACTGCCGTTGTTCGCGCGGCTGAGCATGGCCGATCAGCAAAGGGTTTTTGTGCCGGGTGGGCTGCGCCGGGTGATCCTTGCCACCAACGTGGCGGAAACCTCTTTGACCATTCCACGCATCTCCAGCGTGGTGGATTGTGGATTGGCGCGGGTGAGCCGCTGGAGTCCCGGGCGTGGTGTCCAGCGATTGCAGGTTGAACCGGTGAGCCGGGCCAGTGCGCGGCAACGCAAGGGACGCTGCGGCAGGGTGAAAGAGGGCATCTGTGTGAGGTTGTACGATGAGGATGATCTCGCGGATCGCGCCGAGTTCACCGACCCGGAAATCCGTCGCAGTTCCCTGGCCGGCGTGATCCTGCGCATGATTTCGCTCGGTTTGCCGGACATCGACGAGTTTCCATTGATTGATCCACCGGCACCGAAAGCGGTGTCGGAAGGATATCGCACTCTTCGCGAAGTCGGGGCGCTGACCAAAGATCGTCGCTTGACCGAAGCCGGAAAGCACATGGCGCGCATGCCGGTCGATCCCCGTTTGGCGCGTATGTTGTTAGAGGCACATCACGAAAAATGCCTTCATGAGGTATTGCCTGTCATCGCATCGCTGGAAAGCAGCGACCCTCGCGAACGACCTGCCGAAAAGCAGAGGGAGGCGGACGCCGCTCACGCCCGTTGGAAAGTGCCGCATTCGGATTTCCTTTCCATGTTGCGCCTTTGGCTCGATGTCCAGAGGTTTCGCGAAAAGGGCGGTTGGCGTCGCAATGCCCTGCGCAAATACTGCAACGAAGCATTTCTCAACATGCGTCGCGTGATCGAGTGGGCGAATGTCCACGATGAGTTGTCGGACCTGCTGCACCGCGAACTGCGCTGGGAGGTGGTTTCGGCGCGCATCGATGAAAAATCCACCGATGCCGAGTGGCAGGCTCTCGACGCGCCCCTGCATCGTTCGTTGCTGTCCGGCGTGCCGCGGCAGTTCGGTTGCTGGGATATCCAGGAAAAGTCCTATCGCAGCGGGGCCGGTGGCGGATTCGCCATCTTTCCGGGTTCCGCGCTGTTTGGTGGCAAACGTCATGACTGGGTGTTGGGCATGGAGATCGTTGAAACCTCACGGCTATGGGCGCGAAGACTGGCACGCATCGATCCCGCATGGATCGAACAGGTCGCGACACATCTATGCACAAGGCGATACAGCCAGGGTTATTGGGATGAAAAGCAAGGGGCGGCCTATGCGAAGGAAACCGTGCTTTGTGGAGGACTGGTTGTGGTCAAGGATCGTCCGGTGCATCTGGGACGCGTCGATCCCGCTGCGGCACGGGAGGTTTTCATTCGCGATGGACTGCTCGGCGGCGGCATCCCGGCAAAATGCCCGTCGCTCGAAGCGCTCGCCCAACTTCGCGAGGATGTGCGTTTGATGGAGACGAAAATGCGCCGTCCCGACCTGTTGTGGAGCGAGGAAGCGGTCTATCAGTTTTTCGAAGCCAGAATTCCCGCGGGCATGTGCACCGCAAAAGCTTTTCACGACTGGCGCATGGTGCATGAAAAAGAGATCATGCCGACCATTGCCGATGTCGTATGGGATGAAAATTTGTTGGAGGATCTGGAAGGGTTTCCGGACACTCTTCGCTTCAATGGCGAGGAGTACAGCGTCTATTACGCCATGGCTCCGGGGGAACGCGACGACGGCGTGACGATTGGCGTGCACATCGACCAGTTGCGCGATTTTCCCGATGCGTTGTTGCAATGGGGGGTGCCGGGCTGTCTGGCGGAGCGGGTGGAGTTTCTCGTTAGAGCATTGCCCAAAGACCTGCGCAAGGCCTGCCAGCCGGTTGCGGCATTTGTTGAAGAGTTCACGGCGGTCCATCGGGATGCGCCGGTTCCTAACAGGTTAAGCCGGGTTATCGCCGATGAAGTGCAAAAACGCGTGCGTTATCAGGTTCCTGAATCCGACGTGATGATCCATCAGTTGCCACCGGAATGGCAGGTGAAATGCTGGGTCTGCGACGACGAAGGAGCGGAATTGGCGATGGGAACCGACATAGGAATCATTCGCAGCAAACTCGAACCCTTGTTGAAAAACCGTCTTGAGGAGCATGCGAATGATGAATGGTTTTGTTCCGGGGCGCTGGTCTGGCCGATTGAAGAAATACCTGTGTCGGTCGAGAGCACCGGTGGTCATGCCTATCCGGCCCTGGTTGACGAAGGCAAAAGCATTGGCGTACGGGCGTATCATTGCCGTCATCTCGCCGCCCAATCCCATCGCGCCGGATGCGCGCGGCTGCTGATGATAGGCCAATCCGACCAGCCTGCTTATCTGACAAAAAAATTTCCCCTTGGATTATCGGCCCGGGTGGAACTGCCTCGGTTGGGTCAGGGCGGAACCACGATGGAAGATTGCCTCATGCTCGCAGCTGAGGGAGCACTGGGAAAAATCCTGCCTCGCAGCGCAGCGGATTTTGCCGCGCAGGCGGCGAAGGCCAAGGGTGCTTGGTTCGAATCGGCATCCGCGATAGGAAAAAGTCTCGACGCAATGGTCGACTCCCTGCCCAACTTGCGCGAATGGATTCACCAGCAGCGGAATTCCAAATTCCTCGCTGCGGTTGCCGATGACTTGGAAGAGGAGTTGAGCTGGTTGACCCGCGCTGGTTTCGCCTGGCGCACGGGTCACGAGCGACTGAAAAATTATCCTCGATTGCTTCAGGCCATGCAAATGAGGATTGCCCGCTTGCAGAGCCTGCCCATCATCAAGGATCTCGAAAAAATGGACCGCGTGCGCGCACTTTGGGCACCGTGGTTTCGAGCATGGAATGCCGATCCCGATGATCCGTCGCTCTGGGATGCCGGTTGGTTGCTGGAAGAATGGCGGGTCACACTGTTCGCGCCGACCATTCCTTCAATGGGTGGCATTTCAGAAAAAAAAATCCGCTTGATCCTGGAGGAATCGGGCGTTTTATCGCAATAGGTGTTGCAGTCGTCTGAAAACGTGAACACCCGCAATGGAGCCAAGCACATCGGCGGTCAGGTCCTGCGCATCGTTGCCGCTTCGCTCGGGCACACAGGATTGATGCCATTCATCGAGGCAGCCCACAGCGGTCAATGCGATTGTCACGCTCGTCAGGATCATTGTCCAGTCGGGTTTGTCGGGTTTTCTTCGGAAAAAAAATGCTGTCAACAATCCCGAACCCCCGAAAAAGTAGCCGAAGTGTTGCACCTTGTCGAAATGAGGAATCTCAATTCCCGTTTTTATCATCACCGGTCCCGAGGATAGGTTCCACAGGATCGCAAACCACAACACGAAGGCAGCCAGCCAAAAAAAAGGTCGTCGTGCGATGCCGGGAACTTGCATGGGTATTCAACGGGCTCAGCGCGCACCATTGTCCTGGCGACGGATTTCCTCTTCGAGTCGCTCGGCCAGCCACTGTTTCATCATCGATTGATAATTCAGATAACGGGATCGGGCCACCCGTTTGATACGGGAGAGCATGCGTGGATCGAACCGCAGGGTGATGGTGGTGGACTCGCGGGAATCGGGTTCATGAACGCAGGCCTGCATCAACCGGGCATCGAGTTCGTGTTCATCCCAGAAACGTGCTTCGCTGAGTTCATCGGCAAAAGCGGGGATTTGTGACCAGTTGGTGACCGAGTTCATGATGATTTACTTCAGTGCTGCATAGCGCCGTTCGTAGAAGCGTCCTTCGTTTTCCGTCATTTCCCGCGCCGCCACCACGCGGGTGGTTTTTCCATCGGTCCAGAAACATAGAAACAACTGCCGGCCACCGACCGTGCGACCCAGCGCATAATAGCGCGACTCGCCATCGGCCCGCTCCACATCGGGAAGAAACCGAACGCCGAAGGGGTCTTCCAATATTTCCTCCAACTCGCGTGGCTTGATGTCACGCAGATCAAAGTGAACGTCAATAAGGTCGAGATCCATGGCTGGGGCTTGAGAACGGCTCTGATGAGAATGGAACCGGACAAATCAAATGGCAAATACGTAAATTGCGCAAACTAAATCGGGGGAATCGCCATGATTTTTACCATTTGGGCAGCATCACTCCCAGGTAGGCCGCAAAGATTCCGGCACCCAGGGTCAGTGCGAGAAGAGCCCAGGTTGGCAGGGTTTTCTTGCGGGCCAGTACGGGTACGATGCCGAGAAACAACCAGAGCACCAATTTGATTTTCCAGAAATGCAGATCCATCGGCGGGTTTTTCAGCATGCCGAAGCCGGCAAGCAACAACAGCAGCAGCGAAATGCCATGCAGCATCGATGCCATTTTGCGATGGCTATCCGTCGCTCCCGCGAGGATGGCTCCCATGGCAGTGAAAACTCCCAGAGCGCCTGCGAGGTGAATGACCTTGAAAATAATTGGATTCATAGTAGCCCGAAAACCGGGTCGAAATGTTGGGTGACGGAGCATGGGCTGTCAATGATCAATGCTCTTTTCTCCGCCATGGCGATTTGGCATTGTGCTGTCATCGTGCACGACTACGCTGGGTGCCGACCACTGCTGACTCATCTGCCATGAAACTGCTCCGACTCCAAACGCATCAATACGACGATCTCGCCAGGCTGTTGCACTCTTCGCTGGATGTCTGGCATCGCACCCGGTTGAATACGGATCGTTTCGGGTCGGACTGGCGGCCGTTCCGCCCGATGGTTGAAATTTATGAAGCTCTCGACCCCGGATGCTGTGTGGTGGCGATGGATGATGGGGGTCCATTGTTGGGTGCGGCGTTTTTTCATCCTCGCGAGACCCATGTCGGCGTGGGAATTGTCAGCGTTTCCCCAACTGCTTTTGGTCGGGGTGTCGCCCGGGCAATGATGCAGGAAATCATCCGTGCCGCCGCTGGCATGCCCTTGCGCTTGGTTTCCAACGCGATGAATCTCGACTCCTTCTCGCTCTATACCCGTCTTGGTTTTGTTCCGCAAATGCTGCTGCAATCGATGACGATGCAAGTCCCTGAGGAAGGATGGCCCGGCTTGGGTACTCGGGTCAGACCCGCCACGGCGGCGGACGTTGGTGCGATCGCCGATCTTGAATTCAGGCTCAACGGCATTCGCAAGGAAAAGGATTATCGATTTTTCGTCGACAACCACGCCGATTTCTGGCGACTCGCGGTGATCGAGAAATCCGATGGCCAGCTCGCCGGGTTCCTTGCTGCTTCGTTCCTGCCTGCGGAGATCATGTTGGGGCAGGGAGTCGCGGAAGATGAGGAAACAATGCGTGAACTGATGGTTGGCTTGATGGATCAATCATTCCGCGGAAAAAAGGTGGCGTTCATTCTACCATCGAAGGCTACCCTCCTTGTCCAGCAGGCTTATGCTTGGGGGGGCAGAAATCGCGAAATCAACGTGCTTAGTGTGCTCGGCACAGCTCCGCCATTGACGGGCGTGACTCTGGCCACCTTTTTGCCGGAGAGCGGTTGATCTGGGAGGCATCTGGATTCGATGCAATTTAAAATGTCTGAAAAAAAAGCATGTGCCGGAGCACATGCTTTCCTTAGTTTTCAGATGGGTTATGAAGCGATCAATTAGAAATTGACGCGGACACCAACCTCCCAGGCGAATGCGTCGTCCAGTTCAAGGGGAGCATCGCCAAATTGCAGGCTGTTCAGATAGAGCCAGCGACCACCTGCGAACAATTCGAATTGGGAATTGACGTTATAGAGCAGACCAGCCGACGCTTGTGCATAAAAGCCACCGTCATTGTCAGAACCGCCATCGGCTGAAACATCCGTGAATGCGTAACCCAAACCGCCGGTCAGGTAGAAGTTGACAGGGCCGAACAAAGCGCGCTCCAATTTGAGGTTGGCAGTGATCGGAACAATTTCCACATCGATATCACTTTCGTCTTTGTCGGCTAGGGTTGCGCTGCCGTCAAGGAAGCCGACTTCCAGGTAAGCCGCAACGTCGAAGCCTGCTACTTGAGTGCCAAGATCGCGACCGAAGTGCAGCGTATACATGTCGAAATCAAACTTGTCAACATCAATCGGGTCGATGGCGGCCGCCGCTTTACTTAGAACAGAATAGCCAAGGTCGCCATCGGCTTCGAACTGTCCATAAGTGCCACCGATGAACCATCCGCCCAGTGTAGGGGAAGGTGGCGGGGTGGGGGCGATAACTTCCTTCGATCCGCCAGCGAATGCGGTGGCTGTGATCGAGGCTGCGATTGTAACAAGTATTGTGAGTTTCATAGCGACGTCAGCGTGCAGCAATTGCTTAGGATATGTCAAGCGATTTTTCGAAAAAAAAGCATGTGCCCGAGCACATGCTTTTGGTGAATGAAGTTGCGCAGGGTGAAATCAGAAATTTACCCGGGCACCAACTTCCCAAGCGAATGAATCGTCGAGTTCGAGAGGGATGTCGCCAAACTCAAGGCTGTTCAAGTGCAGCCAGCGACCGCCCGCATACAATTCAAACTGGGAATTGATGTTGTAAAGCAGACCAGCCGATGCTTGCGCATAGAAGCCGCCATCGCTGTCCGAGTAATCAGATCCGGGGGATTCTGAAACGGAAAGATCCGTGAATGCATATCCAAGGCCACCGGTGAGGTAGAAATTCACGGGGCCAAACAAGGGGCGCTCCAGCTTGAGGTTGATGGTGATCGGCCAATCTGCGCGTCGAAGTCAACCTGTCCAAAAAAGAGTGCTGTTACGCCGTATTCTGTCTTAACAGCGGCACTGCCGTCAAGGTAACCGACTTCAAGGTAGGCCGCGACATCGAAACCAGCTACTTGGGAACCCAAGTCGCGACCAATGTGGAGCGTGTACATGTCGAAATCAAATTTATCGGCCGCTAAAGCCGTGCCGGCCTCACCATCATAATCATCGATATTGCTATCGCTCTCAAATTGTCCATAAGTGCCGCCAATGAACCAGCCGCCCAGTGCAGGCGGAGGTGGTGGTGTGGGTGCGATGACTTCCTTCGATCCTCCGGCAAAAGCCGTGGCGGTGATGGAACCAGCAATAGCGATTAATGTTTGAAGTTTCATTGTTTACTAGACGATTCAATCACAACCCAACGGATTCTGCAACTAAAAATATGCTTTTTCCATCCAAGTGTGGCGCATTGCATATCTGACAGGCGTTAGACAACATGTCTGCCAGCGAGAGAAATCGCCGAGCGTGCGATCATTTTGAATCACATCCTGACTCATCGCAGCCTGCAAAGATTTTATAATCAGCAACAGGCGAAAAGGCTATGGGCGCAATGGTTGAAGGCGCGCTTTCCATGCGAGTCGAATTCTTCTTTTTGTTTATTGCAACGATGCCGATGGCTTACAGGCTGCGCGAGCGGGGCAAATTGATGTCTTCGGATCCTGGCACAAGTTTCTCATGGTGCTTGCCTGCCTCGATTTTTTCGGTAGGGAAGGGAAGTTGATGCAGGAAAAAGCGACGTTGGAAATTCGCGATGACCCAACGATTTGATCGTTGAATATTGATGATTCGTTTGTCCACAACGAAGCTTGATGCGTTGGATGACTGACTGCTTCCCCCGGCCTTCGCGATGGGAAAAGCAGTCGGTCTGAGAGCGCAGGATTATTTCAATGACATCAGGAAGCTGAAAAGGTCCTTGACTTGGTCATCGCTGTAGGCATCCAGCAAACCTTCAGGCATCAGGCTCTGGCGGAGAAACTGCGTCGATTGGATGTTCTTGCGTTCGATGCGTTTGTCGCCCGCGCCCATCTGTCGGACCAGGATGGCATCCTTGTCCTCGCTGACGAAAAAGGCATCGACCAGCGAACCGTCCTTCATCTCCACACGGAAAATCCGATAGCCTGGTTCGATCGCTGCATTCGGCGTGAGGATGTTGCGGACGATTGCCTCGGGACCCATGGCGCCGACGCTGCTGAGGTTTGGTCCGATCTGTCCGCCCGCGTTGCCGAACTGGTGACAGCCCATGCAGACCGCGGCGAGTGTTTTGCCCTGTTCGGCTTTTCCACCAGGCTTGGCCAGAGTGAGCATGTGCTGGTATTTTTTGTCGAATGCCGCCGCCTGATCCAAGCTCATCACCGGGGGCAGGTTGGTGGCGCGGGAGATGCTGGCATGCTCGTTCAGAGTGCCCCAGCCCTGGTCGCCGCTGCCGTTGAAGAGCAGGGACGGGTCCTTGCTGTTGGCGAGGCTGCGGTCGAAATTGGCGCGGATTTCCGCAGCGCTGCGTTCACGGTTCCAGATGCGGAACTCGGCGAGTTGCTCGTTGCTACCCCCGTCCGACGAACTCCAGCCGATGCGGAAGTTTTCAATGCGGTGAAGTTGGGTTTTGGACACCGCGTTATCGAGTTCGCCGTTGATGTAGATTTTATAGGAACCCTTTTCATCGCGCACGGCGGCGATGTGCGTCCATAATCCTGCGATTGTTTGTTTTTTGGCGACAATCACATCGTTCGCGGCACCGAAAACATAGATTCTGAAGTTGCTGCCGAAAAAGTTGAGATCCAACTGACCCGGCGCACCGCCGAGGCTGTCGCGGTTGTCGATTTCCGGATCAAGTTTCACCCAGGTTTCCACAGTGAACGCTCCGGGCAGGGAAATGTTGGTCGCAACAAAGCTGCTTTCGTTGCCTTTGAGGGCCAACACGGGGCGATAGATGTCCGAGAGCCCGTCCAGCAGTTTTTTAAGCGAGGGGTCGTCATGCAACACCACCTGCAGGCGGTCGATGGCGATCGAGTTGAGATTTTTCGCGGCCACTTGTCCGTCGAGGCAGGCCTTGACCAGCGCCAGGGCACCTTCCTTGTGGCTGCAAAGGGCCTCGATGACCTGGCGTTGCAATGCAGGACCAAGTTTGGCAAAAATACCCAAGGCCTGACTGGCGGCATTCGGCTGTCGGGAGGACGCGAGCGCTCTAACAGCTGCAAGCTGCAGGGCGTCGTGTTCTTTTTGATAGATGCCAAGCAGCGCAGCGGGCTCGCCGTTTTGCTGGGTGGCGATCGCGTCCAGAGCTGCGATGCGGTTTTCCGCCGGGCCGGCTGCCTGGGCGATGGCTAGCAGTTTTTCCGCTGTGTTGGTCAGTGAAAACGCGGCGCTGAGTGCCACGGCGCGCTGCACTTCTTCGGCATTCCCCTTGAAAAGCTGGTCGACCGTGGAAGTCAGCAGACTCTGCATGCGTTCAGCGGGGATGCGGTTTTTATTTTTCAAAAGCGCGTCGATGATCGTCTGACTGGTGGCGGGATTGGCGATGCCGGCCTGGAGGGATTGTTGGATTTGCGGTTGATCGAGGGCCTGAACAAGGCGCAATACTTCCTCGGCGTTGGGTGCCCGTTTGAGCCCTGCCAATTGTCCTGAGATGATCACCGCTCCCTGGGCGGGGGGAAGCGCGAGCGCAGCGAGCAACTGGCTTTCGACAGGAAGATTTTTGGCGGCTGCGGAGCTGAGAAACGTGCCGGTGATTTCAGGTTGCCGCTCCAGAAACATCCGGGTGAGGTAGCGTTCATACTCGCGGTCGTAGGCCTCGCGAACGGGGATCATCTTGTTGCCGCGGGTGCTGCGGGCCAGTGGCTCGGGCAGTACGCCGAGATCGCCATCCAGCAGGATGCCGAAAAGTTGGTCGACCTGCTGCCCGAGTGCGAGCAGGTTGCCAACGCTGTTGATGCACTCACGGCGGACGTTTTTATGCTCGTCGGTCCGGGCCTTTTTGATGAGCGGCAGCATTTTTTCCAGAGCCAGCGTTTTGTTCTCATAAAGACGGACATTACCCGCCACGCGCACTGCCTCGCGACGGAATTGGGGGTCGCTGTGCTTGGCAAAGGATTGCAAATAGGCGTGATCGGCATCGGTCATGGGCTCGAACTGGTTGATGTGCGAGGACTCCCATGCCCAGAGCCCGGCGATGCTGTTGGAGCGGATCGAAGCGGACGACTTGCGGTCGGCCAGGGTTTGATACGCAATGACGGTTTGGGTCAGCGAGGGGGAACCGAGTTTTTCCGCAAGCGCCTTGTCATCCAGTTTAGTGAAGTCGGGCACGCTGATGGCTTTCTGCTGCTGATGTTTGATGCGCCAGATCCGGCCGCGGATTTTGTCGCGGTCGGGATGGGTGCGCGGCACTTCGTTGTGGCTGATGATCTTGTTGTACCAGTCGACAATGTACACACAGCCGTCCGGACCAAGAGTCATCGCTACGGGACGGAACCATGGGTCGTCACAGGTGACAAAATCGCCGATTTTCTCAAATTTCCAATCGCTGAGATAATGATCCACGCTGGTTTTTCCCACCGGTTCCAGTTTCACGGTGTTGATGCGGTTGGTGATCGGATTGGCGACAAGCATCAGGTTGTTGTAAGGAGCGGGGTAGACACCCTCCTTGTCGGTCAGACAAAGGCCACTGAGGCCGGTGCCGCCGAAGCGCTGGGAAACAAAAGTGCCGGGAAATTCCGGGGAGTAACTTTTCCACTGTCCGTCCGAGCAGCCGGGGTAATTGCCGTATTCGTGGAAGGGCATCACGCCATAGCCGAAATCGTTAGCTTCCTGGATGAAGGATTCACCATTTCGATCAATGACCAGCCCCCAGATATTGCAGGGGCCGTTCGAGGTGATTTCAAAAGCGCTGCCGTCGGGTCGAATGCGCGCCATGCGGGTTTGATCATATTTGATCGTCTTGTCGGCGGGATCGCTCGGACGGCGGACATTGCTGTAGTTGAATGCACCCTGCGCCATCCAGATCCATCCTCCCGGAGCACGGGTGAACTGGTGGGGGAAAAGGTGAGAATCCTGCACACCGAAGCCCGTGAGCAGAACCTCCTGTTTATCCGCTTTGTTGTCATTGTCGGTGTCAGTAAGCAGGACGATATCGCGACCATGCAAGGCATAACATTTCGAACCGTCGCCCCAGGGCAGAATCCCGAGGGGAATGGCGAGACCTTCGGCGAAAGTAAACGCAGGCTTCAGTCCTTCGGCGGGCAGGGGTTTGTCGAACAAAGCCGCACGATCATAGACAATGATTTTGTCTTTTGCCTTGCTGGCGTAGAGGGCATCCGCGATCGCGGCATTTTCATTGGCATCGACCGGGTATTCCAGCGCGGTTTGCGTCCACATCCGACCGCGTTGGTCGAAATACACCGAGATGAACTTTCCGACATTGGCGGCAGGATCTTCCGCGGCGACCAGCTCGATCTCAAAACCCGGCGGGAGGTGGAAGGATGCTTTTTGTTCCTGTGCGGTGCGAGGTTGCGCGTTCTGGATCGGTTGCATTTTCGGCTCCTCCGCCGGCTTGAATTCGGCAGTTGCGGGCAGTTCATTGATGGTGATATCCTTGAACTGGACGAGAAATTTTCCGCCCGCATGTGCTTGCACTCCGATCAGGCCGCCGGTCGGAATATTCGGATCGGCCTCGGTGTAGTCGAGTGCGGCGACGCCGTTGATCCACGAGCGGATGCGTTTTCCCTCGCAGACAATCCGGTATTCGTTCCAGTCCCAGTCCTTGGCTGTGGCCTTGATGGCCGCGGCGTCCACCGGTTCACCGATGACGCGATTGCGGCGTGACTCGTCATACAGCTTGCCCCACCAGTCAATCCCCGCGTCCACCTGGTAACCGGACATCTCGGAATTGTTAGGAACACGCGTGCTGCGGATCTGGATGCCGGAGTTGATGAATCCCTCGCCCTTGGTGAGTTTGATTTTCAACTTCAGTTCGAAATTCTGATAGGTTTTTTGCGAAGCGAGAAAGCAGTTGAAGGGAAGGGTTTCCGTCAGCGAGCCACCGGTGATCATGCCGTCCTGCACGCGCCACCATTTTTCCTCGCCCTGGCGGGTGCTCCAGTTGTCGAGTGTCTTGCCGTCGAAAAGGGAAACCGGTTCGGCGAAAGCGGATAAAGTGAGCAGCAGAGGCAGCAGATGTTTCATGTGGTGGTGGTGTTGGGTCAAAATTTATGCGAAGAATTGGGAAATCAGTTGAAAGCATGAGGTTTAGCAAGCGAAATCAAAAACGACAACCCGTTCGAGGCAAGGGACGACGATTTGGCGCACGCGTTCATGTTCGGGGTGGGGGAGATACTTGTCACGACTTTCCGCCGTGTCGAAGGTCATGATGAATCCATGGGTGAAGCCGTCGTTAAGTCCCTCATCGCTTTGGTAAGGGCCGTGTTCGATGGAGAGCAGGCCGGGGATTTTTCCGACCATGCCTGCCAATTCGCGGAAGCATTCATCGATTTGATCCTGGTTGATTTCTGGTTTGAACTGAAGTACGCCAAGGTGTCTGATCATGATTTTTTGTTTTGGTTGTTGGGGAAATTATGGGTGAGTCGCGCCCTCTTTGACAAGCTCAAGAAGTCGCAGGGCGCAAGCCCGGGCGAAAGCGGCGCTGTTGATGGTTTCATTGATGATCTCGACAGGAACTTTCGCATGGCGGGTGATCGCATCAAAAAGAGCGTGGTCGGCTCCCTCGTCATGAAAAGGCTGGCCTGGGGCGCTGATGATGCTGATCGCCTGCAAGGGAATGAAAATCTCGACCGGTCCGCGGTAGCTGTTGGCCTTTTCCGCGAGGATTTTTCCGAGTTCCGCGCATTCCTCCTCCGTGGTGCGCATCAAGGTGACCTGGGGGTTGTGGATGTAGAAATTTCTGCCTGCGAATTTTTCCGGAACCGACTCGCTCGATCCGAAATTCACCATGTCGAGACATCCCGGTGCGATGATCGTCGGGATGCCGGCCTTTGCTGCGGCATCGAGCCGTTCGGGACCTGCACCAAGAGTGCCGCCGACAAGTTCATCTGCCCATTCGGTGGTGGTGACATCGAGAACGCCACTCACCATGCCGCTGGCAATGAGGTCTTCCATGGCCCTGCCACCCTGCCCGGTGGCGTGGAAAACCAGCACTTCGTATCCCGCGTTTTCGAGAATGACCTTGGCGTGATTGATGCACTCGGTGGTGTTGCCGAACATGCTGGCCACGATGACCGGTTTGGCATCCTCAGTGGCCACATCGGCATCCACCATGGCACAAATTGCAGCGGCGGCGCGGGTGAAGACCATGCGCGAGACACGGTTGAGTCCGGCGACATCAACGATGGCCGGCATCATCGCGATGTCTTTGGTGCCCAGATAGTGGGCGGTGTTGCCGCTCGCGAGTGTGGAAACCATCAGTTTCGGGAAGCCCAGGGGTAGGGCGCGCATCGCCGCCGTGGCCAATGCCGTGCCGCCGCCGCCGCCGAGGGAAACAACACCGTGGATTTTTCCATCCGCCGCCAGCTTTTCTAACAATACCGGAGCCGCGGTTGACATGGCTACCACGCATTCACCGCGGTCGTGGCGGTCGAGCAGGGGTTGCAGGTCGAGCCCCGCCGCCGCCGCGACCTCGTAACGGGTGACATCGGGCGAGACCGTCGGTTCCGCGCCCGTGCCGAGATCGATCAGCATGGGCGTATGACCCCGTTTGCGGATTTCCTCGGCCACGAAGGCGTGTTCATGACCTTTGGAATCGAGAGTTCCAATGACGGCGATGATTGGCATGTCGAAGTACAATTTTGTTGCGGCGCTTCAGTGCCTGCGTTTGACCGGGATGGCCTTGAACTGTTTTGTTAGGTCAACCAGTGAGTTCTCCACCGCCATGCGCTCCAGGCTGGAGGCGCCGACGAATCCGACGGCATCGGTGTGCTCATTGATATAGGCGGCATCTTCCGGCGTGTTGATCGGACCGCCGTGACTGAGGAAAATGATGTCTTTTCGTACCGTGCTGGCCGCATCGATGATCATCTGGGTGCGCTTGGCGGCCTCGGGCAATGTCATGGTGGCATCGACGACACCAATTGATCCTCCCACCGTCGTGCCGACATGGGCGATGATCACATCGGCACCGGCTTCGGCCATCGCAACAGCTTCTTCGGCGGCATCCACATACACAATGCTGAACAGGTCCATGCGCCGGGCGAGGGCGACCATTTCAAATTCTTTTTTCACGCTCATCCCGGTTTCTTCGAGAATCTGCCGGAACTTGCCGTCGACGATGCAATGAGTGGGAAAATTGTTCACGCCGCTAAAACCCATGTCCTTGACTTTGCCCAGCCAGTGCCACATGCGGCGTCGTGGATCGGTGGCATGAACCCCGCAGATCACCGGAATTTGTTTGACCACCGGAAGAACCTCGAACTCCCCGATTTCCATCGCGATGGCATTCGCGTCGCCATAGGACATCAAACCCGCAGTCGACCCATGTCCCGACATGCGATAGCGGCCCGAGTTGTAAATGATGATCAGGTCGGCTCCACCTTTTTCGATGAATTTTGCACTAATGCCAGTTCCCGCACCGGCGGCGATGATGGCTTCGCCTTTCGACAAGGTGTCGTGCAGTCGATCCAGTACTTCTCTTCTAGTGTAGGGATTTCCTTCTCCCGTCCATGGATTTGGCATACGTGCCTGCTGTAAACGTGAAAAACCAACGAATTCTTTCGCTTCCGTGGTTTGTTTTGTCGATCAATGTCAAAGTTCTGCGGAATTGACATCAGTTGTAAACTTGTGGGGATTTACGATTTTACAGATAATTCATGAAGGTTCTGACGTTTCTTCTACGGATATGGTTGGTTTGTATCGGTAATCCGGGATAAATCGAGGGGTCTTCGGACCAACATCCACAGTTGCATTGCGCCGCTTGCGGTTGAATCGGCTGGCGGTTCAGTCGGCAATGTCAGGTTTTAGGGTTTTTTCCTGCATTGCTCGGCTGAACCGCTTTTTTTTTGCTCGGCTGAGACCGCTGTTGGTCATTTCGATGGGGTACGGTTTCGTCACAATTGGTGAAATGTGCCGAATAATCCTTTGATTATCAGTCGTATATTGAGAAAACAAAAAAAAGTCTCCAAATCAAAAAAAAAAGTTGTTGACTTAAGCCGCTTTTCGTCTATGTTTTGCGTGTCGCAGAGCGACTAGCAGGCGGTCCGATCAATTAGCACTAGGTTTTGGGTTTTTCCTAGGTATTCTGATCGGACCGCTTCATTTTTTCCCTTGAGAAAGCGAGCGTGCCCCATCAGGCGTGATGTTAGATCCCCTGCAGAGCGTTGCAAAGATATGATATCCGTGCCGCCGGTGATTCAATTTCCAGCAGATGCTGGCGAATGTGCACATCCTGGAAGAATTGCTGTGAGACGATGTCCGCAATGATAACTGGGTCGTCGGTGCGATGGATCATTTCCATGACTGCGTTCTGGACTTCTTCGGGCAACCCTCTGATCGCATCTTCGACCGAGCCGCGCAGGGTTTTGGTCGCCGCTGCTTTCTGGTGTGCCGGAAAGAATTCCGAGTGGATCGGTTGGATGGTTGCCACCGGATAAGGCTTTTCGTCCAGCCATTCGAGGAATTTGACACGAATGATGCCGTGTAGCAGCAGATGGGATGTGCCGTCCTCCTGCTCGTGGGAGGCCCGGATGATGCCGATGGTGCCCACCGGAGCGGCGCACTGTTGCGGGTCGGCCGAGTCTTCAGAAATCTGCTGCGTTACAGCGAAAAGACAATCGCCGTCAATCGCATCCTGAAGCATCAAGCGATAGCGGTCTTCGAAAATTCGCAACGGCAGACCGCCGTGCGGAAAGAGCACGCAGTCCGGCAGGATCATCACACCGACCTGGTCGGGCAAATGGAGCGCATTCATCTGTTGTTGGTGGCAGGGGGCTCGGGATGTCGCACGCAAGTGAGGATTCCTTTTTTGGATGGATGGCGCACCGCTTCCACCAGCAGGGCGGCGGCCGCGCCCCATGTGCGGGTCTCCGCTTCCTTCAAGGCCGCTTCGCGATTGCCGCCATTGAGGAGCAGGCGGAAGGCTTCCTTGATTTCGGAGCGCTGCTCGGGGCTGAATCCACCGCGTTTGAGGCCGATGGCATTGAGCGATGCGAGTCGATTGATTTCGTATGCAAGGCAGTAAGGGGGGACATCGAGGCTCAGGCCAGACATCCCCTGCACCATGGCGTAATCGCCGATGCGGACGAACTGGTGAAACACACTGGCTCCACCAACAACGCAGCGGTCGCCGAAAACCACATGTCCGGCCACCAGAATGTTGTTGGCCAGAATGTTGTGGCTGCCCATCACGACATCATGCCCAAGGTGCACACCGGTCATGATGAAATTGTCGTTGCCAATGATGGTGTTGGCATTTGGCACCGTGGCGCGATGAATGGTCACGTATTCGCGCAAGCGGTTGTTTTCACCGAGGATCACCCCGGAGTCGGTTTGCGGGTCGAAGCCCAAATCCTGGGGATCGGCGCCGATCACGCTGCCCCAGCCGATCTGGCTGCGCGCGCCGATGGTACAGCGGCCGCGGATCAGCACGTGGCCGTCGATGTTGACATCATCGCCGATGGACGCGGGGCCGTCGATGACAGTGAAGGGTCCGATTTTCACGTTCTGGCCGATGACGGCTGCGGGTGAAATGATGGCGCTGGGATGAATCGATGTCGTTTGCAAAGTGGCGGAAATGTAGCGGATCTTTTGATTTGGCAAAGGGCAAAGATGACCAACTTGTCGACAACAGGCATTTTGGCGTTGAAATGCTCGTCCGATTGATGCTTGCTAGCCCCGCCCATGTCTGAGAGAAAAACATTAGAAGAGCGTCATCAAATGTCCGATCTGGACCGTCTCCGCCATTCCTGCGCCCATGTCATGGCGACGGCGATATCGCGGCTGTGGGACGACGTGCAATTCGCCGCAGGCCCACCGGTGGAGAACGGCTTCTATTACGACATGGATTTGCAACACCGCATCACCCCGGATGATTTTGCCAAAATCGAGGAGGAAATGAAAAAGGTGGTGAAGGACAACGACCCGTTCGAACGTGTTGTGGTCAGCCGCGACGAGGCCATGGCCCTGGCTTTGAGCGGGCGATTGAGCTTTGTCGCGGAGCGTGGTGTCGCCAGCACATTCAAGGTGGATCTTCTGAACGACATTCCCGCGGGAGAGGAAATATCCCTTTATAAAAACGGCGACTTCTGGGATCTCTGCGCCGGCCCTCACGTCGGCCGTACTGGGAACTGCAAGGCCTTCAAGCTGATGAGCGTCGCGAGCGCTTTTCACAAGGGCGACAAGACACGTCCGATGCTGCAACGTTTGTACGGCACCTGTTTTAAAAATTCCACGGACCTGCAGGATCATCTAACGAAATTAGAGGAGGCGAAAAAGCGCGACCATCGCAAGCTGGGTCGCGAGATGGGGCTGTTTCACATTGATGAAATGGTGGGCCAGGGTTTGATCCTCTGGAAGCCCAAGGGAGCATTGATCCGCCGGGCCTTGCAGGATTTCATCACCGCCGAACTCGACAAGCAGGGGTACTCCCAGGTCTTCACCCCGCATATCGGCAAACTCGAGCTCTATCGCACGTCGGGACATTTTCCCTATTATCAGGAGAGCCAGTATCCGGCGATTCCCGAGCGCAGCGTCATCGAAAAGCTGGCGGATGAGGACGCATCTTGCGCCACTTTGGTGAACGGTCTGGAAAGCGGTGAATACGAGGGCTACATGCTCAAGCCGATGAACTGCCCGCATCACATCAAGGTGTTCGACAGCGAGCCGCATTCCTATCGCGACTTGCCCGTGCGCCTGGCCGAGTTTGGAACGGTTTACCGCTGGGAGCAATCGGGCGAACTCGGCGGCATGACCCGGGTGCGTGGCTTCACACAGGACGATGCCCACCTTTTCTGCACACCGGATCAGGTGGCGGAGGAGGTTCAAGGCTGCCTTGGTTTGGTGAAAAAAGTTCTCGGCACACTTGGAATGAACGATTACCGCGTGCGGCTTTCTCTTCGCGATCCTGATTCCGACAAGTATGTGGGCGATCCGGCAAACTGGGACAAAGCAGAAAACGCGCTTCGTCAGGCGGTTTTGACACTCGGGGTCGACTACAGCGAGGAACTCGGTGAGGCGGCATTCTATGGTCCCAAGATCGACTTCGTGGTCAAGGACATCATCGGTCGCGACTGGCAACTCGGCACGGTGCAGGTGGATTACAACTTGCCAGAGCGGTTCAATCTCAGCTATGTCGGCGAGGACAATCGTCCGCACCGCCCGGTGATGATCCATCGCGCTCCTTTCGGTTCGTTGGAGCGCTTCACGGGTCTGCTGATCGAACATTTCGAAGGCAAGTTCCCGACCTGGCTCGCGCCCGAACAGGTCCGCGTGCTTCCGATTTCCGAAAAATTCATGGACTATGCCGCAGTGGTTGTCGCGCAGCTTGCCGACCAAAAAATCCGCGTGAGCATGGATCGCAGTTCCGATAAAATCGGTGCCAAAATCCGCAATGCCCGCCTCGAACGGGTCCCTTACATGCTGATCATCGGTCAAAAAGAGCAAGAAGAGCAGGCGGTTTCGGTTCGCCATCGCGACAAGGACGATCTCGGTTCGCAAGCGCTGGGTGACTTCCTCGCCGCGATCACCCGCGAGGTGGCGGAGCGTTCCTTGTGACGATGCCTTGCCAAGATGAACTTTCGGGAAATCGAATTTGGCTCGGAGAAATTCCGCCAGGAATGCGAACTCAGGAATCAAATTCTGCGTGTGCCGCTGGGGCTGAGTCTCGACGATCAGGATCTAACAGATGAACGGGACCAAATGCACTTCGGCCTGTTCGACGGGGACAGTCTAGTGGCCTGCGTCATCGCGGCGCCTCTTTCAGCTACGGAAGTGAAACTTCGGCAAATGGCGGTTGCCGCAACAGTTCAGGGAACCGGTTGCGGAAACGCAATCATCCGCTGCCTTGAAGAGCATTTGCTCAAACGAGGTTTCATCCATATTTCCCTGAACGCACGGATGTCAGCTGTGGGTTTTTACGGAAAACTCGGCTACTCGACCATCGGAGTTGAGTTTATCGAAGTGGGAATTCCTCATGTGAAGATGCAAAAAAATCTCGGGCAGGCTGACTCGGTTTGAGCGCACCGGGAGCCGAGTAAATCGCGGCTCAATCGCCATCACTTTGCGCATTGCTACGTTTGTCTTAAATTCCCTCTACCGCAACATATGGTATTAAACGTTTGTTTTATGTGCGACATATTGTGTTCACGCAATCTGCTTGCTTGCATTTTTGCGTGGGCTGACTACGATTTTCCCCACGCGGTTCTTCGCCGCCATAACATCACTCCCACGCGATCATGCATCTGAAATCTCTCGAAATCCACGGCTTCAAATCTTTTGCTGACAAAACCACTTTCGAATTTGCGACGGGGGTGACCGGCATCGTCGGTCCGAACGGATGTGGCAAATCGAATGTGGTCGATGCGATCCGTTGGGTGCTGGGGGAAACATCCGCCAAAGCATTGCGCGGCGGGGAGATGGCCGACGTGATTTTCAACGGCACCGAGAAACGCAAGGCCCAGGGGATGGCGGAAGTGACCTTGACAATGGCCAACTGCGAGGAATCGCTGAAGGTGAATTACAACGAGGTGGCGATCACCCGACGTGTGTTTCGCGATGGAAGATCGGAGTATCGGATCAATCACACCTTGTGCCGCCTGAAAGACATTCACGATCTGTTCATGGACACGGGCATCGGTCGCACGGCCTATTCCATCATGGCGCAAGGTCAGATCGACCAGATCTTGTCATCGCGGCCCGAGGAGCGCCGCGTGGTGTTCGAAGAGGCCGCAGGCATTACCAAATACAAGCGTGAGAAAAAAGAGGCGTTGCGCAAACTGGAATACACCGAGGCAAACCTGTTGCGGGTCGGTGACGTGTTGGCCGAGCAGGAGCGACGGATGAATTCGCTGCGCCGCCAGGTGGCCAAGGCGCGGCGCTATCAGGCTCTGGCTGTTGACGTTCGAGTTCTTGACACGCATCTCTGCCACAAGAAATTCGGAGAACTTTCCGCCGAACTCGGTGAACTGCAAACATCGATCCGGGTGCTCGATGCCCGGGAAAGCGAGATTGAGCAGCAAATGCCCGAACGCGAGGCCTTGGTTGAGGAGGCACGCGCGGTGGCGCGCAGTTTTGAATCCGAACTTTCGGAATTGCGTCAGAAAATCAACGAGCACCGCAATGCGTTGAATACTTCCGAAGGCCGGGTGGCGTTCAACAACGAGCGCAAAACGGAACTCGAGGGACGCATTCGCCAGAATAACGAGGATGTTGAGGATACCCGCCAAAAGCTGACTCAACAGGAGTTCGACTTCTTGAATTGTCACACCGAACTCGCAAATCTGACCAAGCGCATCATCGAACGCGAAGGAGAATTGGAAACGCATGAACAACGCACGCGGGGTGTCAAATCGCGCCGCGAGGGCATGGAATCCGCCCTCAAGGAGAATCGCAATGCCGCAGCGAAAACTCAAACCGCCGTTACCTCAACCCAGGCGAAAATTGAGAGCTCGATCGCGCAAATGGAGGGCAATCGCGACCGTGCACGCCAGTTGTCCGAGGAGGAGCAGCGCCTCCGTCTGAATCTGGAGGAATTGCGCAATGAAGAATCGCGGGTGAGCGGGGAACTGCAGCAAAGCAGCGAGGCGATCGCCTCTTTTGAGGAGGCGTTCCAAAGCGCGGAACGAGGCTATCAACACATTCGCGCTGATCTCGATGTCAGCCGCGTGGCCGCAGCCGCGTGCCATAAAAATCTGGTGCAGCGCTCGTCGCGTCTCGAGGTCGTCAGCCAATTGGTGAAAAGCGGAGAAGGCTACGAGAAGGGCACGCGCAGTGTGCTTGCGGGTCTGGGCCAAGCGGAGAAATTCAGCGATGGCATCCACGGCGTGGTGGCCTCATTCATCGAAGCAGAAAGCACTTGTGCCCGTGCGATCGAAGCCGCCCTCGGTGCCAATGTGCAGGCGGTGTTGGTGAGCAATGAGGCACTGGCAACCGCCGTGGTCGACCGTCTCACCGAACAAAAGCTCGGCAAAGCCGCTTTGATTCCCGAAACATTCGTCGGCCAGCCCACGGCGACCCAGATGGAAGCCGTGCCTGCGGGCGCGATCGCCTGGGCTCTTGATCGCGTCAAGGCGGACCGCCGCATTTCGGCCGTGATTGAAAAACTGTTAGAGAATGTCCTGATTGTCGCCGATCTGCCCGCCGCGATGCAACTTCGGCATGTCATGCCCGCCGTGACCTATGTGACCCTGCGCGGAGAACTGTTAGGCCGGGTCGGCACGATCAGCGGCGGCATGTCCGGTAACGGAGGTGATTCCCTGTTGGAACGACAAAACGAAGTTCGCGATCTCACCTTGGAAGTCAATCAGCTCGCCGAGGAAGAACAGGCGTGCCGCGGGAAGCTGGTGGAGCTTGAAAAGGCCCTGGAGCAACAGCGCGAAACCGTGGAGTTGTGTCGTGAACGTTTGCACCGGCAAAAAGTGGAGGTTTCCACATTGCAGGGTCAGCTTTCACTCGCAAAACGCGAGGTGGAATCCTTTGAAACAAAACTTCAAAACGTGGTTTGGGAACGGGGCGAACTGGAGAAACGGGAACAAATTGTCGCCGACAATCGCGCCGGAATGGAACAGGAGTTGAGCACGGCCCGCGCCGGCTTGGAGTTGTTGGAAGACGAGCAGCGGCGTTTGCAATCGGAGTTGGATTCAATTCTGCGCGAGGAATCCGAGTTGGTGATGATGCTGAACGAACTCAAAACTTCCCTGGCCGTAGACAAGCGGGCAAAGCAGGCGGCGGAGGAACAACAAAAACCCATGGAATTGCGGCTCATGGAACTGCGCGAACTTTCCCTGCGCCGCGAGGCGGAGATCGCACAGTTCATCCAGCGCATCGAGGATGCGGTGACGGAAAACGCCCGCCTGGCAGACGAGATGGAAATGCACCGGCTGGAACTAACGGATTTGACGGAGGAATCCAACAAACGCGCTTCAGGCCGCGAGGCGATCATGGAACGGATCGATCAGGCGGAACGTCATTTGTCGGAACTTCGCCGTCAGCATGCGCGGGTTGTGGAGCAACGCGGTCGCGAAGAGGTTGCCGCGACAAAAATCGAACTGCGCTTGGAAAGTCTCGTGCAAACCACCCGGGAGCGCCATCAGGTCGATCTCACGGCCTTCTGTCCCGACGCCCATGCGTTGCTGACGTGCATCGATTCCCAGAAAGCCCTGCAAAAGGAAAATTCACGTCGCATCATTGCCGACAGCGGAGACGGGGACGACGAACCCGATACCGTGGTCTTCAACGAGTCGGGTCGGGGTTGCCCCGCCCGTGAGCTTGTGCCGGTCTTGCCCGGCGAGCTGGAAGGGGAGCCCGACTGGTTGTTCGTGGAGGAGATTGTGGCGGATCTCAAACGTCGGCTTGACTCGATGGGTCCTGTCAATCTCGATGCGATCGAGGAGTTCGAGGAGTTGGAGGAACGCTTCAATTTCATGCGCGGTGAGTTCGACGACCTTTCCAGTGCGAAAAAAGAACTGCTCGCCATCATCGAGCGAATCAATGAGGAAACGCAGCGTCGTTTCAGTGAAACCTTTGCCAAGGTGCGGGAGAATTTCAAGGAGATGTTCAGAGAGTTGTTCGGAGAAAAAGGCAAAGCCGACCTCATGTTGATCGATGAGAACGATCCGTTGGAAAGCGGCATCGAGGTGATTGCCAAACCGCCGGGCAAGAAGTTGCAATCGATCTCCCTGCTTTCCGGTGGCGAGCGTTCGATGACCGCGGTCGCCCTGTTGTTCTCGATCTACATGATCAAGCCCAGCCCGTTCTGCGTGCTCGATGAGCTTGACGCGCCGCTCGATGAAGCGAACATTGGTCGTTTCGTGCGGGTGTTGGACCGGTTCATCGACAAGAGCCAGTTCATCATTGTCACCCACAGCAAGCGCACCATGGCGCGCGCCGATGTGATCTATGGAGTGACAATGGAGGAATTCGGCATTTCCAAACCGGTGGGCATGCGCTTCACTCAGTCGGAGCCGGCCATTCCCGAACAAGCGCCCTTGAGTCTGGGTTCCTGACACGAAGTAATGCAATTTGGCGCGCGGTGATTTTTCTTTCCCGCGCCGGGGCAATCTGTCATTTTTATCCAACACAATGACAACAAGCCCAAACCCACGCATTTCGATGGCCTTTTTTCTGGGGACTCTGAGTTTGCTGAGCGCCTTTCTTCTCTTTCAGGTGCAGCCTGTGATCAGCAAATTCATCCTGCCTTGGTTCGGCGGCAGTCCGGGGGTGTGGACTACCTGCATGGTGTTTTTCCAAGTGGTATTGTTCGGCGGTTATGCGTACGCGCATTTTCTCTCCCGACTGCAACCCCGCTGGCAGGCAATCATTCACACGGTGCTGATGATCGGGGCTTTTGCCCTGTTGCCAATCGCCCCGGCGGAAACCTGGAAACCTACAGGGAATGAGGATCCGGCGGGTCGCATTCTGCTGCTGCTGTTGGGAACCGTTGGATTGCCCTATTTCATCCTCTCCAGCACCAGCCCGCTGGCCCAGGTTTGGTTCACGCGCGCCGTCCCCGGCGGATCGCCATGGCGGCTTTACGCGCTTTCCAATGTCGGCTCGCTTTTCGCGCTGATCAGCTATCCGTTTTTTTTCGAGCCCAGGATCGATGTCAGCGCGCAAACGAAGCTCTGGTCGATTGCTTTCGTGGTGTTCGGCTTCTTGTCGCTTCTGCTGGCCTGGCTTTCGAGCGGAAAAGACGCAGCCCGACAATCAGCCGCGCGCGCGGAGGAGTGGGCATCGGCTCGTCCCGCATGGTGGCGTCGTTTGCTCTGGGTGTTTCTTCCCGCCCTGGCAAGTGTGATGCTGCTAGCGACCACCAATCATGTCTGCCAGGATGTGGCTGTCGTCCCTTTCCTGTGGGTGATTCCGCTGAGCTTGTACCTGCTGACATTCATCATCTGCTTCGAGCACGAACGCTGGTATCAACCCTGGTTGTGGGCTCCATTGGCATTGATCGCCATCTTCGTCACGGCGGGTGGCGACTCATTGATCGCTGATCTGGCGAATAAATGGTTCGGTCTCGAAGTGGATCTGATGCCGGATTATCGCTACGAGATCACCTGGAGTTTCAGCGCGATGTTTCTGGCCTGCATGGTTTGTCATGGCGAACTCGGACGTCTGAAGCCGGCTCCGGCGCGGCTCACGGAGTTTTACCTTTGCATGTCGGCGGGCGGTGCCATCGGCGGTTTGCTGGTGAGCTTGGTTGCCCCGCATGTTTTCGTGACCTACATGGAGTGGCCGCTTGGGCTGATTTTTTGCCTGATTGTCGCCGGCATCGCGTGTTTGTTCTCGATCAAACCTCTGCGTCGCAAACCGCTGCGCTATTCCCTGCAAGGCTTGTTGCTCGTCGCATTCGGTTCGGCAGTGGTTTGGCTGTCCATCGAAGAATTGCAGGTGGAAAAGCGCCTGGAACGGGTTCGCAATTTCTACGGCACCGTGAATGTGAGAGAAGGGCATGACACTGGCCTCGACACTGATTACAGGATGCTCACCCATGGCGGCACGCTGCATGGCTTGCAAAATCTGGCCGATGCCTACAAGGAGGAGCCAGTCACCTACTACGGACGGCATACGGGCATCGGCAGGGCGCTGGAATCGACCCACGACAAAACAAACGCCCGTGTCGCGATTGTGGGACTAGGGGCCGGCACCGCCGCCTGTTATGCCCAAAATGGTCAGTCCTATCGATTCTATGAAATCAATCCGGATGTCGTGCGTCTGGCTCGCAAGCATTTCAGTTATCTCAGCGATGCTGAGAAGCGGGGGGCATCGGTGACCACCATCATTGGAGATGCTCGCCTCATGCTCGAACGCGAGCCGGATCAGAATTTCGATGTAATCCTTCTCGATGCCTTCAGTGGCGATTCGATTCCCATGCACTTGCTGACCCGCGAGGCTTTTCAAATCTATCGACGCCACATGAATCCCGATGGCATCATTGCCGTGCACGTGACTAACAAATATCTTTATCTTTTTCCGGTAGTGGAAAAACAGGCTACCGAGTTGGGGTGGAGCTCGACTCGCTACACAACCCACAAAAAAGGCGATCATTACAGCACCGATTACGCTCTCGTAACGCAGAACAAGGCGTTCCTCAGCGCCAATCCCTCACAGGTTGACAAGAGCGATCCGGTTCTTGACGTGCCGTTGTGGACGGACCGCTACCACAATCTTTTCGAGATTCTGAAAAAGTAAGATCAATACATTGGCACCTGCGGGTCGATCTCCTCCGACCAGCGCTGGATGCCGCCTGACAGGGAGAAAACATTCTGCCGACCCTGTTGGCGCAGCCAGCGGGTGGCGTGCAGCGAGCGCATGCCGTGATGGCAGTAGATCACCATCGGCTTGGCATCCAATGCAAGCAACGACGAGACATTCAAGGCAAACGCCGAAAGCGCAACGTGCCGTGCGTTGTCCAGTCGGCACAAATCCCATTCGTCCTGCTCTCGGCAGTCGATCAAATCGAAATCGCCGCCTTCGCCGATGATTTCATTCACTTGCCGCGGGCTCAATTCCTCGCATTGTTCGGGGTCGGGAAATTTCATTCAATGATCACCGGTGTGCCGACCTCGGCATTTTCAAAAAACTTCTGCGCCATGAAGTCGGGCATGCGGATGCAGCCGTGCGATGCCGCGTATCCGGGAAGATATCCCGTGTGCATGCCGACACCACCGTTGATACGCAGGAAGTTTTTCATCGGCGCGGGATAGAAGATGCAACCGGGTGGGATTTTGTCGACGCGGATGTCCACGTTTTCATTGACCATCTTGCCGCTCGCTTTGTCCGTGAAGACTCCGTAAATTGAGGAATGATGATCCTGATCCTTTTCCTGAATCTTGAACTTGCCAGCGGGGGAATTGTGGCCCTCTTTGCCGGTTGAAATGGTGGAAAGACCTACCAGTTTGCCATCCTTGTAAAAATAGGCCTTCTGGTGGGCGCGGTTGATTTTGATCAGAGGGGCGCCGGAAACGCCGTCGCCATCCCAGTATGAAACATCATCGGGTATCGCCGGAGCCGGCCCGCTGCCGTGGGAGGAATATTTCAGCGGTCCCAGACCTGCAAGATAGTTGCCCCGAGGGTTAGCCTGATTGTTCTGGAAACACGACGTGAGCAATGCGCTGAGGGAAAAAAACAGGAGAATGGCAGGGCGCTTCATGTGTTCGGAAAGGTGTGCACTTTATAGGTGGGGAAAGCCTGATGGTCAAGAAGGCATTTTTTGCCGGGAAATTTGCCCGCATGCAGGAGTCTGGATTTGGAACCAACCTGACTGCCCTGAAGTTACGGGGAGAGTAGCCGTGACTGGCATGGTTCTTCCCCATCCCTGATTGAGCGCTTACTGACTGAATCAACGGGGGAGCACACGCGCCCTCGCGTGTTCCGGAGCGCGCCCCCGCGCTCCGGTTTGGCAAATCTGTCGGTGCGTCGCGCTTACGGATCCGGTTTCCGGTTAGAAAAGGGAAACAGCGTCCGAGGGCGCGTTCTCTTCTCTACGATTTGGCTATGCCCTGAAAGTTTCAAAACAGTCCCCAAATGGATATTGTGTCAATACGGGAAAAATGTTCCTATTCAACTGCAGCAACTATAGCGTTTACCAAGGAGCCAATTGCAAAATGTTTTTACAGCATTATGTAAATGTGTTCACATGAATACTCTTTTTGTTTCGGCTTATTTTATCTGGTGCGATTGTTCTTTGGTGCCATTTTGGGGCTGGGATTTTGCGTTTATTTGCCTTTTTTTGGCACGACCCTTCGCTTCATGGAGCTGCTCGTCCATTTTTGCTGGTTTTTGTTAGGCGGTTCTACGCGGCTTCACTATTGCGTCATGCGCATGAGCGCATCTGCCGCTAAACAGACGATTCCTATCATCAGATGACACGCTACTTTGGCGTGTCCTTTGACGCGGATGCTGCGGGCTCCAAATTCGTCTTTCATCCGTCCATTGCTGCGTTCACTTCCGCTGCGGGCTTTGTAGCGCTCGGCTTCGAAGTCTAAAAATTCTTTCTTTTCTCCGCGCCGGGCGTTGTGGTCGATCAGCGGAACGTGGCCTTGTTCGCGGCTGTATTCTCGCAGGCTTTCGCTGCAATAGCCAGCATCCATCAGGTCGTAGAGGTTGGTGACGCGGCTTTTACTCAGCTGGGTGAGCGGGATGGCGACTTGGGAATCGTGCACGGATGCACTTGTGAGTATGGCGGATATGGGCACTCCGAAGGTGTCTGTATCAAGATGAAGTTTGTAGCCTTTCCAACTGTTTTTGAAGCCTTGGGCGTTGCATTTAGTGCCAACATCGCAGACGGTGGATAGGGTTCTGAGGTTTTGTTCTAGGCTTTGGGTGCGTTGTTGAGCGATGACGTTGGGGGCGGGGGTGGGGGCTTTGTTAGTTTGTTGGCTGTTTTTGCTGGGGCGTCCGCGTTTTGTAGCACCTGATTTTTTGCGCTCGGCTTTGAGTTTTTTCTTGTCGATTTTCGCGTCTTTGATGGCTTTCATGCGGCGTTTGTCGGGCTTTTCACGAGCTTCGATGGCGGTGGCATCGCGACTGAGGTTGTCAATTAATGTGTCGCCAAGATGGGTTTTGATGAGTGTGCCATGATTGTGTTGAAAAAGTTCCATGTTCGCGAATTCTGCGAATGCTCGTGAGAATGTGGATTCGTTAGGCACTTCATTTTTTCTGTCGTAGCCGACGATGCGGCGCAGGGATGAGTCGATGGTGAGGCGCTCGATGAGGGCTTTGGTGGTGGGGATGTTGAGCACGCATTTGGCCACGAAGCAGTGTGCTAGGGTCAGGCGATCTGCGCGTTTGCGACCGAGGAATTGGGAGTCGGCAGGTAGGGTGAGGTTGAGCTGGAGGGTTTCGATGGTGTGGATGAGTTTTTGTAATGGTGCGGTGATGATGTACTCTTGGGAATTTTCACCAAAGAAGAATGGCATCACGTTTTGCATGGATGTAATGCGCTGAAAAAAGTTTGACAGCCGTTGAAGGGTTGGATTAGATGCGCTCGCGAGTTTTTGTTCCTGTTTGTTATAGTTCATTGTAAAGCGAAAATAGGCAGGAACAGAACTCGTTTAGAAAGCTAAAGTTTCTCATTTTGAGAATTTAAATGCCATCGCTTTCTAATTTTGCAATTAGCTCAGTTGTAAAATTATTAAAATTGCAGCTAATTTTCAGAATTGACTAACAATAATTTTATTAGTTTTTTTTGTATGCAAAAAAACTTACCAAATTTTAGATCAGAACTGTTCGGCATGCTCTTTGCTGACCGATTTAGTGCTCCAATGTGACAAAATTGTCACTTGTACTATTGGGTCGTTTCTGATTTCCTGTGGGTGTGGGCCGCGCCAAGGAAAAGATCGATGAGAAGAAGCTCCGCAGTTGGAAGCTGCTCGACGATTTTCGCGGTCGGCTTG
>CAMAQB010000027.1 GCA_945860285.1 Akkermansia muciniphila | reverse complement strand
CGCTCTCGCCAGAGTCGGCAAGTGTGGCGATTGATGTGAAGTTGTTGCCCTACCGCAAGGTCACTCATGCCGTCGGCTTTGAGTAGAATAATGCGACATCGCAGCACGACTTGTTGCGGAGTGCCATGGGCTGCAACCCAGGTTCCAAGCAGTTTGCGGTGTTCGTCCGTAGGTGTGATTGCTGTATTTTTCCGTGCCATGCCCGATGATGCAGCACCCGACTGCTAATGTTTATTTATTTTTGCGACACAACACTAGGTCTGGATCTTCTCATCCCAATTGTTGAAACCGGCGCAGATCAGATGATAGCGACCGTCGATTTTGGTTAGGAAGGCACATTCGAATCCGACATCGCCGTTATTGGACGGATTCCACTGGCGCGTTGCTTGGGCCAAGCCGCTCAAATCATCCTTCATTTTGGCGATTTTCTGGTTCAGCCAGAGGAAATAGACCGACCCATCATCAACCTCAAACAGCGAAGCATCGATATCCGCGGTCAAAGGACCGTATTTCTCTGCGTCAACATTCGGGCCCTCCGGCTTTCCGGTTTGGCTCGTCAGTATGCGCGTGCCAGAAGGGGGGCGTCATGATTGAAGTCAAACCTATTTCAAGTTGGATGGCTACCGCACCCGTTATTGGGCTGTGTATGTCGATGGTCAGTTGCTTGCCGTGGTGCTCTATCGTAAGGGTGCTCAAGCGATCGCGGATATGTTCAGGCATGGCTGTTGCCGAAAGGAGGACGAAGGTGCCGCGCAAGTCAATCATCGCCCCCATCTGCTTCGTGCCGTCCTGTCCCGCGGATTTCGTGGGGCAGGCTGGCAAGCTGGCGGTCGTGCTGCTGCGGACGAATCCCGACCAGCCGCTCAAGCTCCTGATTTCCGGCGCACCCGGTATCGGCAAGACGAGCTTGGTGAACCTGATCGCCCGCACACTCGTCAGCCACCCTGTCGCCATCGAGGACGTGAACGGCAAGGAAGTGGGACTCGAACTCGCCCGCGAATGGACGCGCTCACTCGCCTATGGATCGCTCTTTGGATCATGGTCGGTCAAAGTCGTGAATGAGTTAGACCGCTGCTCCAAGGACGCGCAGGACATGCTTCTAACGTATTTCGACCGGATGAAGCCAGGCCATGCGTTCCCCGGCACCACGAACCTCGACCTCGGCAGCCTGACCGAACGCTTCCAAACCCGGTTTCGATCGGCTCGCCTCCAGCCACCCGAAAACGAGGTTCTCGCGGCATTCCTCGCGAGGCGGTGGGCTGTGCCTATCCCATCACCTGCCAGATCACAGACCGCTCCAAAGGAAACGTAAGGGCAGCACTGGCGATCTGGAGATGTGGATTGGATGACGCACCGTTGGAAGAAATTCCAATTATGGCACTGGGATAAAGCTTGCTCCGCGAATGTCCGAATGTATGATCAGGTGGATGATGCGGCGTGTAGCGAAACCTGCAAATGCAAAAAAACGGGATCGCTCGCGGCTTGGTGGCAAGGCCGCAGGCTTACCCGTGAAAACGGGTCTTCGCTTTGACGCGTTTGCTCTCAAGCTCATTGCCATCACGGCAATGTCTGTGGATCATATCGGCGCGCTGATTTACCCAGAGGCTCTCTGGTTGCGGGTCGTGGGTCGGCTTGCGATGCCGATCATCGCGTTTCTGCTGGTGGAAGGTTATCACCACACGCGGCACATCGGGCGCTACTTGCTGCGCTTGCTGGTATTTGCTTTGTTGGCACAGCCAGTTTATCGGTTGTTATTCCCGCATGGATGGAATGTGTTTTTTGATCTGCTGGCCGGACTGTGCGTGATCTGGGCGGCCGAGCGAATTCGCTCACGCTGGCTCCTGGCTGGACTGCTGCTGGCGGTTGGTGCCGCAGGTTTTTACGTTACCTTGGACTGGTGGCATCTGGGGGTTTGGATGATCTTTGTGTTCCATGCCACCCGCGGGCGCTTTGGCTGGACGGTTGTTGCGCTGGGCGGGTTATTGCTGGCGAATGCGGGCCTTTTTGCGGTCGTCAGCGCGCGGACTGGAGACCCTGGCTACCAGTTGATCAATTTCATCAATCTCGGCTGCATGTTGGCTCTTCCTCTCTTGAGCCGATACAATGGGCAAAGGGGGCGTGACTACCGCTACCTTTTCTACGCCTTTTACCCAGCCCATTTGCTGGTGATTTATGCGATTCGGCCCTTGTTGGAGCGCGCAGGGTTTGGGTTTTAGTTCAGAACTGGGCCAGTCGGGAGATCACCGGGATTTGGCGGCCGCCTCTGCCCGGCGCAGCTTGTCGCGTGTTTGCAATGTCTTGGGGTGGTTCAACCCATAGCACACTTGGCAAATGCTCAGCGACCGTTGCAGGGCTTCGAATGCTTCCACGGTGTATTTTGCGCGCGTTTCCCCCGGCATGCCAGGCGTTGTCTGGATCCGCTCATTCAGAGACTGGGCGAAGGCTTCCAGATAATTGGCAATGGGCGGGTAGTCGGGCAAGGTCGCGGTGGCGATTTCGACCAAGGCCCGCGCATAGATTTCCTTGGCGGGATAGTCTTTGAGCACCGAGCAGCAGTTGATGAGGGGCAGGTAGCAGTTGAAGACGAGGGCGTGAGATGCAGGAAGGCGGGTAAGTGCCGATTGCAACAGCGACTCGAAGGCGGCGCGCAGCGGAGTCGCCGCACCACCCGTTAGTCCATGGGAATAAAGGTGCATCGACTCTTGCAAGCGATCCCGCAGGGGCTTGAGGTGGTTGTCGAGGAGGTGGCCATAAGTGCAGCGCGCGTGGCAGACCGAGCACTCCCATTTGGCGGAGCGATCCCCCAGCCGGTCAGTAAGCACGTCGCATGGTTGCAGCAGGCCGGGACAGCCCTTTGTCTGGTCGCAGAGCACGGCAGAGACCAATTGTTCGGCACGGATAAGGCGGGCTTCCTCCTCGCTGGTAGGGCTGAGAGTGCAGCGCTGGCAACGACATTCAAACGACTTGGTCGCGTGGAGTTCTGCCCGTCGCTCGTCGCGTGCGGCGTAGAGTTCGGTGTAATTGACGCAAAGCTCTTCGCCCTCGCGCACGGGTCGCAGGAGGCGGAATACCAACTGCGGCCCCTCGTTGGTGTAAGTGCAGTTAGGCAGGCACGAGTGGTTGAAGATCGAGCCGAGTGGGAAGAGTCCGAAGCCCATGGATTCGTTGGCGGCATTCGTGCGGTTGAGGCCGTGCGAGTTGGAATTGATCTGTGAAGCCCAAGTGAGGAAGAGGTCGAGCGAAGGGCGCATTTCCTCCGGCAGTCTGCCGCAAATGGATGCCGCCAGCGCACGCAAGGAGCGCCGCGATTCGGAATCCAATGCCCCGGGATGGACGAGCATTTGAGCGAAAGCTTCGGGACCGGCTTCGAAGGCGAGGGGATCGGAAAGGAGCGTTTCTTGATTCGGTGACTCAGCGAATTGCTGTAAAGCGGCAGCACGCTTTGCGACGAGCGCGAGAAGGGCGTGCACCAAGTCTTGAGGACAATGGTGGCGGTCGGCGAGCAATGGCGCGTCGCGTAGCATCGCGCAGATGGGTTGGTGCAGGAGAGACTGTTCGTCGCGGCACTTTGGCGAACAGTAATGGGTTTGCCCGCCGCAACCCTCGCAAGTCACCCGACGCGAGCGGGATGGATGGACAGAGGCCAAGTCGAGCGCGCACGAGTGGCAGACAGCCTCGCGGCCCGTATTGGTGGGAATCCAGATGTAGCAGGTCTCCCGCAGCAGGACGGTGCCGGGCGGCTTTCCCACCAGATCAGCGGTGGCGACCGCGTTCCGGCCCGAGGCGGCGGAATGGCGGATCTGAAAGAGGAATGTCGGGGATTTGGCGACGCGGGCTGTGAGCACATCGTTCCGGGGAAGGGCTCCCTTCGCGCGGAGTCGAAACACCCTGGCTAGGGACTCGCGCAGCGGCTGAATCAGTGAAAAGGCCATGATAGTGTCGTGCCGCCCAGTTCTCTCGATTACTGCTTCATGCCACGACTCAATTCGCGAAGGTTAGGTCAAGGTTGATTGACCTGCACATACGCCGTGTAGGAAGCATCCCAGTCGCAATTATTGCTCACAAGCACCCAATAAGAAGCGGGTGCGGTCAGCGTCTCAGTCGTGAACGAGGCCGCATTTGCTCCGGCGACTGGGTTATTCTTGTCGCCACTTGCGCCGGCATACCACTGGTAAACCAGTGAAGGGCCGCTCGCCGTGACCGCCAGGGTCGCCGTCTCCCCACTGTTGATAGTGGTCGTATTTGCAGGCTGACCCGTGATTGCGGGGGCATCGATCACTTGGATGCTTTGCCGGTAGAAGATGGAACTGCTGTTTTTCGGCTGAATGATTTTCCCATCTCCGCTCAGTTGGGAAGCAGAGATCGGCACTTCCTGCCAGGTGATGAAATCCGTCGATTGCTCCAGCGCAAGCTGAAGAATGCTCAGAATTCTTAATACAATATGAAGCGTGGATTCCCTCTGAATATTGTAATCCGCGAGGGTGCGGCCGTCATCCAAACGCTTGCCGGCGAAAACAAGGCGATATGGGTCGGTAGGGAGCTCACCTTTATCCTGGAGCCTTTGTTTCACGTTTTCAATGGAATCGCTGCTGTCCACGTCAAGCGTGATCGTCCTTCCAGTCAGGGTTTTAACGAAGATTTGCATGCTAGCCTCTGCTTGCGGGGCTAGCGCGAGTCCGAGGAGCATGGAGAGAAACCATATAAGTTTTTTCATGAATTAGATGAATGAGCCAAAAGATTGTTAGGAAATTGCTTTTGCGTGAAGGCAGTTGAAAGAGCAAGTGGCCGGACCGGAGGCGGTTGGATCAACGAGAGTGAAATGGTATAGAAGTACAGGTGGTGAAGTACAGGTTGTGCCCGCGATTATCGCATCATGCCGCGGTCCCATTTCCGAGGCTCCATCATGGCGGAGGAATTACGGTGACCGTTGCTGAAATCGAGATAGCAGCGTTGCAATTATTGCTCACTGACACCCAATAGGCGCCGTCCGAGGTCAGTGGCTCCGTCGTCAAAGATACCGAATTCGCACCGGAAACGGGGTTGCTCATGTCGCCACGCAAGCCGGCATACCATTGATAAATCAGCGCGTCGCCTGTCGCGGTGACCGACAGGGTCGTCGTTTCCCCGCTGTTGATTGAGACGGAGGTTGGCTGAACCGTGATTTTTGGAATATTGATGACTTGGACGTTTTGCCTGAAGAAGGCGGAACTGCTGATATTCGGCGCGATGATTTTTCCATCCGTACTCAGCATGGACGAGGTGATCGGGATATCCTGCCAGGTGATAAAATCGGTGGTTTTTTCGAGGGAAAGCTGGATGACGCTTTGAGGAATCAGTAAGAGATGAAGAGTAGATTCCCGCTCTATACCGTAATCCGCGAGGGTGCGGCCGTCATCCAACTGCTCGCCTGCGAAAATGAGGCGCTGCTGATCCGGTGGAATTCCCTCCTTGTCCTGGATCTTCTGTTTCACGTTTTCGATGGAATCTGACCCTTCCACGTCGAGTGTGATCGTCTTTCCGGTCAGTGTTTTGACGAAGATTTGCATGCCGCTCGCCTCCGCTTTGGGAGCTAGCGCGAATCCGAGGAGTATGGAGAGAAGCCAAATGAGGTTTTTCATGATTTGATGAATGATGCGGGATCGTGTGATCGCGGGCGAATTCTAATTGCTGGTAAATTGCTTCGGCGGTGAAAATCACCGGGTATCACCAGTAGGAAAACTTCGTAAAGCCATTCTGGGAAAAAGTGGATTTTTGTAAAGCTGAAACTTGAGATGAACACGCCTCCCGCCTCTCTCTACCCGCATATTTCTGGGAATTTGCTTTTGGTTCTGTGATGTGCATGGAAGAGAACATGAGAGGTGTGAAGCGCGGGGAAATGGGGGTTGGTGTCAACATGACGGCTGCACGCTGGATGGTTTGCAACGCCTTCTTGATTTGATTTCTGTATCATCCTGACCACATCCTTCGGTAGGTGGATTACGGGGTTTTTCCGGGTCGGATTTTACCGTTGGCATCAACATGGATGGGTAGCATCGCGGGCCGCTCGCGGAAGGGAGCCTGCGGATCGTTGCCGAAGAACGTGGACCACCAGTTGCCCTGCACATCCTTGAACAGCATGTTGTGTCCGCCATGCGGGATGGCAAGGTAGGTGTTGCCGTATGGGCCGTAAATCGAGCCGGCGCTGGCGGACATGCAATCGTAATGAGTTTGCGGCTTGTCGTCCGTGTTCAATGTGGCACAGATGAGATGATAACGACCGTTGATCTTGGTGAGGAACGCGCCTTCGTAGCCTACTTGCCCCGCGTTGTTAGGCTCGAGCGGACCGCCCCGCGTATTGTGTCCTGGTTGAGCGTCGATTCCGGCAGGCGTGAGGGTGCGTGGTTTCCCGGCGAGTCCGCTCATGTCGTCCTTGAGGAGCGCGATGGCGCCATTCTGCCAGACGAAATAGACCTTGCCGTCATCGTCAGCGAACAGCGATGCATCGATCCCATCGGTCAGCTGGCCATCGGGTTTGACGTCTTCGTAGGGCCCATCGGCCTTGCCGGTCTTGCTGCGGAGGAGACCGGTGCCGCCGTAGTTGACCGAGTAAGCGAGCCAGAACGTGTTTTTGAGGTAATGAATCTCCGGCGCCCAGATGGCACGTTGTTTGCCATTGCCTTTCTGCCAGGTGGCGTTTTTCTCGAAACTCCAGACGAGTCCTATCGGTTCCCACGTCTTGAGGTCCTTGGATTTCCAGACGCGGATGCCGTCGTTGGTTTCCCACCACGTCGGATGACCGGTGGTGCCGGTCAGGTAATAGGTATTGTCCGGCCCGAGACAGATGCAGGTGTCGCGTAAAGGATTATCGAACAGCGGTTTGATGTCAGGCAATTCCGCCGCCGAATCAGTGGTGAGTGCTGCATGCCAGGCTTCGGCCATTTTGAGGGAGCCTGCAATATTGGGGTGCACGTTGTCTCCGAGATCATCGACATCCAGCGCAGCCATCGATACGTAAATCACCTGGTGTCCTTTGGCTTTCTGATCAGCCACAATGTCCGGAATGAGCCTGTTGAACTCCGTTATTTTGGCCATGGCCGGTCCTGTTTGGGGAGTAACTGAAGCAAGATAAAGTTTTACATTCGGTTGGAGACCGAAGATGGCGGTCACCAGGTTCACCATCCGTGCTTGCAATTCCGGAACCGTGGCACCGCCAATATCATTGGCTCCGATGGCCAACAGGATGCGGTCAGGTGGGTTGGCGGCAAAGAACTCCTTCAAATGATCGCGTATCCACTCCATTCCCATGCTGCTGTGGCCTTGATGGTGCTCCTGTCCTTCGGCTGTTAGCGCAGCAGTCGGGTTTTCATCAAGCGAACCGACAAAGCGGAGAGAATAACCATCTTTCTTCAGCAGGGAAAACAACGGATCGCGATAGGCACCGGCAGGAGCGCCTTTGGTAATGGAGTCGCCCAGCGGCATGATCCTGCCCAATTTCATGCAAGGTGGAGCGGCCAGCATTGCCTCGCGATCCAACGCGCGGAATGCCGGTTCGTCCAGTTTCTCTTCCAGATCATCAAGCCGTTTCAGGAATTCCGCCCCGCGCGTGTATTGATCCGGAAATTTCCGGCTGAGGTTCTCGATAACCCGTCGCAGAGCCTCGGGGTCAATGCTGGCCGGCCACGTCGGTGCTTCGTTGAATTGAAAAGAGAATCCGCAACCGGCGGAATTGTTGTAAACTTTGACCAGCAAACGATTATTGCCGGGCTGAATATTCAAAACCATTTCGGACGGACTACCCGAAGGGTTCGAGGCGATTTTCTGTTCATTCAACCAGATTTCAATGCCATCGTCATAAGTCATGTGGACGGCCGCCTTCGTTGCGAACCTGGACTGTATAACGCGGTAGAAACACGTCGAAGAAGAATCAACAGAGGGAACTCCAAGCCCCGCACCATCCGGCCACTCCCTGTGCATCGTCCACAGCGCAGGCCCTGGTCGTTTTTGGCATCGAGCTTGACTCCCTGTTCGGGGAACAAAGCATCGCTGAACCCTTTGACCTTCATCGGAGCTGTTGCATACCAGACGGGAGATTGCCTGTTGAAAATGCCTCCATTGCCAGTCGACATCGACAACAGACCGATCATGGAAATGATTGGTGCTTTTATGTATGTTTTCATTTTCTCTTGTAGCTAATTTCCGTTCGACCATCATCAATTCAGCATGGCTTCAGCATCTAACAAAGTTTGGATGTACGCCCACCGAATTTCCAAGAAATTGCTTTTGAGGTGAAGATCGGTGAGAAAGCTCATGAGCGGACCGGAGGGCGGAGAAATGAGGGGTGGAAGGAAAAAGTGCCGAGTGTGCAGTGAGCAGAGAAGAAAAATCCGCCTAAACAGCAGTGTCGCAATGGCCGTTGCTGGTTTTGATGGTCAAATTCATCTATAGTGATCATAGGTCTACGAACCAGCTTTGCCAAGATGTATCTGGCTGCGGTTTTTGTGGCGTGGGGGACAGCTTGTCAGGTGAATACGAGATTCATCGTCCGACCGTCGTCCAAATGGGATTCGGGCACCCGTCACGCCCGGCTTTGGTTCAAAAGTCCGGGTCAGGCACCGAACAGCGGGCGAATGTGGCGCTCCAGCAGATTGAGGGTGACGTTCTTGGCGATGATCTCGCGGTGTGTCTTGAGTGCGTCGGTATAGCGCGTGCCGAGTTGGGCGGCGATTTTGAAACCGACGTGGAGGAGCTGGCGGAAATGGGGATTGTATTGTGGGTTCGTCGGGATGTGGCGCAGCGCATTGACGTATTGTTCGCTGCTCCAACTGTTCACGTCCGCGGCGCTGGGAAGTTTGCTGTCGTCGATGTCAATGACCGTGGCGTATGGCTGGCACAGGGCTTCCTTGTAGTCGAGCGCCTTGGCGTAGATTTCTTTTGCCAGTGCCAGTGCATCGCCACCGGCTTCGGCGAGACCGATGAGTTCTTCCAGCCAGTTGGTACCGGCGGTTTTCACGTGCAGGCCCGCGCCGCTGCGTTGCAGCGCGCGGCGGATGGCCGGGTAGATCGAGAACTTGTCCGACCCCGAATGCACGCTCAGTTTCAGTGTGGACGGAAGGCCGTAGCGTTTGATGGCATGCGCGATCACTGCGAGGTCGTCGTTGAATTCCTTTTCAAACTGCGCAACGTCACCCACGTAATCGACACCCTTGTTGAATCGTCCGGTGAATTTCGGCGCGATGGTCTGGATCGGCACGTGCTGGTCGCTGAGTGCCGCGAGGATGATCAACAGTTCGGCGGGGGTCTGCGGCGAATCGGTCTCATCCATCGAAACCTCGGTGATGAAATCCGCGCCTTTCGCCGCGAGAATGTGACGGTAGATCGCACCCGCTTTCTGGGTGGCCAGCAGGAACTTGTTGGCGATCCGCGCCGCTTCCTCGCGGCTGATATCAAAGGGTGCATCGATGCCTTCGATATCGATGCTGCCTAATAACTCAGGATGTTTGTCGAGAAATGCCTCCACATCCGCGGGAGAGGCGGGATGTCCGATGTCATCGGCGACATCGAGAGTGAAAAAATCGCAGGGCGCGATGAAGCGGTCCACCGTGGTGAGATTGATGTGGTCGGCATCGAGGTGGTAGTCCTTGTCCCAACCAAGCTCGGCGACGGCGGCATCGGCCGCGGCACGGGTGCCCGCCGGTTCGGAGCCGATGATGGTGTGTTCGCGGTTCGACTTGTTCCAAACCGGAATGATGTCCACGCCCTCTTTCGCAGCAACAAGGAATGCCTGAAGTTGCGCGGATGCCTGATGGGCGAAGCGGTCGCCGACGCCGAATGTGAATTTTGTGATTTTTTTCATGATGAAAATTTATGTTAGACTTCGATGATTGCCTTGATCGCGCCGAGAGAGGGATCCGTGAATGCGGGGAATTTTTCCGGCACATCCATGAAGGCAATGCGATGGGTGATCCACAAGTCGGTGTTGATTTTTCCCTCGGCGATCAGGTCGATGATTTTCGGGAAATCGGCCGGGTGGGCATTGCGTGAAGCCAGCAAGGTCAGTTCGCGGCGGTGGAATACGGGGGCGTGAGGAAAGCTCAACTCCTGGGTGGTGATGCCCACATACACGACCCGTCCGGTGAAGGCGGCGAATTGAAAACAGGTGGACATCGAATGCACGCTGCCCGTCGCATCGATGATCACATCGGCCAGGTTGCCTCCGGTGAGATCCGCAAGGGCTTGCACATTCGCCTCTGCGTCGGTGGTGGCGAGGACGCCCTGGATGCCGAGATTTTTCGCACAGAAGTCCAGTCGGCTTTGCACCATGTCCATGACGATCACTTTGAGGTCCATGAGTTTGAGAAACTCCAGACAGGCAAGTCCGATCGGTCCCGCACCGATGACCAGCACCGTTTCGCCGGGTTGAGGATTGCCGCGATCGACGGCATGAAGTCCGATTGCCAGTGTTTCCACCAGGGCCAGTTGATCATAGCTCAGTTGATTGCCGACGTGCAGTTTGCGGGCGGGCACGATCCATGAAGTGGTACGGAGTCCGCCATCGGTGTGCACGCCAAGCACCTGAACGCCGGGGCAGCAGTTCGGATTGCCTTTCAGACTGGTGCGGGAAAGCGGGTCATTGATGTAGGGTTCGAGCGAGCATTTGTCGCCCGCTTTGATGTGAGTCACGCCCTCGCCGACCGCGAGAACCTCCAGTCCCAGTTCGTGTCCGGGGATGCGCGGATAGGAAAAAAACGGCATCTTGCCGAGATAGCCCGAGAGATCGGTGCCGCAAATCCCCATGCGGTGGGTGCGCACCAGCGCTTCACCGGCCTGCGGTGCGGATGCATCGGCGCTTTCGATGATTTGAATGGTCTTCGGCGCGGTGAATTCAATGGCGGGCATGATGGTAAAAAATCGTCAGTTGTTTTCAGGCAGACCTTCCTTGTGGCCGATGTTTTTCACCGGTGCGAAGATTTTCTCCACTTCGTCGAGCAGCGATTGATCGATCGGTTGCGAGAGCCACTGCGCCCATTTTTTGATGTTCTCCGGATTTGCCGATCCCGCCACCGTGGAAGTGATGTCGGGGTTGGCGCAAGAAAACTGCAGGGCAAGCTGGCCGATATCGACGCCGTTGTCGGCACAGAGTTTGGCGGCGGCACGAGCGGCGGCCTTGACTTCCTCCGGTTCTTTCAACCAGACCGGCAGTGCCGCATTGGTCAGCAGTCGGGCGGAGAAGGGGCCCGCATTGATCGCGCCGATGCCTTTGGCCGCGAGGCGGGGGATCAGATGGTCGGCAAAACGCGTGTTTTGCAAGGTGTATTGATTGTAGGAAAGCACGCAATCGATGTCATTCTCGACGTGATCGAGCACGGTGTCGAAGGTTTTCATCGGATAGCAGGAAAAGCCGATCGCGCGAACCAGGCCGCGCTCTTTCATTTTGAGCACAGCGGGCATCGTCACCTCCCAGATTTGCGGAAGGCTTACGAATTCCACATCGTGCAGCAGCAGCAGATCCAAATGGTCGGTGCCGAGACGATGCAGGGAAACATTCACCGATTCCTCCACGCGTCGGGCCGAGAAATCAAAATGCTCCAGCGAATAGCGACCGAGTTTGCTGCCGATCAGGTAGGAATCGCGCGGGACATTTTTCAAGGCGATTCCGAGCAGGACCTCGGACATGCCGCGTCCGTAAAACGGCGAGGTGTCGATGAAGTTCATGCCGAGATCCAGCGCGGTGTGGACGGATTGCAGGGCTTCGTTGACATCCACCGAGCGGAATTCCGCGCCGAGCGAGGAGGCTCCGAACGAGAGGATGGGCAGATGGATGCCGGATTTTCCAAGGGGTCGAGTTTGCATGACGGGTCAGATAGTGGGAAGGCGGATGGAACGGATGAATTGTCCTGCGGCTTCGTCAGGGGTCGGCAGCGGCAGGATTTCGGCCGAAAGATAGCCCTGGTAGTCAAGTCGCTGTAGGGTTTGCAGGATGGGCAGCGGGTCGGTGTGGCCGAATCCGATGGCCTGGCGGTTGGAATCGGCGAAATGGATGTGGCCGATGGCGGTGAAATTTTCCGTTAGAGAATCGACCAGCGACGTTTCCTCGATGTTCATGTGGAAAAGATCGGCGAGCAATTTGACATGGCGAAGCCCGTGTTGTTCGAGAAATGCCGCGGTTGGGGCGAGGCGGTTGAAAAGGTTCGTTTCGTAGCGGTTCAGCGGTTCGTAGAAAAAAACCAGGCCGTGATCCGCGGCGCGGGCGGAAATGATGGCGAGAGCCTCGGCGAGAAACTGCAGCGCCCGGGGTTTGTCCACCAGAGGCCCATGTTTGCCCTGCATTGAACCGAGGATGGCGGGGGCTCCCAAAGCACCGCCGAGATCGACGAGTGCGAGAATGAAATCCAATGCGTTTTTCCGAACCGTGGCATCCCCATCGGTGAGCGACAAGCCGTGTTTCACCATGCCCGCTCCGGTGCCGAGTGCGGCGATGTCGAGCTGATGACGCTTTTGCAATTCACGGATATCCCCGCTGGTCACATAATCCGGCGACGGCAGAAACAACTCCACGGCGTCGAATCCATGCGCGGCGGCTTTTTCAAAACCTATGGCCAATTCATCGTGAAAGACAAAAGGACCCAAGGCGGCTTCGCTTACACGGCAAAGTGTCACTGCGCTTTTCATCGGCTCATGGATTACTCCGATTCGACAATGATGTTGCCGTAAGCTGTCGGATCTCCGGTGCGGATCAAGCCGATGGCATCAGGCACGCGTTTTTTGAACTGGATGTGCGCTTCCCGCGTCAGGGGGATCGAACCGAAAGAGTCCGAGAACCGCTTGAGGGTCTCGGGAGGATTTGTGGTGAGGAACTCCTCGGCCTGCCAGATGCGGCCGATTTTGAAATTCGGCTTCAGCAGATCGAGGACATCGAGCACCGTGGGAATGCCCCGGCACAACGAGATGTCAACGGTTTCAATTTCGGGCCAGAAGGGGAAAGCCCAGTCGCAGATGACCAACGTGTTGGTGTGACGGATGCGGGCGACGAGGTCGAGCACGTGTGGGTTGATGATTCCGGTTTGCAGCATGGGAAAAAAGTGTTGTGAACTTGTGATATAAGGTAATGCCTGCTTGTCAGCCATAAAATGTGGCATGTGACAAAAAGATGCAAGTCGTCACTCGACAACGCTGGAAATTTCGCCGTCGGCCAACCGGGTGGTCAGGCGCTCGCCTTTGCCAATGCCCTCGCGGGATCGCAATACCTGGCCATTCGCATCAAAGGTGATCGAATACCCTCGTTGCAATGAGGATTCGGGCCCCAAGGTGCGCAGCACGGTTTGCAGGTGCAGGATCTGCTGCTCCTTGTTCGTTAGATGCTGGATGGCGGCCATGTTCATCCTTTTGGCCAGTTGCCCGATGTTTTCGGTTCTCCGTTCGATCACCAGCACCGGATGATGGGCCTTGTGGATGATGCGTGCGTGCTCGATTTTTTGCTGCAGCTGGCGAAGGCGGTTTTGCATCTGCGTTTGCAGTCGGTCACGCATGGTATCGATCCTCATGACCGGTTCACGCAACAATCTTTCACCGCTGCGTTGCAACACGCCGCGCCGCAGGGCGTTGAGCTGCGCCTGCCACTGGGTGATTTTTCCGAAGCATTGTTGTTTCATGCGCCGCTGCAATACTTCGAGGCGCGCTTTCAATTCGGCGGCATCGGGAGCAGCGATTTCCGCTGCGGCACTGGGAGTGGGAGCACGCAGGTCCGCCACGAAATCGGCAATGGTGAAGTCGACCTCGTGGCCGACCGCAGAGATGACGGGAATGGAGCACCCGGCGATGGCGCGGGCGACGATTTCCTCATTGAAACACCAGAGGTCCTCGAGGGAGCCGCCGCCGCGACCGACAATAAGAACATCACAGCGGGGAATGCCGGATGCCTCGGGTCGGGAGAAGGCGCGGATTGCAGCGGCGATCTCGTGTTCGGCGCCCTTGCCCTGAACCCGCACGGGGATGAGATAGGGTTTGATCCATGGGGCGCGTCGACCGAGCACGTTGAGGATGTCCTGGATCACCGCGCCGGTTTCGGAGGTGACGATGCCGATTTTGCGGGGAAAACGCGGCAGGCTTTTTTTGTGAGCCTGTTCGAAGAGTCCCTCCTCCTGCAGCTTGCGTTTCAAGGCTTCGAAGCGGGCCTGCAAGTCGCCGAGTCCCACTGCTTCAGCGCGCAGGATGATGATTTGCAGGCTTCCGCGCGCTTCGTAGATGCTGGTTTCGGCAAAGACCCGCACTTTCGCGCCGTCGGCCAACGCGGCGTTGCCCTCGCGTTTCCTGGCGCCGAACATCGCACACTGGATCTGCGCGCTGTCGTCCTTCAAGGTGAAATACCAATGCCCGCTCGCCTGTTTTTTGAGGTTGCTGACCTCGCCTTCCACCCAAACCTCGCCAACTTCGATTTCGACGACATTCTTGATGCGGCGCAACAGCTGGGTGACGGACAAGGTTTTGGCGGACACGCAGGCAGCATGGTTGCGCCGCGATTGTCAATCAAGCGCAAATCCCTGACGTTTGTGCTTGCGCAGGAGTCCGATTTCGGGGCAATGCTGTGGGTCCGCAAGCATGAGTGAGAACGCCAGCATCGAGACCTTGGGTGGGATTTTCCGCGACAACCAGATATTCGCCCTGATGAGCCACGTTCGTCCGGATGGTGATGCGATCGGCTCGCAGTTGGGGCTTGGACTGGCTCTCGAAGCGATGGGCAAAACGGTGCATTACTGGAATGATGACGGTTTGCCGGAAAATCTGGAGTTTCTTCCGCATTCGGAAAAAATCGCCCGTCCCCCTCATGAAGCCCCCGTCGTGGATGTTGCGATCGCTCTTGATACCGCCACCAAGGTTCGCCTGGGGGAAAACAACCTGCGGGCGGCATCCCGGGCAAGCTTGTGGGTCAATATCGACCACCACATTTCCAATCCCCGCTACGGCGACGTGAATTACGTCGATGCCACCAGTCCCGCCACCGGGCAGATCATTTATGAAATCATCAAGTCGCTCGACATGCCCCTGCCGGAGGGCTCGCGCGATGCCATTTACGTGGCGGTTTCCACCGACACCGGCTCGTTTCAATATGATTCGACCACCTCGCGCACCTATCGTCTGGCCGCCGATCTGTTAGACAGGGGGCTCGCGGTGGGCGATATCAATGCGAAAATTTACGACAGCTACCCGTATCGCCGCATTGAGTTGATGCGAACCTTGTTGAACACCCTGCAACTTTCGGCGGACGGCAGGGTCGCGCACTGGGACATGCTCGACGCCACCCGGATCAGTCTCGGATTGAAACCCGAAGACAGCGAAGGTTTGATCGACCTCATCCGCGCCATCCGCGGAGTGCAGGTGGCGGTTTTTTTCGAGGAACTGCCCGATGGAAAAATCCGCGTGTCGATGCGCTCGAAAGACCGCAGCACCAATGTTTGCGAAATCGCCACGTTGTTTGGCGGCGGCGGTCATGCCCTGGCGGCTGGCATCCGCATGGCGGGCCCGCTCGAAGCGGCAAAGGAAAAAGTCCTGGCAGCCATCGCGACCGCGATCTAACGGAATTCACACGACTCATGCATCATTCAGAAAAAGACCACGGACCATCGGGAGTCCTGTTGATTGACAAATCGCCGGACATGACATCACACGATGTTGTCGCCATCGCGCGTCGCGCCTTGAACACCAAAAAAATCGGCCATTGCGGAACCCTTGATCCGATGGCCACCGGCCTGCTGATCCTGGTGGTGGGTCGCGCCACCAAAATCCAGGATTTGCTGATGGGCGAGGACAAGGAGTATGAGGGCACGCTGACTCTCGGCAAGTCCACCAGCACGCAGGACAGGGAAGGAGAGGTGATAGATGAACAACCGGTCGGCGATCTGAGCGAGGAACAAATCCGCGCAGTTTTCGATAGCTACCTCGGCGATTTCGAACAAATTCCACCGATGGTTTCGGCCATCAAAATGAATGGCGTGCCGCTCTACAAACTCGCCCGCAAGGGTCAGGAGGTGGAACGCAAACCCCGACCAGTGAGGGTGGACGGTTATGAAATCCATCGCATCGCCCTGCCGGAGATCGATTTCACGGTTCGCTGCACCAAGGGATTTTACGTGCGCACCTATGTGCACGACATCGGCGCCAAGCTCGGTTGTGGCGGGCACCTGAGCGCGCTGCGTCGCACCCGTTCGGGGAAATTCACGCTGGAGCGTTCGGTGACAATTCACGATCTCAAGACCATGGATCGACCCGGTTTGCTCAGCCGTATGCTCACTTTGGCCGATGTTTCGCTGATGCGCGGGGTTTAGTTAGAGCATCAATGCCCCACCGGACATTGGTTGATTTGTTGAAAAAAGTCGTTGCCCTTGTTGTCGATCAGAATGAAGGCGGGAAAATTTTCGACGGTGATTTTCCAAACCGCCTCCATGCCGAGTTCGGGGTAGGCGACTACCTCCTGCGAGCGGATGTGATCCTGAGCCAGCAGCGCGGCGGGACCTCCTGCGGATCCCAGGTAAAAGCCGCCGTTCTTTTTGCAGGCGTCGGTGACCTGTTGCGAGCGGTTGCCCTTGGCGAGCATCACCATCGATCCGCCGTGCGATTGAAAAAGTTCGACATAGGAATCCATGCGACCGGCCGTGGTCGGGCCGAATGATCCGCTGGCCAGTCCCGGCGGGGTTTTCGCGGGTCCGGCGTAGTACACCGGATATTTTTTGAAATAATCGGGCAGGTCGCCGTGCTCGTCGAGGTATTCCTTGAGCTTCGCGTGAGCGGCATCGCGGGCGACGATGATCGTACCGCTCAGTGACACAGCGGTGGTCACGGGATGCTTGGCGAGCGTGGCCAGTGTCTGTTCCATGCCTTCGTCGAGGTTGATGGCAACGCCCTTGAATTTCCAATTCCGATAGACTTCCGGGATGAAACGTCCGGGATTTTTTTCGAGTTTCTCCAGAAAAATCCCCTCTGCGGTGATCTTTGCCCGGGCCTGGCGGTCGGCGGAGCAGGAAACCCCGATGCCCACCGGACAGGAGGCCCCGTGACGGGGAAGGCGGATGACCCGGACATCGAGCGCGAAAAACTTGCCGCCGAACTGGGCGCCGATGCCGATGTTGCGGGCTTCCTCCAACAGTTCCGCTTCGAGTGCGATGTCGCGAAATGCCTGGCCGTGGGCGTTGCCGACTGTGGGCAGGGCATCAAGGTATTTCGTCGAAGCGAGCTTCACGGTTTTGAGGCAGGTTTCCGCCGAGGTGCCGCCGAAAACAAAAACGAGGTGATAGGGCGGACACGCGGCGGTTCCCAGCGAGCGCATTTTTTCAATGCAGAACTCCCTGAGTTTTGCGGGATTCAGCAAGGCCTTGGTTTCCTGATAGAGAAACGACTTGTTCGCCGAGCCGCCGCCTTTGCTGATGAACAGAAATTTGTATTCGCATCCCGTGGTGGCATAAATGTCGATCTGCGCGGGCAGATTGGTTTTCGTGTTGACCTCCTGATACATGGTCAGAGCGGAGGTTTGTGAGTAGCGCAGGTTTTCCCGCGTGTAGGTTTGGTAAACACCTTCGGAGAGTTTTTCCTCATCGTTGCAGCCGGTCCAGACCTGCTGGCCTTTTTTTCCCATGATGATCGCGGTGCCGGTGTCCTGGCAAAACGGCAGGATTCCGTGCGCGGCAATCTCGGCATTGCGCAGCAACATCAGCGCAACCATGCGGTCGTTCTCGGTCGCAGTCGGATCATCCAGAATGGCCGCCACCTGAGCGAGGTGGGCGGGTCGGAGGCAGAAGTTGATCGCCTTGAAGGCTTCGTTCGCAAGCCGCGTCAGGGCTTCCGGTTCGACCACAAGCACGGGTGCTCCATTGAACTGTGAAATGCTGACGTGTTCGGTCGACAACAATTCGTATTCCGTAGGATCCCCGCCCATGGCATAGGTGTCCTGATAGATGAAAGGCGTTTCAGACATGCAGGAGGGATAACACGGCGGGGGTGATTTGCCAATCGGAACTGTGAGCGGTGATGAAGGGAAAGGAATTCAAGCAAGAGTCATACGTCCCAGGGCATTGAAACGATGAGCAAAGATTTACTCCATCCATCAGAGCATGGCCAGGAGTTGCAGGGTTTCATCGAGTTTCGCACCAGGTTTTGTGGACGTCAGCCGGGGGTGGCGGTTGTCGATCATGATCGGGGAGCCGTTGCGGCCCAGGGTGAGTTTCTGACCCTTGATTTCCACGGCGGAAATTTTTTTGCCGGCCGCGCGGATTTTCACCCGGTTCAGGCGAAGAAGGTTGGCGACGGGATCGGGGAATCGCCCGAAACGGTCGCGCCAGGAAGTTGTTAGATCATCGAGTTCCTTTTCGCTCAGGCACTCGGCGAGTTCGCGATAGGCGTTCACGCGCAGGCTGGTTTCCGCTACGAAGTCAGCGGGAAAATAGGCGGGCAGCAGGGGCATGTGGGCACCGGCGCGTCCGTAATCGGATTCGTTCAATGCGAGAAAATCGGCGCGGAATGAGGTTTCGGAGCGCGCCGACACCGCCCGGCCTTTGAGCCGGTCAACCGACTGGCGCAGCAGTTTGCAGTAGAGATCGAAGCCGACGGCGGCGATGTGGCCGGATTGTTTTGTGCCTAACAGATTTCCGGCACCGCGGATTTCCAGGTCGCGCATGGCGATCTTGAACCCCGATCCGAGGGCCGTGTACTGGCGGATCGCCTGGATGCGTTTTCGCGCGTCGCCCTGGGTCAGCATGTCGCGCGGCAGCAGCAGGATGGCGTAGGCTTTCTCGCCGGCGCGGCCGACCCGGCCACGGAGTTGATAGAGGTCGGCCAGGCCGAAGCGGTCGGCGCGGTCGATCAAAATGGTGTTGGCGTTCGGGATGTCGATGCCGCTTTCAATGATCGTGGTGGCCAGCAGAACATCGGCTTCGCCCTGCACGAATTGCCGCATCACGACTTCGAGATCGTCCTGCTCCATTTGTCCGTGCCCGACCAGAATCCGCGCATCCGGAACCAAGTCCTGCAGTTTTTTCCGCGTCATTTCGATGGTCTTGACCCGGTTGTGGAGAAAAAACACCTGCCCGCCCCGTTTGAGTTCGCGTTGGATGGCATCGCGGATGATGCGTTCGTCGTAAGGCGAAATCGTCGTGTGAACTGGCATCCGGTTGGGAGGCGGAGTATCGATCGTGGACATGTCGCGGGTGCCCATCAATGCCATGTAGAGAGTCCGGGGGATCGGTGTGGCGGAGAGCGTGAGAATGTCGATGTGGCGGAAAATCTCCTTGAACTTCTCCTTGTGTTTGACACCGAAGCGCTGTTCTTCATCGATCACCACCAGGCCGAGATTATGATAGCTGACGTCTCCTGAAAGCAAGCGGTGGGTGCCGATGACGATGTCGACCGCCCCATCGGCGAGTCCTTGAATGGTAGAGCGCATCTCCGCGGGGGAGCGGAAGCGGTTGAGCAAATCGACGCGCACCGGATAGTCGCTCATGCGTTCGCGAAACGTGCGGCAATGTTGTTCGGCAAGTACCGTGGTCGGCACGAGAATGGCGACTTGTTTGCCACCGGTAACCGCCTTGAACGCGGCGCGGATGGCGACCTCCGTTTTGCCGAAGCCGACATCGCCACAGATCAGGCGGTCCATTGCCTCGCCGCTTTCCATGTCGCGCTTGGTGTCCTCGATCGCCCGCCGCTGGTCCGGTGTCTCGGTGAAGTGGAAGGAATTTTCGAACTCCCACATCCAGCGCGAGTCCGGCGGATGTCTGTAACCTTCCTTCGTCTGACGCTCGGCCTGGATGCGCAGGATTTGTGCGGCGTAGTCGAGGATCGACTTCTCCGCGGTCTTGCGGGTGTTTTTCCAACTGGCACCGCCCAGTTTGTCGAGGTCGGGGGTTTTTCCGCCCATGCCGACATACTTGGCGACCAGGTGGGCCTGATCAATCGGCACGGAAAGCAGCGATCCGCCGTGGTATTCGATCACGATTTCCTCCGTTTGGTCTTCCTCTGAAATCTGAATGCCGCGAAAGCGACCGATGCCATATTCATAATGCACCACCAGGTCGGCGAGTTCGATTTCGTCCAGACTGACCCGCGCGGCGTTGTGTCGATCCAGCAAACTCCGGCGCGCCACACCCGCACTGCGGTAACGTCCGAAAAGTTCCGACGAGGAAAGCACCGCGACTTTCAGATCCGGGATGACGAATCCCGCGTGAAGTTCACCTCGCAGCACCAGCACATGTTCAAGTTCTCCCGCCAGTTCCTGAAATCTCGCTTCTTCTCCTTTGTTGGCAAAGCACATCGCCACGGTCCATTTGTCATCCCGCCATGCCTCCATTTGTGCGAAAAACATCTCGCGTTTTCCTTGTTGCAGAATGAAGTCGCCCGCCTCAAACGAGCCAAGGGGACTGGGAAATGCTGGCACGGAAATGTGCCGGTCACCCGTTGTGTCGACCGGCTCCGGGCTGATGTGAATGTGGCAGGGTAGATCGCACGAGGAATTTTCCGTTAGAGAAATGACCAGATGTTCCGGTCGGATGTAGTCCGTCGCCGCCGCTGTTTTTTCCGGTTCGTGAAGCAGGATCTGCGCTTTGTCGAGCTTGCGCAGACTGAGTTGCGAGTCGGGGTCGAACTCGCGCAGCGACTCGATGTTGCGGTCGAAAAACTCAATGCGCAGCGGCAGCGCCGCGTGCCAGGGGAAAAGATCGACGATGCCGCCGCGCACCGCGAATTGACCCCGCGAATGCACGATGCTGTCGCGCCCGTAACCGGCGGCCAGCAGTTCGATCGCGAACGTCGCGGGGTCGAGCGATCCACCGCTTTGCAAGGTCACTCGCGCTTTTCTCATGCCCGCTGCGGACGGGGCAGGAGAGAATGCGGCGCTTTCATTGGTGTGAATGACCATTGATTGCTTGTTGGCCAGGGCATCGAAAACGACCAGTCGTTCGGCCTCCGATTCGGGATCGGAAATTGTTCCATCCACCATCTCCGCCGGTGGCTCCGGCAGGAGAGAGGACTTGACACCCCACGTTGCCATTTCCAACAAGATCCGCTCGCGCTGTCTTGGCAGATCATGGAAAATCCAGATTGTTTTCCCCGCATGCAGTCGGCAGATGTGGGCCAGCAGAAACGAATGGGCCGAGGCATGACAATGATCGATGGCAAGGTCCATGCCTCCCTGATCCGCTGGAACAAGGTGTTCATTCAGGTGTTGTCGGGCTCCCCATGCGTGCATCAGCAGCCCGACTGTGTTCGCAGTTTGCGGCACGCCCCGATCTTAGCGGTGATTTGCCAAATCGCAATGGATTTGCTTTTCAAGAGATCATTGCCCGGGTAAAACATTCCGCGCATGAATGGTTTGCCGGAGAAACTTGACACCTTGCAGTCCATCGAACTTGCCGAGGGTGTCGAAATCCGCCTGCGCATCGCCGGTCCGATCCTGCGAATGTGGGCATGGTTGCTCGACCTGATTTTCATCGGTCTGGCGATGATGGTCATCAGCATGGTGTTGGGCATCACCGGATATCTCGTCGGCGGACAAGTGGTGGGGGGCATGATGAAATTGGCCTGGTTTTTGTTGATCTGGTGGTATCCCGTTTTTTTCGAGGCCAGCCGTCGGGGGGCCACCATCGGCAAACGCATCTGCGGTCTGCGGGTGATCCAGCCGTCGGGCGCGCCGATTTCATTTTCCCAAGCCCTGGTGCGCAACTTCATTCGCGTGATCGACATCATGCCGTGGTTTTCCGGACTGTTCGGGCTGACCAGTTTGCTGTCAACGCGCAGGTTCCAGCGACTTGGCGATCTCGCCGCCGGCACGGTGGTGGTCTACGAACGCAACGATGTGGTGCCCGAGAGTGTCGGGCCGCCACCCCTGCAACCCCAGCGTCCGGTCGTCGCTCTCAACGCGGAAGAAGCTCTCGCGATCATCACCTTTCGGGAACGCTCCGTTTTTTGGTCGGATGCCCGCCGCGCCGAAATCGCCGACCATTTGCAGCCACTCACCGACTCCACCGGAGTTGCGGGTGTCACCAAGTTGATGGCGATGGCCCATTGGTTGCAGGAAAAGCGCTGACCCTTACGTCGAGCTGGCGATTTTTTCAGCCCCCGGGAAAAGGATCGGCTTGCAGGCGCAGACGGGAGTCCTCTGGTGTCGGTGGAAGCGGCATCCCGGGGTCGTGCGACGGGCGGAGGATCGCCAATACCAGAGCCGATAGCAGCAGCACAAACATGAACACAGTCAGCCAGAGTCGGCCCGGTTGTGTGCGCTTCAGGCCCAGTTGGCGGACGCGCGTTTCCAAACCACCGGGCGATGCCATCGCCATCGCGGAATGCGGTGCATGACTGGCAAGGTCGCAGAGGATGTTCGCATAGGCATCCTGATGGAATCCGCTGCGAACGACCCGGTCATCGCAGGCGATTTCCGATTGCAGTTGCTGTTTCGACGACAACCAGCAAACGAAGGGATTGTACCAGTGAATCGACGTGCTGATCAGTGAGACCATGCGCCACAGCGGATCGCGGCTGACGTGGTGGCCGATTTCATGCAACAACACCGCGCGCAACGTTTCCTCCGTCCAGTTTTGCCAGTTGCGGGGCAAATAGATTGTCGGGCGCAGGATGCCGCAGGCCGCAGGGCCTTTGTGATTGTCGAGCACACGAAGTGCGATCCCGCGCGGGTAGTTCATCTTTTCACGACAACTGCGGACCTCGCTCACCAGGGGCGATGTCGTGATTTCGGTGGAATTTTTTTTCCAAACATGAAGTTGCCAGAGACTGATCGCCACGCGGATCAAGCAGACCAAGGCACCGAGAAGCCAAAAAATCCATAGCCAGGTCGGAGTCGATTGTTCGGCTGCCTCGATCATCCGGTGCAGGCCTGCGGGGGCGGATGCCACGTGCCATTTCGGCAACAACAACAGTGCCGGAAGGCAAATCAGCATCAGCAGGGCCAGTCGCGTGAGACCTTGGCTGTTGATGGTGTTGTTCCGGTCAACCAGACCGATGGTCAGATACGCCAGTACCGAAAAAATGCAGGCATAAAAAAACAACGGGTTCATGCCATCATTGTTGTTTTGAACTGTCGCCGATCAATTGTCGGATGCGGCGGATCTCCTCGTCGGACAATTTCTGATCGCTGGGATCCAGCAACGATGCCACAAGATTTTCCGGCTTTCCTTCGAAAAATGTATGCAGCAAACTGCTCAACGCGGATCGCTTTGCTTTTTTTTCCGTGACCGCGGGTCGATAGATGTAGCGGCGCGAGTCCTTGCCGTGGATGACCACCAGCTTTTTCTGCTCCAGCGTCGCCAACAAGGCGCGGATCGCCGAATAACTCGGTGGGTCGGGAAGTTCCTCCATCACTTCCACAGCCGAAGCCTGACCCAGCCGAAACAGGATGTCCATGACCTGACGCTCACGACGGGGCAATACCTTGTCGAATGATTCCTCCACGCGCGAATCGTAGCATGTGCTGGAAAAACTGCAATTAATTTCCGTGGAAATTTGCGTTTCCGTATTGCGCGGGTTTGCGGTGTTGATTAGATAAGGACATGCCGCGCATTGCATTGCTTCAATCCACGACATTTCCCAGCAAGCAGGAAGCGCTGGAGCATCATCTTGGGCTGATTCGTGCGGCGGCCGCCGGGGGGGCGCAGATCGTGGTGACCCAGGAGTTGTTCCTCACGCCGTATTTTTGCACGATCGAGGACACATCGCGTTTTGATCTCGCCGATTCGTTGCCTGGTCCGGTCACGGAGCGACTGGGTGAATTGGCAGCCGAGTTGGGCATCGTCATCGTGGCATCATTGTTCGAGCATCGCGGACCCGGATTGTATCACAACACCGCGGCCATTTTCGATGCCGACGGCAGCCTGTTGGGCTTGTATCGAAAGAACCACATTCCCCAGGATCCCGGTTTTGAGGAGAAATTTTATTTCACTCCGGGAGACAGCGGCTATCCCGTTTGGCAGACGCGCTTTGGCAAACTCGGCGTGCTGATTTGTTGGGATCAATGGTATCCGGAAGCAGCCCGCCTGATGGCATTGGGCGGAGCGCAGGTGTTGATCTATCCGACAGCCATCGGCTGGCTGGCGGAGGAAAAGGACCAGTTGGGAGAGGCGCAACATTGTGCGTGGGAAACAGTCCAGCGCGGACATGCCGTGGCCAATGGTTGCTTTGTTGCCACGGTCAATCGCAGCGGCACCCATGACGGCACCGAGTTCTGGGGTCGATCCTTTTTCGTCAACCCCTACGGACAAGTCGTCGCCAAAGCGGGAACGACAGGGGAGGAAATTCTCCTGCACGATGTGGATTTCGCCGAAGTCGAGCATTTCCGACGCATCTGGCCCTTCTTCCGCGACCGCCGCATCGACACCTACGGGGATTTGTTGAAGCGTTGGCGGCAATGACTTCCATCCCTTTCAACGGGGCAGCCGGCTTTTTTCATCCTTGGTTTTCGGAGTGGCTTGGAAATTCTGGCTGAAATTTTTTTGCGATTCCACCCAGCCTTGTGCGACGACGGATTTGATTTCAAATTGGAGGGGTTCCATGCCGGCATCGCGGGAAATCTCCAACATCACCGCGGCGGGATTCTCGGTTTTCAAGATTTCCACAATGGCCCGGTAATTGGGGGTGTCCGGGTGAATGTAACCGTAGAGCTTTATTTGTTGACCAGCCGGCAACATGGAAACGCAGATCCATTCGTTTTCGTCAGTGAACAATCCGTTGTAGTAGTAGTCGGAGCTGATCATCGCGCGGATTGTCCCCGTGCAGCTTTTTTTGCCAAAAATCTCCGCCCACGGCTTGGTTGCGTGAAGCAGAAAGGAGTCGAGGTCCACATGCCAATTGCCTGCGGCATCGGGGCGCAGGAAAACGGTGTGATACTTTTCTTCCTTGAGAGTCAGGTATACCCGTTCGACGGAAAGGCCGTTGCTCTCATCGGCTCCACCCCATTCCATGGAGACGATTTCACCCAGTTCCCTTTTTTTTGCCATGACCAGCCTGAAGGAATCATCTGCGGATACCCGGGTCAGGTGGATCAACTCCTTGACTTCCCCGGCGGTGCTTGCATTAAGGAAGTTGTCCACCAATTCCAAGCATTCGAGCTTGCTGGGGTGGGGTAATTCGAAGGTTTCTTGTCTCAACGCGAGCTGTTTTGCAATCTGCGACTTGCGTGTCATTTGCGAGTAAGCAATCCAAAGAATGCCACCGACGAACAGCAGTCCGGCAATGACAAGAACATAGTTGAGATACTCCTGGAAAACATTGGAACTCGGCGTCTCTTGCGAATGCTGCCTGCGCTTTCTCTTTTCGTAGCTCCTGTGAATTTTGGCCAGTCTGCCGACCTTTGGAGGAGTATATCCCGTGTCTACGGATTTGCGCAGGTTGGAAATCCCCCTTTGGACATTTTTCGAGTTCATAGGATATGGCTCAGTGGGGCACCAAACTGATGTGTGTGGGGTCGTAGGAGTCGTCGGTTCGGAAAAGCCAGCCGGGATTCCGGTCGACGACTTTATAATTGGTCAAAAGGAATTCAGGGAGGAATTGATTGCTGTTGACGTCGTAAACCTCTCTCCCGGTATAACGTCCCCAGACCTGGTATTCGTAGTTTTGGTCAAATCCATAGCGCCGGCCTTCGGGGCCGTTTTCGGGAAAGCGGTCGGGGTTGAGCTTGGAGCTTTCGCGGAAGATGACAAGCTTGCTGCTGTTGGCGGATTGTCCCGGTTTGCGCAGATATCCCCAGAAGCGGGTTTTGTTCACGAAATATCGGCGACCGTAGAAAAAATCTCCGCGCGGCTCCGCGGCGATTTGTGCGGCACGCGCTTCGGCGGTCGGGCCTCCCATGGTTCCGGTACCTGTCGTGCCACCACAATGGCAAAGAGTAAAGACAAGAGCGACAAGCAGCGAGGCGGTTGAAATTCTCGTAAACATGATTGGCGTGGCTGTAGGCTAAGAAAGGATTGGCTTGCTGGCAAGTGCTAATGCGTGGGCTCCGTCATTTTCCGGGACAACATCTCACATCACACCGCGTGGATTGCCGACACGGTCGAAGGTGAGGAGGTCATGGGGAGATTCGGCGATGAGGAAAATGAATGGTGATGATGGAATCAGGGCCGATCTACGCCGCCGTCGAGTTCGGCAGGCCAGAGCGAGAGATCGTCGGGAGTGTTGAAATGGGCGTGATACCACGCGAGTTCTTTCATGCGTTCCACGTAGGGCAGGCGCGCCCAGTCGGCTTTTTCCTGGCCGAAATCCCGCGCTAAAATTTCGAAATAGGATTCGGGGTATTGGGGGTCGATGGGCATGTTCATGGCAGGATGATTTCTATGGGCATGGCGACACTCTGCAGTTCCTCTTCGGAGGCGTGAATCAAGGATTTGGTGCGCTCTTTGCCCCGCTCAAAGATTTCCTGTCGCAGGGATTTTTCGGCGAAGGGCTGGGGCGTTAATCCATGTTTTGCCGAGGCTTCGAGCACGCGTTTGTGCTGGACCGCGAATGGCTGTGATGATGGCCAAGTGCCCACCTCATCTTGTTGCCACGAGCGATAGAATGATTTCCAATTGCTCTGGTAGTTAAGATACCGTTCGCGGTTTACATTTCCCCACAGTGCGCGCTCGAGGAGCAGCGATCGTTCCAGCCGAAGGTCGTCCTGAGAATCCAAAAGGTTGAGTAAAGGACGCTCTGAGGAAAGTTTCTGGCGTTGGGAATTATCGAGCGATCCCCACGCCTCGCGCAGGAGTTGGATTTCTGTAAGGTGGAGCAGGCTGTCAGTGCTCCGCTCGGCAAACCAATCCTGTGCTGCCAGTGCGTTGACGATGGGCCAGTCTTTCGAGCGGTCAGTTTTCTTCATGCGGGCAACGATGTCCCGCGATGCCAGGAGGCCAGTGGATTTCTGCCAGGTGCCGGGGATAATTCTGGGGGGGCGGCCAAAAAAGTCGAGGTGGTGTTCGGGTGATTCGGCACCATCCCAAATGGCGAGGTGCGTGGTCCAGCCGCCGAGATGAAACTTGGCATCCAGCGGTGCGCCGAAGAGGTTGCGGTAGCTGATCCGCCAGTTTTTTCCGCTCAGACCGCGTTCAAATTCGCAGAGCATGGCGACGAGTTTGTCCAGGTCCTCGGGATCGACGATCCAGTCGGTGTCTTTGGTGTTTTGCTGGAGGCCGTATTCGACGCACGCCATGCCGGAGGTGAGCACAAAACGAATGCCTCGCTCGGCCATGGCATCGCGAAAGAGGTAATAAAATTCGAGGGCGGAACTCATTGGTCGTTAGGTTGACATGTCTGAATCAGACACGTTCCGAATGTAATCCAAGCAGCACAAGAATAAAGCGCAAAGTAGGGGCTGCTGTTGAACGCATCTACGCGCCAAGCAGAATGAGACAGGAGAAGAGGAGGGGATCAAGTGCGGTCACTGCGGTCAGGATTAAAGCAAGGAGAGAGGGCGCGTTATGGAAATGGCCGCAGAAAACCGGGAGCGTCTGCTTTCATCGCATTGTAGAGATCCAGTGAAACAGCCCGCGGTTGGCCGTTGAGAAACACTTGTTTTCCGACTGGCCATTGGCGAGCCTCTACGAAAATGACAAGGGCAAGCCAATTGCCATTTGCAGCCTTGTGCGGGCGGAGGATTACGGGCGAGGCAAAGCGGCCTTTTGGTAACAGTGCATTACCTTTTTCGTAATCCCACTGTCTAGTTCCATTGTTGGTACGTTGGATGATGGGAAGTCCGAGCGCAGGGCGAAACGCAGGGTTGTTGAGGACTGCTTGCAGGCCATATCCGATATCGTGATCCCGCTTGGCGAAATTGAAGCCACAGTTGAGGGGCGGCTTAGTTTTATCGTTCTGATTGGCAGAGTGATCTCGGGTTCGCCCATGCGAGCGCCAACGTCGCAGCCAACCTCCAAGCTTGCTAATTGCATCAGTTGAAGAGCTCGCGGGCATGCTTTGCACAGAGATGCCGCCTGATTGCTGAAAGAATTCCTGCCAGCCAGATGATGGCAAATTCATACTCAAAGGCGCCAAAGCTCCCATTGCGCGTCGTGAGCGAAACCCCAACGAACCCAGATTTGCGAAGACCGCCATAAGTGCCTGTAGACTAGGGACAAGAGATTGGGAACCGCTCCAGATTAACGAGATTTCAAATCTACCAGACACGAGCACTCCTCGGCTGCCATCCTGATTTTGGCGTGATTGCATTGGGAAAGTGAGGTATGCAGAATCAGAAAAAGGCATGTGACCCAAAGCATCAGAATCCTTCCGCCCGCAAAGGATATTCTCCGGCATCGCCCGAACAATAAGCTTGCCAGCGTTCCCTTCGTCGCCAGCGGTGGAACCAAAAATCATTGCTTCTTGATCCCGAACTGACATGGGAGAAAGCAATTTGAAACCGCCGAGCACGCGGAACCACCAACGGAGCTGACCGCGAATAGATGATGGCCGAATTTCGGCCTGTTGATTTGGCTCCGCCCCGCCACAGAAGCAAGGAGAGATGATTTCGAGATGATAGGTCTTACGGATCATGGAAGTTGGCGGTTGAATTTCTTTGCGAGGTTTTGCAGTGCTTTTTTTGCCTTCTTAGCCGTGAGGGCTTCAGTTAAAAGTGTGGAATCTTCCAGATGAAGTTCTAGGAGTGTAACTTGGAACTCATAGGTTGACTCAGGTTCTTGCTGCGGCCAGAAGCGTTCATTATCAAACTCGAACTTGTTAAGGATGCCACGCAGTTGATCCTTGGGCTTGTCGCGGAGTGCATCAGCAATGCCGGAGTCAGCTTTTACGGTCGTGAGTTTGATCTTGACTTCCTCTTCCTTGAGAATGCGTTCAGCTTCCTTGAATTTGTCCGCTAAGCGTTGTATATCTCGCTGCTTCAATTCTGCGGTCAAATCGGTGAACCACCCGTATCCTGCGTTCGTCTTCGCTCCTAAGCCGAAGATTTCTAGGCCGTTAGCCAGCCAAGTATGAGCGTGTTCGATGTGCTTGGCATGCGCATTGCGTAGGGGAAGAAGAGGGAAGGTGAAGTAGTTAGCGGTGCCAGTTTGCGATTTGATGGCGGGAAAGATAACGGGAACGGGTTCTTCGGTATCAGTGGCTTCGGCGTGCTGATCACTGCTGCTGTAATAGTTGCCATGGTGGCAAGTGACGACATCTATTTCCAGACCGGGGTCGGCATTGGGATGGGCGGGGAGGAAAGCGATGGTGCCAGCGAAGTTTTCCGCCTGATGCAGTGAGTCGCGGGCCGCCTGAAGGATGGTGCCGTCCCCAAAGACGGCCCAGGCGAAGTCGGATTTGAAAAGTTCATCTTTCTTACTCAGAATCCAGTCATCTTTTACCCAGCCAAAAACAAGGGCGATAGCAGAGAGCATTTCCGCTGGGGACTTAAACTCTGCACAACAAGGTGCGCAGATGTCTTCTGAACTTGGGCGCTCTGATTTTGCTTCAACCCAGTCATGCAGGGCTTGCAGGGCCATGCGGCGGGCGCAGGCTTTGCTGGCTGAGCCTGGGATGTAAGGCAGACCGTAGCGGTCGAGTAGAAGTCCGGCATTTTCCATGACACCGCCAGCCATGTTCAGCATGAGACGGGATTGCAGGCGTGCATGGACGATTTTGGCTCCCTTGGGGTACCAATCGCTGACAGCGCTGCGCTGCGCAGGCTTGTTGATTAGCACATTAAACCAATTTTTGCGCGGAGTGGATTGCCCGTCGTCCTTGGCCGTTGGGTCCGCAAACTTGTCGATGAACAAGCTGCGGCTGCTGCAGAGAGCGGCATCTGCACCAAGGGCTTCGCGGGTGGCATGGAGCATGAAGGTGGGCATGACGATTAGGACTCCTTATCTTTTTTGGTGGTAAAGCGTTTGAGGAAAGCGAGAAAGGCAAGGGATTCAGTAGTAGCGCGTTGAAGGTCAAACGCGGTGGCTTGAGCCGAGCTAAGAGCGGTCATCATCTCTTTTGGGGTTGGTTTGTTTGTGAGGATAGAAATTCCCAATTGGCTGTTGGCAAGGTGGGAGGCAGTGGCGTGCATGGCGGCCCCCATTTCCGCACGGGCGGTTTTGTCCTCTGTCGCAAATGCTGCGGCGGCAAGAAGTCCGTTTTGTAGGATCATGGCGGGCAGCTTGGAAACAGTCTGTCGTGAAGTGGCGTCGGCTGAGTCAAGTGCTTTGGCAGCGCGGATTTGATCTAGATTTTGCATGGTGGTGGTATGGTATTATTTCCAAATGACTTGAACACCCGCGTAGTCGGGAATGGATTTGTCGGAGGTGATGATGGGCATGTTTTGTTGGAGGGCGATCGCGATGAGCAGGCGATCAAATGGGTCAGAATGAATCCAGGGTAATTGCCCGGCGGTGGCACAGGGGATGAGGTCGAGGGGGAGCAAGGTGAGATGGTGCAGTTGAGTGACTTTCTGTATCCATTCGGTGACGGGTAGCGACAGGCTAAGTTTGTTTTTTCCAACCTTGATAGACAGTTCGGCGGCACTGAGAACACTCACGTAGATGGTAGAGGAGTCGTCATCAATCGCATGTCGGGCCGCCTCGGGCAGCTTGGAACTGTCGTTGACAAGCTGAATGAGCGCACAGGTATCTAGCAGGTATTTCATCGCATCCAGTCGGCGGTTTCGTCAGGTTGCAGTGGTTCCGTGGGATCGTAACCGGGGGCGAGAGTGACGCGGAGTTCTGGGTGTGAAGTGAGGCGGCGAATGGGCGCGGTCTCCACGGGTACGAGGCGAACGCGAGGTTGCCCGTTGCTGCAAAGGATCACATCCTCTCCTTTGAGTGCGTCGGCGACGAGTTGGGAGAGGCGACTTTTGGCTTCGTGCATGTTAACTGCGATCATGGTTAGCTAAGTTAGCTATTGGGTTGAAATTTGTCAAGTGCGACGCTGCAAAAGCCCAGGCCGGTTGAGGCGTCTCCGCCGAACTGAAAAACCTTTAGCGCATCGATCTTGGCTTTGAATGCGGTTAAGGCTTCACTGTCCGTTTTGTCTTTTAGATCACCAATGGGAACTCGGCTTTTGGTGGCATTGAGGACGGAATAAAAGAGCGTTTCGCTGGGGATGTTTTCCTGATTGAATAGTGCACCTCCGTCAGCCGTGCCAGTTTCGTCGGAGATGCGAACATGCTGAGCAACTTCGCAGGCGGTGGTGACGAAGTGAGAGAGGGTTCCATTGGAGAGAATGACCAGGCGGTCGCTGATAGAGGAGAAGATTGCGTCATCGGGGACAAGCTTTGCGAGCGCGTCGGCTAAGCCCGTAGGCAGTGGCGCGGGAGCATTGTTTACCTGACTTTGTTTGAAGCAATATTCTTCCAGCACAACCTTGCCCGTGAGGTCGATAACATTTCCTCCATAGATTGCTTTGTCGTCGTCAGGCTCACTGAAGATATCCATTGAGTCACGCAGCATGTTGGCATTGCCAGTTGCATCCGTCTTGGAGCCAAAGACCCCATCCCGTGCCGCCCTTTGTAGCATCAGTGGACACGTGATCCATGCATAACTGCCCTTCGCGCTGCGGATGGGGAAGGCGAGGACGCGGGCTTCGGAGAAAAGGAGTGAACCGGCAAAAGCAGGCTTGTCGGAATCCGAGCCGAAGAGCCATGCGGCCACGGTGATCGCACCGGCATCATTGACGCGGACTTTCTTCTTGCCGCCGTCCTTGGTATCTTCCTCGACCAAGTCTTCGTTCCATTGATCCGCGAAGCTGCCCTTGAGGCTTGATGCCGGAATAATCGGAAACCCTGTATGCCGCTCGCGCTGAACGGGTTGATCGATGGCACCGACGCTGGCTCCGGCTCCTACATGGAGCGGCGTGCGGGTGAAGATGAAGAGTAGGCGTGTGTTCATGGTTACGATTTGGGTAGGATAGTGGCCGGGTGAGGAATGTGGAAATGTATGGATGTCTGCGGATGTCAGTAAAGTTAGCAGGAGGAATTGGTAATTAAGAATTGGCTGAATGAAAATCCCAGTTAGTACAAACGCCGAGGCCGAAGCCTTTTTCGCCCATGAGGGTGCTGCGGCGGTTGCGGATGGTAGTCGGGTTGGTGTTGCTGCCATGCCAGTTGAGAGCAGCGGCGAGTGACTTGGCATCGGCTTCGGATGCTGCTTCGAAATAATAGACGGCTCCGGCGGGGACTGCGAGGTGGGTGGATTTGGCTCCGCCAACCTGCCGATCAGGATCGGCGGAATTCGGCAGCGCATAGCCGGTAACGGTGATCGGTTTGCCGGTGATGGCGGCTACGAGTTGGGCTTTGATCGGATTCCCTGCCGGCACTTTGTGGCGTTGGGCGTAGTTTTTGCCCGGGCCGTCGAGAAGCTGCACATTGCCATCATTGTCCACCCAGCTGGGCAGCCAACCACCTTTGTGCTCGTTGATTTCGGGAAAGATCGCCGGGGTGAGCAGCACCCATTTGACGCGGGTGCCGGTGATTGTCGCCCCGACAGGCAATGGCAGCCGCTCCGTTGCCTGGCATTCAGCGGTGCAGACTCGCTGCTGCCCACCGGTGATGATTTGGTTGCCGGAGCCATTGAGAAGTTTCTTAACCAGATCGCCATTGAGGTCTTTGTCCCAGGCTTCAGAAAAAACTCCGAGACCCCAGCCGGGACGGAGGCGCAAATAATGAGCGGAATAAAACTGGCCATCCACCACGCTGCCGCTTTCCTCGGAAATCTCGATGCCGTAAACGTGCTCGGTGTCGGCAAAGTCCGAGTCGCTCTTGAAACTAGCCAAGTCATCGTTCTGAGTTTTGCCCAGGTAGGCATTCCAGGCACCTTCACTCCACCAATTCTTCGGGGATTCTTTGCTGGGTGCCTTGCTGTTGCCCACGGCATATTTCAGTGGACGAGGCAGGCTGGATGCACCGACTGGTTTCACGGGGAAAAGCACGGATTTTCCGCTGTCATCAGCATCGGTAGGGCGGGTGAAAAACCATGTATCAGCGACTCCGTTGGTGCAGACCGGGAACGGACCTGCGGAGGTGAGAGAGCCGAAAACGCGACCGTGTGACTCACGGTTCTCTTCCGAAAAATCTCGCGTGCTGGAGGATCGCCCGGGTACGTGTTTATGCACGCCGTCAAACCCAGCCCGGTGCAGCGCCGCGTGGATCGCATGATTGATCACATTCGGCAGTGGCCACGCAGCTCCTTGTCCGCTGGAGGCTCCGCCCATCGGGCGGCCATCGCGGAAGAAAAGAACGTCGGTGGGATGGAGTAAAATGGTGTTCATGGATTAGCTGCCTTTCGGCTCTTTGGTGGCGTCTGCGGATTTTGTGCGGTGGGCAAAGGCAACAGTGGTGCAAAGGCCGATGAGGACGGTGAGGAGTTTTTGAGGCACTGTGTTGGGAATTTCTTGGAGATAGTCGGACAGTTTCTTCATGAGTTTTTCCTGGTTGGATTTCTTATGTCCGGCATCCGATTGGCGTTCGATGGCGAAAGCAAATTCCTTTTCGATAATAGCGATGGCCTCTGCCGTAGTGAAGACATCCGTTTGGCCAGGTAAGCCACTGCGGCTGGTCAAATAGGGTTCCAACAACTGGCAGACCCGGTGAGGGAACTTGGCACTGAGTACCTTTTTATCCAATCCATCAGCAATGGCGGCATACAGTGCCAGCCCACCGCTTTCCCACTGGCAACCCCACTCGGTGATTTCACCGGAGCGCTTGAAAAGCGAGACTGCTACCGCAGAGCGACCGAGTTGCGTTTTCGCGTGCTTTTCGGCCTTCTGCGCTGCCCGCACCACATCCTGCAACGGTGATTTGAAATGTGCGATGGCGATGCCGACGGAACAGTCCGCAGCAGGGCCGGGGACGATGGCGGGGAAGTTGACGGGATCGTCGAGCAATCCAGCGCCGGTGCCGTAGCGTGGGGTGGCGGCAGGTGTGAGTTGAAGAAAGCCTGGATGTTCAATGTTGAACAAAGGCGTAATACCATCGGATTTCCTTTTGTCTTCTTTACCCACCAATACTCCACGGGCTGCCTGGTTCAACTTGGGATCACCTTGAAATGCAAGCCGGAGAGCCTGCGCGCATTGCAAGGCGGTATCCGCAGGCAGCAGCGCGAGCACATCATCTCCACCAGCGTAAATCAGCCGGCCATCAAAGGCCTCGACAATGCGACGTGCAGCATGCTGGGCGAAGTTTCCCAGTGCCTCGGCAAACTGGAGGTGCCAAGAAGGAGAAAGCGGACGACGATTTTCAAGGTTGGCTGATGCATCGCTATAGGTCTTGACGGCTTCATCGGAGAGTATATCTTTTAGTTTCGGTGTCTTCGCGCCGCTGATCCATTTTCCCATGCTGTCGCCATCGAGGGCGAGAACCGCAAAGTACTTTTCCCCAGCAGAGTCCGGCACCTCGTCGTCGGCGTCGCGATTCCACGGCGCGTGCGCTGCAATTGATCGGGTGTTGGGCATCGCCAGATGTTCCGGCTTAAAATCGTGTTGCTCACAAAGCCAAGTATAGGGCCAGAGGCGTTTGACAAGGCTGGAGGAGCCGAAGGTTTCACCATCTTTGAACAGTTTGTCTTTTACGAGTTGTTCCCTAATTTTTGCGGAGAACTCATCGCCTCGGTCTCCTACTTGAAGGACGGCTTCCTCCCTGCCATTGAGCGCGTCTTTGCTGTTGGTTTTTCCGGTCGTGACACGTCCCGCGCTCCAACCCGCGAAAGGGCGCACGGCTTTGGTTCCGTCAATGGCCCACTCGGTGAGAGAGTAAAGTGCGCTCCAAGCAGAGGCCACATTCTTGGGTTTCTTGTCGGCAGTTACATATCGGCTGTCCCCGCCGTGCGCACAGAGGTCGTTGATGGTCTCGAGACCGGCACGAGGCGTGAACTCTCCATCAGCGTTATCGCGTGGAAGTTGCTCAGCGTTGCGTTCGACCTCAGCGAACTCCTTGGGCCATGGCAGGATTTGCCAGTGAATTTCCAATGCCCGGGAAGCCTGATCGACAAAGCGGTTCGCTTGGAAATCAGCCCCAAAGCACTTCTCGGCGCAGTCCATCACACTGGCGGCGATTTCCTTGCAATAGAACCTCCGCAAATCTGCCGCAAGATGATCGGCATAGGCCTCAGCCGACGCAAACTCTTCACCTCGCTGCTGATGTTCTGCCATGTTGGTCGGCAAAACCGCTAGGAAACGATTCGGCACTGCTGGTGTCAGCAACCGTTGCCGTTCAGCGCTGGTTCCATTATAGTCAAACGCCTTGAAGAGGTCTTTCCCGTTGCTGGTGCTGGTTTTTTCCCACACTTCATCTTTGAGTAGTAGGTCGATCAACGGCAGGTCACAGAGGTTCGGAAAAATGACGTGATCAGGGCCGAAATCGAGGGCGATGCGTTTGAGCACGTGACCGATGAGATAGGACAATAAGTAACTACCACTCCAGAGGTCGCGGGTGGTGCGGGCTTGGGCGATGAACTCCTGCACAGGACCGATGGTGAAGAGCAGGAAACACGGGTGATCCGCCACGCCGGTATCGTCTTTCCGTTTCCACGGTTCACCGCCCAGACATCCTTGCATGGCGCTGGTGACAGCGAGGTGGTTCCAAATTGTGTGGTCGGGAAGCCTGGTCTCCGCAGGGTAGAGCGCGAAATCCCGGTGAGTGGAAGAAGCCCAGTTGCGCCAGAATCTCCAAGTGGCGATGAAAGCGGCCCGGGCATCCTCTTCATTCAGCACCGGACGTGTCTTTTGAGAAATTTCCTCCGCCACACCGACAGCCAGACTTTTCTCGTTAAAGTCTAGTACACTGCCTCCCAGCGGGTGCTTGAAGCAGGAGAGTCCCGACCTCGTCGTGTTCGACGGAGGAAATGGCAAACGATCCGCAGCGGATGCAGCCCAGTCAGCTTCCTTTCGGGAGGATTCCTCGGGAAGTGTCTCCCCCGAGATGCGACGGGCACGCTGCTCGTGATCCACAATGCTGAGAACCTTATCAGGACTATCATGCAAGTAGGCGGCGAGTTTGCGTTTCCAGAATGTGGGATCGGATGACATGTGAATGTGGTGGCTCAGGCGAGTGATACAGCAAATAGCTGGTTATTCCCGTGGCGGAAAGAATAAAGATGTCCGGGGATGTTTTTTTTCACTGATATGTGAAAAACCTTGCTGAAATCTCTGGTCGTGCGGCCCGCCCCTCACGTCGCGCCTGCATTGCCTTTCGGCTTTGGAGTGCGGGAGATACATTTTTTTCCCGTTCTGCCGAGAAACTGACTCAGGAACTTCCATTTCGCCCAAAAAAGCCTTGGGGAGCTGCGGGGAACATACTTTTCGCCCAAAAAGCCTTTGGCAGGTCCGGGGAACTTCCTTTTACACCCAAAAAAGCCCTGGGGAGCACCGAGGAACTTCCTTTTGGCCCCAAAAAAGCCTCTGGGACCTCCGGGGAACTTCCTTTTCGCCCAAAAAAGTCCTGGGGAGCTCCGGGGAATTTCCTTTTGGCCCAAAAAAGTCCTGGGGAGCTGCGAGGCGATGCCGATAGAGGATTAAGCCGTGGGTGGGGCACTGGGGGGAGTGACCTCGTGCTCCTGGCGGGTGCGGCGGGCGAGCGCTGGCGTGGTAATCACTGTGATGATGTCGTTGATCTCGTCGATCCATTTTGACAGCGCGGCGCTGGGCTGGATTTCTGCGGCGGCCTCGATGGCGGCGAGCAGGAGGTTGAGGTAACGCTCGAGTTGCGGACGGTGTTGGTTGATGGTGGGCAGGTTCTGGCCGCTCTCGGTGGCGATCTTGTCGGCCATGAGGCTCTCAAATTCCTGCTGTTTGCTGACGAGTTCGGCAAACAGGGCGGTTAGGCTGAGGGTGGTGAGGTCTGCGGTGGCGGCGGGGCTGCGCAGATCGGTGATGAGTTCGTTGATCTTGGCGGTTTCCTGGGCGTAGCCGAGGGTGTAGAGGGTATTGCCGTGGTGGGTGAAGATCTGCACGAGGCGGGCGGCGGCGGCGCTCATGCCAGCGCTGGCGGTGGGCGTGGTGGACCAAGTGGTGGCGAAGTTCCGCAGGCTGATGAAGGCTGCATCCCGCGCGGCATCCGCGAGCCGCAGTGGATCGGTGAAGTCGCTGCCATCCTTGCGGGTGGCGGAGAGGACCAGGGCGCTGCGGTGCTGCTCAGCGGCAGCGAGGATCTGCAGCAGCAGCGGCTGGCCAGCGAGGGCGAGCACGAACACCGGGTGCAGGCGTTCGGCGGCGGTGGTGAGTTCTCCGGTGGTGAGGAGGCTGGCAAGGAGTGGTTTCATCGTTTGTGTAGGTTGTGCTTTGGTAAAATTGCGGAGGAACGATAACGGGATAATGGGAGTTCGCAAGCCACCATCTGAAATATTTGCCCGTGGTCAGGGAATTTTTTCTTTTTTGCGGATTTTCCCCAGGTAGGTATGACCTCAGTCAGCCCGACGTGCTCGAAGAAAGTGATCAATGCCTTTCGGCTTTGGGGGGTCTTGGGATTGCCGTCCACGGAGGGCGGCTCATGTCTCGCTCCGGCGGTCTTCAATGCCTTTCGGCTTTGGGGGGTCTTGGGATTTCGCCGTGCGTCAAAATGGCTGCCGTTGTCGCCGGAAAGTCTTCAATGCCTTTCGGCTTTGGGGGGTCTTGGGATATTCGTCCGGGTTATTGGATTCGCCGTCCCCGCCGGGTCTTCAATGCCTTTCGGCTTTGGGGGGTCTTGGGATGCCGCTGCGGCGGTCCGGGAGGCCGCGTCTCTGGCGGTGTCTTCAATGCCTTTCGGCTTTGGGGGGTCTTGGGATACTAGGTAGAGCCCCTGCCTAGTGCTTGCTTTGTGCTAGTCTTCAATGCCTTTCGGCTTTGGGGGGTCTTGGGATAGTCAATCCCCTTGACAAACTAATCGCGCAAGCGATCGCGTCTTCAATGCCTTTCGGCTTTGGGGGGTCTTGGGATACAAGCATGAGTTGCTTGTTAAGCACGCTGTAAAAAGCGTGTCTTCAATGCCTTTCGGCTTTGGGGGGTCTTGGGATCGCTTCGGATCGTATCCAGCTTGGCTATCGCCGCCCTGGTCTTCAATGCCTTTCGGCTTTGGGGGGTCTTGGGATGCTGCATTGGCAGCGCAAGACAAGTACGAAGTACTTGTGTCTTCAATGCCTTTCGGCTTTGGGGGGTCTTGGGATACTAAAGAAAAATTGGAAGAGTTCCACGCCGCAAGGGGTCTTCAATGCCTTTCGGCTTTGGGGGGTCTTGGGATAACCACCAAACACCACAACACCATGACAACCAGTATTAGTCTTCAATGCCTTTCGGCTTTGGGGGGTCTTGGGATGGACGTGAAAATCTCCAATGGAGTCGCCACAACTCATTGTCTTCAATGCCTTTCGGCTTTGGGGGGTCTTGGGATCAAAAAATGAAAATGGGACGTGGAAGTTCAGCGTGTCTTCAATGCCTTTCGGCTTTGGGGGGTCTTGGGATAGATTGTGGCGCAATGGAAGCCAGGCCAACCCCGCGGACGTCTTCAATGCCTTTCGGCTTTGGGGGGTCTTGGGATGATTTGCCGCGCAAGTAACCAGCGATAACACCAACAATGTCTTCAATGCCTTTCGGCTTTGGGGGGTCTTGGGATTGTAGCGGCTAAGTAAACAATCAATCAAAGCACTAGGTAGTCTTCAATGCCTTTCGGCTTTGGGGGGTCTTGGGATTGAAGCGATAACTTTCGGGTGTGGTTGCCCGATGTTGGTCTTCAATGCCTTTCGGCTTTGGGGGGTCTTGGGATAGAATACTACCAAGACCTAATCGCGGTCAGGCCAACGGGTCTTCAATGCCTTTCGGCTTTGGGGGGTCTTGGGATTGATTCCCACTTGAAGACCCACGCACAAAGACTCGTAAGTCTTCAATGCCTTTCGGCTTTGGGGGGTCTTGGGACAGGGCGATTGGCTTGAGGGGTTACGGGACCGGACTGGCGTGAAGAATCAGTTTGATTGCTAGGCTCGGGGAGTTTTGGTAATCGGCGATTAGGGCTGGGAGCCTTTGTTTATCGGTGAAGGGGATGACCGCTAGTAGGGCGTTGCG
>CAMAQB010000026.1 GCA_945860285.1 Akkermansia muciniphila | reverse complement strand
AAAACGCTGCGAGCGCACGAGGACTTGCTGTTAAACTATTTTCGAGCCAAAAAACAATACCACTCAGGGATGGTAGAATGGTTCAATTTGAAAGTAGGCAACGCGATGAGAAGAGCCTTTGGATATAGGAACTTCGAGCATTTAAGCATTGCCCTTTACCATCAACCGGGCGCCCTCCCCGAGCCGCAAGCCACCCACAGATTCTGCGGAAGAGGCATTTATTGAAGCCACTATCCGATGCATCGGTGCCACCGTCCGATCCATTGGAATAACCGTCCGACAGATTCGGATAGGCAAATCATCGATTGCTATCATCAAACAGGATGATGAGGGGAGATGAAATGTGATTTTTATCAACATACACATTATTTTTATTGGCAAATCTGCGGTTTTTTTCATCTTCCACGTGCATATTATGAATGAAGCACAAATTACCATGAAATCGCTGGCGAATGCTCTGGGCAATTCGACACGCTGGGAAGCACTTCGCGAGCTGGCGGCAGGATAGCCGCTGTTGACGATCGAACTATCCGAGCAACTCGGGGCCGTGCAGAATAGTTTGTCCCGGCACATGAAGATTCTGCACTCGTGCGGATTGGTAACAAAGAATCGCGACGGCCAATACGCCATCCCGCCCGGACAGCTGGTTTCCAAGGAGGAGCGTATCCTCGACTACGGCATCTGCCTGTTGCGGCTGGGTGTGCCGACGAAAGCATGAGGGCGTCCGACAAGGACATCACGGGAGCAAAACTCCCGTGTTTCTTTTCCGGTGACCGATGGATTGCTTCACCGTGCTTTGAATGTGCACGGGGTCTGTCGTATCAGGGCGAATGGTTTTCCTACAGCGCCGGTTTTCGACCTTTGCTGGTGTTGGCTGCCGGGACGGGAAGCGGAAGGGTGCTACGTTTTTGAATTTCGATTTTTGATTGATCCTGCGTTGTTCATCCTCATCGCACTTCAAAACCCAAAATGCACCAACCCTACACCGATCTTTCCATCATCCCTGGTGAGGGAATGTGTGGAGCGATCGTCTGCGACCAGCGGCGTGGGATTCGCGCGCTGATGGTGGCAGGCACCGGTGGCGGATCGATGGTTCCCCGGCTTCGCTCCTTTTGCCCATGATGCATCGACCTACTTCGGAATTGACACCCGGCATGCGATCATCACGATGCGTTTGATGAAAAAGCCCATCTCCCCACTTGCAGCGGTGCTTGCTCTGGTCTTGATCGCGCTGCTGATCTTTTTCGTGCATCGCAAACTTGCGTCCGGCAGGATGGAGGTCACCATTTCGCAGGCGCAGATCAATGCGGTGCTGGCGAAAACATTTCCGCAGAACAAAAAATATCTCAAGGTCGTCAAGCTCACCTACTCCGAGCCCCGGGCCGTTTTGATCACCGGTACCGACCAGGTGCGGGTGAGTTTGAAGGTGAAAGCGACGATTGGCATCAGTGGGCTCGAAAAATCCTATGACGGCGCGGCCGCGGTGCTCACCAAAATCGGCTACGATTCGGAAAAGAAGCAAATTTACCTTCAGGATGCCGGATTGGAGGATCTGAGCATCCCGAAAATTCCTAACAAATACCTCGAGATCGCCAAGACCGCCGCAACTCTGGCGGCCAGCCAGTATTTTGACAAAATTCCCGTTTACAATCTAACGGAAAAAGACCCCGCGCAATCGCTGGCGCGCTGGTTGTTGCGTGATGTCCGCATTGCCGATCAAAAGATCCACTTTGTTTTCGGCCTGGAGGAAAGATAAATCCGCGCGGGATCATTTCTTCTTCTTGCGCATGAAAGGCGGAATGTCGAGGTCGTCGCCATCGACGAGATTGGCTTCGTTGTCGGCAAATTTTCCGCGGGCGCTGCCTTCGAAAAGCATGTCGTTTTGTCCAAGGCGGATGCGGGTTTTTTCCAGCAGGTCACCAAGCACAGCGGGTGGAGGTAGCGCATCCTCTTCCTCGGAGAGCGGCTCTGCCGGCTTCAATGCGTCGCGAAAGTCGCGCGCCGCATCAATTACAAAACTCGCGGGCGATATGCTGGCTTGCGGAGAAAAAACGCCCCCACTGCCGGATTGTTCGGGTTCGGCAAACGGCAGGTCGACCTCGTGATCGTCTGCTTCCTGAAAATTCACCCAGCCATCTACCTTTTGCTCCACCATTGCGGGCGGAACAGCCTCAATGATTTCATTTTCGGCGGGTTCTTCGTCAACGGGCGGCTCCACAATCCGCGCGGGTTGCGGCATGTCATCGAAACCGAAACCTTCGCTGGGTTCCATCGCCTCGCGTTCGCCGGGCAGTTCTTCGAATGAGCTGGCTTGCAGTTTTTCCTCGGGCAACGCGCTGATCAGGGTGATGCTGAGCGCGTCCTTCATGTTGGTGTCGATGGCGGCTCCAAAAAGCACGTGCGCTTTTTGCGGCACATACTTGGAAAGTTTTTGCATCAACAGTTCGATCTCATAGAGGGTCAGATCCTCGCCGCCACAGATGTGGACAAGCACCGAGGCGGCTTCCTTGAGCAGGGCACCCTTGTCGAGCAGCGGACTCGAAAGCGCATTCGCCAGGGCCTTCGACGCACGGTCCTTGCCATTGGCCGTGCCCGAGCCGAACAGGCAGCGCGAGCGGGTGGTGCGCAGGGCGGTCATCAGTTCATCGAGGCCCACGTGGATCAATCCCGGGCGGATCACCAGACGGATGACCGCCTTGATGCTGTCCGAAATCATCCGGTCGCCGGCGGAAAACGCTTCGTGAATGCCCTGTTTTGCGAGCACCAGTTCGCCCATCCGGGTGTTGTCGAAAACCACAAGCGCATTGCTAAGCACCGCCAGCTCGTTGAGAGCGGTTTCCGCCTGTTCGCGTCTTCTGCGGCCTTCAAAAGCGAAGGGCATCGTTGCGAAAATGACCACAAACGCGCCTTCCTCGCGGGCGATGCGGGTGAGGATGGGCGCGCCACCGGAACCGGTGCCGCCGCCGAGACCGACGCACAGGAAAACGATCTTGCGGCCCTTGATCGAAGATCGCACGGCCCTTTCGGCCTCCAGCATCACCTTTTGACCGAGGTCCGGATCGCCGCCGGTGCCGAGGCCCTTGGTGAGATTGACGCCGAGTTGAATTCTTTCGGGAGCCACCGATCCGGAGAGCGTGCGGATGTCGGCATTGAGAGCCAGCATTTCAGCGCCTTCCATGCCATCGAGCGCCACGCGGTCGAGCATGTTTGCGCCAGCGCCGCCGAGGCCGATGATTTTGACGAGAGACGAGGGGATGGTGTTTTGTGGGTCTTTGACGAATTCGATCATGGTGGTGGCATTCGCACGTTGTTTATTTTCTTCCGAACGGCCAGATGCGGCCGAATCCACGGGGTGAAGAGTTTTGTTTTTCCACATCGGCCAACTGCGCATAGCGGATCAGTCCCAGTGCGGTGGCGAATTGCGGGTCCTTGAAATTTGCCTGCACACCGCTGATTTCCGCCGCCTGGGCCCGGTAGATCGCGCGGCGGAACACCTGGTGGGTGAGTTCGTCGAGCCCGCGCATCAGACTGCTGCCTCCCGAGAGAAAAACGCCGGTGCCGATCTGTTCGACCAAACCCGGAGGCAGGCGCTTTTTGACCAGTTCGAGGATTTCGAGCATGCGCTGTCGGATGACCTCATTGAGCAGCTCGCGTTTCACTTCCTGCTGCGAAAAGCCTTTTTCATCGACGGGAATTTTGATGCCGCCGACCGAGCGTGACTGGTCGCCCGAGGCATCACCCTCTTTGATTTTCAAAGTTTCCGCCCGCGAAAACGGCAGTCCGGTGAGCATGTGGATGTCGTTGGTGACATGTTCGCCACCTGCGGGGATGCATCCCGAGGCCACGATCGCACCTTTCAAATAGAGCGCATAATCGGTGGTGCCGCCGCCGATGTCGATCAGCAGTGCGCCGCGTTCGCGGGTGCTGCGGTCGAGCGCGAACTGCGCCGTGGCGATCGGCGCGAAAACGACATCGTCGACATCCACCTGCAGCTCCCTGACACACTTGATGCTGTTTTGGATTCGGGTGCCGATGCCGGCCACCACATGGAAATCGACTTCCAGGGTTTTGCCGAACAATCCGACCGGACTGCTGCTGTGCTCGAAGCCGTCCACACGATAGCTGCGCAGGATGTTGTGGAGGCAAACGTGGTCCGGGGAAATGTGCACGTCTTTTGCAATCTCCTTCGCCTCGTGCAAATGTTCCGGCTGGATTTGTTTTTCATTCTCCGGCAGCCGGTAGGTTCCGGTGTTGTTCATGCCGACGATGTGCGATCCGGTCACCGACAGGAACACACTGCCGATCTCCACATCGCTCGCTTCTTCCGCTTTGACGAGGGCATCGTCCACACATTCCTTGGTGTTGGCGTAGTCGCTGATCTCGCCTCGCCGCACCCCTGCGGACTTGCTGGTGCCGAGGCCGAGGATTTTCACCGATCCATCGGACCGAACCTCACCGACCACCATGCAAACCTTGCTGGTGCCGATCTCTAGTCCCACATGAATTCTGGCGCGCGCCATAGTTTACAATTGATGTTGCTTTCCGTTAGTGCCGTCCTTGTGCGGCCTGCCAGCCAGGTGGCGACTTCGGTTTGACCTTGAGCGGTTCCGGTGTGGCCGACGAACGCAACACCACGGGAATGTTTTTTTCGGGAATGAGATTGATTGCGGCAATTTTCATGCCTTTGCCCGCCGCGTGTTTCATCGACACTAGCAGATTCTCCATTTGCCGTTCATGATCCTCAAGGCCGAAGACAGCCTCGATGCCGTCGCGGGTCAGCACTTTCATGGCCCAGCTGTTGTATGGTTCGATACGGTCGATCCACGGCAGGTTCGATTGACTGGCGTTCTCGGCAATATCGAGCAGATGCACGGCCCGTTTCATCGCCTTGGTTTCGATGATTTTCCCGGGCTGCAACAACTCGCCCTCCTCGGCGGCCACTTCGATGACTGGCAGAAACAGCGCTGAATCAAACTGCATCGGCGGACACGGATACAAATGCATGTTTTTGTCGATCAAAAATCCGCCTTCGAGGCTTCGCGCTGTCATCTTTTGCGCCGGGCATTCGATCCATGCATAAGGAATTCGTTCCTGGATTTCCACCACGATCGTGGCGGGCAGTTCCCTTCGCGCCGAGGCGGATATAATCGCCGGCTGCTCCTTGAGGCGCTGCTCGACGCCGACCACATCCACCCCGAAAATACTCGAATTGAGGGGAATGCCGCCAATCCGGACGACATCGGCTTCATTCATCACGCTGTTCAGATTCAGTTTGACGATCCGCAGCTGGTATTCCGGATTTTCGAGGTACGACTGTCGCAAGTAGCACCAGACACCGTAACCAGCACCGCCGATCGCGGCACAAACCATCCCCCAGAAAAACAGCCGGAAAAGACATTTTTGAACGGCAAACCAAATGATCGTGGGCGACGTGACGCGGGTCATCAGCACACGAGTGTGCTGCGACGGTCGGTACGATGTGGTTTTTCGACGAGCCATTATTTTTACAAGCGCAACTTTAGTGAAATATCAGCAATTCGTAAACATAATTCCCCGAAAGCGATGCCTTTTGCCGCCGCCGCCTTTGGCAGCAAGCTTGTGGCGGTCATGCCGGGGATGGTATTCGCTTCGAGAACATAGGGCCGATTGTCCGCGTCGAGAAGCACGTCGACCCGCGAGTAAATTTCGATGCCCAGTGCCTGATGCGCCGCCAGAGCTGCTTGCTGGACGCAGCGCGTTGTTGCTTCATCGAGATCGGCCGGACAATAATAATCGCTGCCTTGGCCGCCGCTCATCCACGGGTACTTGTTGCTCATGTCATAGAACCCGCTGCGCGGAGCGATGTGAACAATTGGCAGCGCCTCGCCATCGAGAATGCCCACGGTCAGTTCCTTTCCGGCCACGTACTGCTCGACTAGAATGTCATTGCCATAACGGGCTGCATCCTCCATGGCCGCCATCGCGTCTTCGGCTTTGAGCACGATGTGCACACCCACGCTCGAACCCTCACGAGGTGGTTTGACCACGAAAGGCACGGCCATTTCCGGCAATCGCACACCGGACGAGACATCGACGATTTCCGCACGCGGTGTCGGCACGCCTGCATCGATGAATTTTTTCTTCGCGAGGTTTTTGTCAAAGGCAACACGACTGCTGGCGACTCCGGCCCCGGTGTAGGGAACGCCCCGTTTCTCTAACAATTCCTGCAACGTCCCATCTTCCCCAAATGTTCCGTGGATCACATTGAATGCCAGCGCGGTGCCCTGCGGCAGATGGATTTCACGGCCGTGGACATCCACCGCTTCGGCCCGGCAGCCCTCGTCCCGCAACGCCTTCACCACAGCGGCCCCGGAGGCGAGTGAAACCTCGCGTTCCGACCCCGGACCTCCCATCAGCACGGCAATCAACAAGTTCTTGTCCATAATTTTTGTTAGAATGTGTAATCGTCCTCCCCGATGACCTTGACCTCCATCTCCATTTCGATGCCTCGTTCAGCCCTTGCCTTGTCGCGGATTTGTTCCACCAAGGCCAGCACGTCGGCGGTTTTCGCACCGCCGGTGTTGACGATGAAATTTCCGTGGATGGCGGAAACTTCGGCATGGCCGACCCGGCATCCCTTGAGGCCCATTTCATCGACCAGTTTGCCTGCGGGAATGAGTTCGCGGTTTTTAAACATGCATCCGGCACTGGCGGCAATCGGTTGCGTTTTTTGGCGCTTGGCCCTTGATTCATCCCAGCGACGTTGGATGTTTTCTTTCGAATCGGGAGTCCCCGACAGCACAACCTCCAGGGCGAAATTGCGTCGCAGCTCGCCGACGTTGCGGTATTCCGCGGTGATCTCGTCGCGCTGACGCGTGCGGATTTCGCCGTCCTCATCAAGAAATGTGAGACTCACCACCTGGTCGAACATTTCCACCCCCATCGCACCGGCATTCATGCGCAGGGCTCCACCGACATTGCCGGGAATGCCCTCCATCCACTCAAAGCCACCGATCCCCGCGCTTTGAGCCGCACTTGCGACTTTTTTCAAGCGTGCCCCGACACCGGCGATGACTGTGTCACCCTCCACGCGCACGGCGGAAAATACGCCACCGGTCGGATGAATCACCGCACCGCGAATGCCGCCATCCCGGACCAGCAGGTTGGAGCCGCGCCCGACCACTCGCACGGCGATGCCGCGCTCCCGGCAATAGCCGACGCAGGCCGCGAAGGCCTCGAACGTATGAGGTTCCAGCCAAAACTGCGCCGGTCCTCCCACCAACATGGTGGTGTGGCGGCGCATCGGCTCGTAGAGTTTTCCCTCGATGTCGCCCTCGGGCACCAGCCGCAGCATTTCCTCGAGAATTTTCAAATCATCCGCGATCCGGGTTCCCGCTTCGTGAACATTGCCTGCACCCAGCGTGATCAGCAGGTCGCCCGGTTGCAGCGCATTGCCCACCTGGTGGTGCGCGATGCTCAAATCAGGCACGGACGTGACCTTGATGTCGCCGTGGCGTTTCATCGCCTCGACCAACGTCACCCCGCTCACTCCCTCAATCGGTTTCTCGCTTGCGGCATACACATCCGTGATGAAAACTTCATCCGCCGCCTGCAAGGACCGACCGAAATCATCGGCCAGCGCCTGGGTCCGCGAGTAGCGGTGCGGTTGAAAAAGAACCACCACGCGAACGGGTTTCAGGGATCGGGCGGTTTGCAGGGTCGCCGCCAGCTCGGTGGGATGATGGCCGTAGTCATCAACGATGCGGTAGTTCGCCGAAAGATACCTGGTCTCGAATCGCCTCTTCGCCCCGGCAAAAGTCGACAAGGCCCGGGCGATGAGGGCGAAATTCGCACCGACTCCATCGGCGACGGCGATGGCGGCCAGCGCGTTGAGCACGTTGTGCCGACCGGGAATTCCGAGTTCGATGTCGCCGAGCAACTCGCCGCCACGCATCACCCGGAAGGCGCTGGAGCCGCGCAGTTCGCGCAGGTCTTCGGCGACATAATCCGCGTCCTGCCAGCCGTAGGACACCGCGTGATCGCGACCACTTTGCAACCGGGTGGCGACGGGGCATTCCTTGCAATAAACGATGCGTCCGCGCGTTTGATCCAACAAGGTGGCGAACACCTCGCAGATGTGATCGATGTCGCGATAGTGATCGAGATGTTCGGCTTCGACATTGAGCACCAGCGAGCACACCGGTTCGTAGAGAACCAGGGTGCCGTCGCTTTCGTCGCCTTCCGCGACCATGTATTCCCCCGCTTCCTCCCAGTGGGCGTTGCTGCCGAGGATCGGAATTTCCGCGCCGACATAATGACTGGGCCGCATGCCCGCCTCGCGCAGGATGTGGGCGGTCATCGACGAGGTGGTGGTCTTTCCATGGGTTCCACTGACCACCACGCCTTTTTTGGTGTTGAGAATCGCAGCCAGACATTCGGCGCGGCGGAGTAGAGGAATATTCCGTGCCAGCGCCTCGGCGAAGGCGGGATTTTCGGGGCGGATTGCCGAGCTGAACACCACGAGATCGGCCTCGCGCACGGCCTCGGCGGTGTGGGGCGAGGAAAAACGCAGGCCGAGCCCCTGGAGTCGTTCGGTCTCCGCACTGGTCACGCGGTCGGACCCGCTGACCTGGTGACCCATTTCCAACAACAACAACGCGAGCCCGCTCATGCCCGAACCCGCCACACCGATCAAGTGCACCCGCAGTGGTTTTTCCCGTTGGGTGATGCGTATGCTCCAGTCCTTGATGTGCATGAATTTGTTGCGGATCTACTACGTGAATCGTATTTGATTATTTCAAAGCTGCCTCCATCGCCGAACAAACCCGCGCGGCGGCATCGGGCACATCGAGAGACCGGGCCGCGGATTTCATTTTCATAACGACCTCTCCGTGGCCGATGATTGCATCGACCATCGCGGCCAGCCCGGAGGCATCGAGGTCCGCCTGTTGCACCATTTTCGCCGCTCCCGCTGCGGCGAACACCTCCGCGTTTTTGGTTTGATGGTCATCGGCTGCATAGGGATAAGGCACCAGAATCGACGGCAGGCCGGCATGCGCCAGTTCGGTCATGCTGGACGCTCCGGCGCGACACAAGATCAGGTCCGCCACCGCATAGACCGACGCCATGTCGTCGCAGAATCCGAGCACCACGTAACCCTTGCGCCCGGCGGACTGCTCGCGCACGCGTGCCTCATCGGCACTGCCAGCCACATGCAGAACCTGCGTTCCCGCCGGAAATTGATCGAATGCCTCCGCGACCAACGCATTCAATCGTTGGGCTCCCTGGCTGCCACCCATGACCACAAGGATCGGCCGTTGCGCATCGAGGCCGAATTTTTCCGCCGCCGCATCCCGCGAAGGCTCCTGTTTCATCTCGCCGCGCACCGGTGTGCCGGTGACCACCACGTCGCGCCCCTTGAAATGCACAAGCGCTTCTTTCATCCCGACAAACACCTTGGTGCACCATCGCGCCGTCAGCATGTTCGCCTTGCCTGGCAGGGCGTTGGAGTCGTGCACAAAGGTCTTCAGGCCGAGCGCATGGCCGGCATACACCGGCGGCAGCGAGGTGAATCCGCCCATGCCGATCACCATGTCGGCCTTGTGGGCGCGCAGGATTTTTTTGCAATGCCGGATCGTGCCCCACATTTTCCAGAGGAAAGGAATCATCTGCGGGGAAAAGGTCGACGGCTTGGCGACAGCGGGAATCACCGCGAATTCCAGATCGCCGTATTTCCGCGATGCCTCTTGGTCAACGGATTTTTTCGAGATCAACAGCAGCGGTTTGTGTCCGCGCGACTTGAGTTCCTCCGCAACCGCGATTCCCGGAAACAAATGTCCTCCGGTTCCTCCGCACGCAATGACCACGACCAATTTCTTCACCTCAAAAAAAATTCAAATTTCATGTCCGCTGCGGTGAAGTTTCCGATGATCCAGCCACCGCGCAGGACGGAAAATCATGATCCGCAAGTTGCTTTGGCGCAATCCTGAAATGCAGCGCGTTTTCCGGCAAGGGCAGAGGAAACGAAACGCGGTTCATCCAGTGCCTGTCCGCCGCACTGAGCTTGCGAAATACCTGCTTGTTGCGGGTGACACCATGCTCGACTGGTTTTTATTTCCCTTCCATTCCACGTTTTTATCGCAGAGTTTCACGGGAGAAGTGCCGAATTCCTCGTGCATCTCGACGCGTCGCTTGTGGTTTTGCTGCTTCAGCGTTTCCAGTTGCTGGATCCAGCGGTTTCGTTGCCCCTGGATGAAAAACCAGGTTCCGACGCACATCATCGAGTCTAACAACAACCAAACCGGCCAGGTCAACCAGTGGCGTTCGATCTTTCGGAAATTGCCCAATGGAATCAGCAGCCCGATGAGAGTCGCAAATGCCGCCCAGCGCGGGGCAATGTCCTTTTCGGTGCGAATAAACACGAACATCCCGATCAGCACGGCGGGAAATGTTAGAAAAACCAGCGATGACAAGGGAAAGGCCGGACCAATCAAAAAGGTGATGATCGGCTGCAGGGGAGAATCAAACAGATCGGCTCCATACAATGCCCAGGCTCCGATGCCGCTGCCCATCCACAAGGAGGATCCAAACAAAAACAAACGCATCAGCACGTCCCAGCATCCCGCACCCACGACATCGACTGGATCAAATTTCAACGACATGGGAATCGGCAATCGCGAATGTTTTGCCGGATTTTTTCCCGCCAGAAGCATGGGAATGTCGGTTTTGCCCGACAATGTGGTTTTCGGCTTGTGCTATGTCCCGCCATGCTTCGTTAGGGGAGCCGCGCACGACAGCAAGGACATTAATGCGGTAAAAATGGTCAGGCGGCATGCGAAAAGGTGTCGTTTCATCTGTTCTGGTTCATAACTAGCAGTCGAGCCCGCTTCTCATCAAGGATATACATGGGCACTCACCTGGCTTGATCGTCGGCTGTGCGTATCAGAAAAAAGCCACACTGTCCGGACAGTGTGGCTTGATCGAAAACGATGTGCGATCAGCGGCAGGAACTCCGGCCATAACCGCGCGGGTATCCGTAGTTCTGATAGACGGGCGCGGGGCGGCACTCGCGCACCGGTCGATACTGGATCGGCGGGCTGATCACCCGGTATTTCCAGATCGCACGACCGCAGTGGTCGTAGCCGACGAAATATTTCTGTGTGTAGATCGGCGTGCCGCAGGAACGGTAGCCGCTGATGTAGGTGTAGCTCGATGGTGCCCGTCCGCAATGGGACTGGGCATCGGCTCGGGATGCCGTTCCTGCGATGGCAAGAGCGGCGATGGCGAATGCAGTGAATGCTGTTTTCATATACTTGTGTAACGTGCGTTACAGAAGCTACGACGCAGCATCATTCACTTTATTCAAAGGTGCCTCGCAAAATCGGCGGGTATCTTTTTTCCTATAGTTTCGGGGGCAGCCAGCGGGTGATCGAATCGAAATAGGCTGGCTCGTTGATGTCGGTGTGGAGAACACCGCCAGGGCCGAAATATTTCCATTCGTGACAGCCGTAGCAGATCTGCAGGACGCGCCGGCCTTTTTTGTTAGACCAGACCAGAGCATAATCGGGATGAAATCCCGCGCAGGTCGATTTGGGCGAAGCAAGAGCCTGGTGGGACGCGGGATCGCAGTAGAGCTTCACCACCGAGCGCACCAGTTGCGGCGACACGGGCTCGGGTTTTTTGTGAAAGCGGAAACCGGCGAACTCCACATTCGGCACGGTTTTCAATTGCTGCTGGTAAATCTCCATGTCGCGCACCGGATGGGCGAGTCCGTGATAGACCACGATGTTATCCGCGGTGCGCAAATCCGCCGCCACCGCATGCAGGGATTTCAATTCATTCGTTCGCAAAGGCTCGCCACCGCGCCAGCAAGTGGCACAGGAGGCAAGCAACAACAATGGTAGCAAAAGCAGGCAGCGTTTCATGCTTGAAGAAGTTGGATATAATCGCACCGCTCTGTCGAATCAACGCTGCGGGATCGAGTCGTAGATCTGCTCCAGAGCCATGACGGCATACGCAGTGCTGAGCACCGCATTCGATTCCATCCATCGACCATTGTCATTCACCCACGAGCCATTCTCGCGCTGTTTGCTGAGCAGCTTTTCGCAAAGGTCCTTGCGCCAGTCGGCTGTTTTGCCGCCCTCCAGAGAGAGTTTATCGATTCCCGAAGCAGAGAGCGCCTTGGCCATGGCGGAATAATAATAATACAACCCCTGGGCACCGACGCCGGGATTCTCGTCCATGGTGTAGTTCTTGCCCAACCACTCCTTCACTGCAACAACACGTTGGTCGTCAGGGGAAAGTTTGGCGTAAATCAACGACAGCAGTCCCACGTAGGACATCGATCCATACGAACGCAGAGGCGTTTTTCCGCTGGGAAGTTTTTCCGATTCCACCTTGCTTTCGTTCGGTCCGTAAACAAAGCCGCCTTTGTTTTTTGGATCATTTGACGCCCAGTCGCGGTCGTTGGTTTCCTCAAGGTTCTGGCAGCGGGAAATGAACTGCACTGCGGCGCCCCAGTCGAGGTCGGGTTGCTCGCCGTGTTTGCCGTCCTGGATGATTTTCTGGGAAAGCACAATGGCTTCCAGAGCCAGATGGGTGTTTGACATATCGGAGCGGTCGTTTTTGGATCCATAACCGATGCCGCCGTCATTGGCTTCATCCGGTTTGCCTTTTTCCCCCTTGTCCCACTGGTTGTTGATGAGATGTTTGCGGGCGCGCACGATCGCGGCTTCGTAGGCCTCGTCGCCCGCCGACGCCAGGGCCGTCACTGAAGTAGCGGTATTGTAAACGCTCAGTCCCTTGTTGAAGATCCCGCCGTCCTCTTTTTGGTTGGTCAGCAGCCAGGTGAAGCCTTTTTTCACGTGGGCGGGTTTTTCCTCACCGGCCTTGCGGTTGGGATCGCGCACCGCCGCAGTGAGGGCCAGGGCGCTGAATGCGGGAGTCTCGGGGTCATCCCAGTGACCCTCGGCTTTTTGCTGGGTGGCCAGCCAGGCGTTGCCACGCGCGATGGCCAGTTTCATTTCCTGTTGCAGCGAAGCGTAGGGCGAAACATCGGCACACGCGATGCCTGCCGTAAGAAGTAGGAACAATGTTTTCATAAGTGTGGTTCGTTGATTGTCGAGATTCAGGGTTTGTGGGGCGAAATGACCAGCGTCACAGGACTATCCTTGGCAGGCATGGCATCATGATTGGCATGCCACATCTCGTCGTTGTCGTCATCTTGTCCTGCGTAGAGAAGAATCGATGCGCTGACAACGCAAATCGAGGCGATGTCGCCCGTGCTTTCCGCCACGAACTTTCCACCGTACATCATCGAACCGCCGTAAACCCAGGGCTCCTTGCCCATCAGCTTGGTTTCGTCGCCGTGGTGGATCCACTCGGCCAGCGCCGCTTTCTTGCTTTTGCCCTCGACCTGCCATTCCAGGTTCAAGTCAACCCGGGCACCTTTGCGCACCTCATCGGAGACGATGGGATATTGGACTGGAGTCTCGTAGTTCTCCCGGGGAAGAGGGAACAACTCGGGGGATTCCACATAGCGCAGCAGTTTGAAGGCGACGTTGATGTCGGTAGGCGATGCTTTGGTTTTCAGCAGGGATTCATGGACTTTGCCGCCTTCGTGCACGATGGCGTATTCGAGCATGCCCTCGTTCATATTCACCGTGCAGGGAACAAAAATCTGCCGGGTTTTGGGATCGAATGTCACCTCGCCGACCTTGATCATCCCGTTTTCGAGCTTGGTGACCGAAGGTGCTTTCGCGGGCTCTGGTGCTTTTTCCGCCTGCCCCGGAGTCGGTTTGCTTGGAATCTCCCCGTTCGGCGGCGCTTGCGGCGCGGGTGCGGGTTGCCCCTGGAGAAAAGCCACAGAGCAGAAGATGGTTAGAAGGATGCGCATGATGTCGGTGCAGAGGTACTAACGTCGCGGAGATGAAAAAAGTTCAAAAAAAATCTCACGGGGGCGAATTGAGCCGGGTTGCGAATTCGCTCCAAAGCAGCCGGGTCAGCGCTGTGGCCAGCAGCGGGTTGGCATCTTCGTTCTCCTTGAGGTCATCCGGCGCCTGAAAAGCGGTTTTTGATGCAATATCGTCGCGGATGAGCTTGTAGGCGCTGGCCGCTACCACGCGTTTCATGGCGGCTTGGTCACTGTATTGCGAGGGAATGCTGATCGTTTTCGACTGCACTGAATGATCCGCCGGACCGCTGAACCAAAGTGCGATGGGCAATTGCGGCCCACCTTTCGCCGGAGCCGGACCGGAAAAAATCTTCGATTGAACCTGCACGATTCCCGATGAGGCGCTCGCCAGAAAATCAGCCAGTTCGGCCAGAACCGGTTCGAGCAACTTTGCGGTTTCGCGATCACACCCCGCGTTGATGATCACGACCTGGCATCCTGTGGGATCGATGTTCCATGGTGGCAATTGGGGCTTGAGTCGTTGCATGGCTTTCCACGCGATGTTGTATTGTTCCTTTTCCGGCTTGACCACGTCGATGACGCGTTCCCAGGCAAGCAGCGAGCGCAGCAGTTCCCCCTTGGTTTCAAGCAGAGTGGCGAGGTCGATCAGGTGGGACGCGCCTTTCTCCGAGAGGTTCGCATAACAATCCAGGCCTGGAGCTGTGATGAGGTCGCCCATCTCCATGATTTCATCTTTTGTCTGCGCCATCTCCTTTTCCAAGGCAGGATTCGGCAAAGTCAACGATGTTGCCTTGACCAGAATCGCTTTGGCTGGTTCCTCGTGGTCGATGATCTCCGGCGCACCCAGATTGCGCAGGGTATCCTCCCGCACTTTTGCCAGTTGCACAGGCGAAGGTGGCGAGACGAAATCCTTGTGTTTCACACCGTTCCACCAGACGATCCAGACAATGGCAAGGCACAGGAAAACCGCTATGCTTTTATGAAGGCGCACGAATGGATTTATAGGCGCGGGTTGAGCCCGTGACAACAAAATACTTGATACGCCGGTGTGGACAGCGGGATTGCCCTGTGGTTTGATCCGTGGGGCCGCGCGCGCTGTGTCGGCTTCTGTTGTCGACGGTTGGGAAGTTAAGCAATGAAAGCGTGGCCCAAACACCCCGTGATTTATGAAATCAACACCTGGGTGTGGCTGGGCGAGCTGGAGGGCATTCACAAGCGGCCTGTGACTCTTGCCACTGTGCCTGCGGAGGAGTGGGACCGACTCGCCGGTTTTGGTTTTGATGTCATCTGGCTGATGGGTGTCTGGGAGCGCAGTCCTGCCGGTATTGCGATATCGTTGCAGAACAGCGGCCTGCTCGAAGATTTCAAGCGGGCCCTGCCTGACTTCACCGCGGCAGACAATGTCGGCTCTCCTTATTGTGTTCGTCGCTATCGGGTGGATGAACGGCTGGGCGGACCGGAGGGCCTTGCCATGGCGCGAAACATGCTTCGACAGCGGGGGATCCGACTCATCCTCGATTTTGTGCCGAACCATATCGCTCCGGATCATCCTTGGGTGAGTGAACATCCCGAGTACTTGATTCAGGGCGATTCCGCCGACCTGTTGCATAATCCCTCTGCGTTTCTTTCCATGGGAGACAAGGTGTTCGCCTGTGGTCGGGATCCGTTTTTTCCGGCATGGCCCGATGTAATGCAGCTCAATGCATTCGATCCAGGTCTGCGAACGGCGATGATTGAAACCGTGAGGGAGATCGCCGCACAGTGCGACGGCATCCGCTGCGACATGGCCATGCTCATGTTGAACAACATTTTTGCTCGCACCTGGGGAGATCGTGCCGTGATAAACCCGACGGAGGATTTCTGGTCGATGCTCATCCCCGCCGTCAAAACCAGTCAGGCCGATTTTCTGTTTCTGGCCGAGGCCTACTGGGATCTTGAGTGGGAACTGCAGCAGCAGGGTTTTGACTTTTGTTACGACAAGAAACTCTACGACCGCATGGAGCAAGGCGACGCCGAAAGCGCGCGACTGCATCTTCATGCGGATTCATTCTATCAAAACAAAATGGTTCGTTTCATCGAGAACCACGATGAACCAAGGGCGGCGGCTGCATTTCCGGATGGCAAAGCAAAGGCGTCCGCAGTGGCGGTCTTCACATTGCCCGGGGCACGGCTGATTCATGAGGGGCAACTCGAAGGAAGGAAAGTCAGGCTGCCGGTATTTCTGGCACGACGGCCTTTCGAAGCCGTGAATCTGGAACTGATGGCATTTTACAGGCGCCTGTTGCGGGCAATCGATCATGATGTTTTTCGCAGCGGCTCATGGCAACTCTGTTCATTGCTCGGCTGGCCGGACAATCAAAGTTGTCAAAACCTATTCGCCTGCTGCTGGGATAATCACGAGGAGCGCAGGCTGATCATTGTCAATTTCAGCCCGACAACCAGTCAGGCCTGTGTCCAGGTGCCGTGGGCTGATTTGAGAGGAAAAATGTGGAGCCTGCTCGACCTGTTAGAAGGGATTTCCTATCAGCGGAGTGGCGACGAAATGGTGAATGCCGGGCTCTACGTCGAGTTGGGACCATGGGAATTCCATTTTTTTCAAATGGGTTCCGACCATGCATGAAGCAACCTGGATTGCACGAGGTTGGAACGCTCGATCCAACCACTGAAGCCTTCTGAGGAATTGACTTCAGTCCCGTGCGGAAAACGCAGGGGACTGAAGATGTTTTTGAACTGCCGCAAAGATGGGGTCGGAGCGAACTGATTCCCCGAGGAGGGCGGTTCCGAATGCGACCGATATCAGTTCAGAAACTCGACCTTGCGGGTGTCGAGGTGATAGACTCCGCCGAGGATGATGAGCTTGCCTTCGCGCTCGAGACGTTCGATCAAGTGACCGGGAATGCGGCTGCGGGATGTGGTGGAAGCCGTCTGCATAACCGAACGTGCGGTTCAGAAAATCATCGCAGAGTTGGAAGCCGGTGGTGTTTTGAAACGCGAACGTGTCGGCAGGCGCAATGTCTATCGCATCCATGGCGAGCTGCCGCTGCGCCATCCTGTGGAATCCCATCGCACCGTGCAAGGTCTCATTGACTTCATCCTTGTCGCAAAAAGCAAGTAGTCGACGACACATCGTTACGCTTCAGCTGGATGCAAGAAATCAACCAGCAACAAGTTTCCCCTTCCGAACTGGAAGAGCGAAAAAACCTTGTTCATGTGCCAAGTCCGGCAGGATGAAAACCCGCTCAGTTTTGTTCCAGCGACTTCACCAGGGTCGCGCGTTTGCCGACGCGTTGGCGAAGGTAATTCAACTTCGCGCGGCGCACTTTGCCCTTGTGGGTGACTTCGATCTTGGCGATCCGCGGTGTGTGCAGCGGAAATCCGCGCTCTACCCCTTCGCCGTAGGATATTTTGCGAACGGTAAACGCCGCATTCACGCCGTGACCTCTGCGGCCAATCACGATGCCTGCGAAAATCTGCACCCGCTCCTTGCCACCTTCCACAACGCGGCAATGCACTTTCACTGTGTCTCCCACGTTGAAGTCGGCGATGTCCGGTTTCAACTGCTCTTTTTCAATTTTTGCGATGATGTTCATGGTCGTTGGTAGGAGATGGATTGTGAATCTTGCGTGTCCCCGAAGCGGTCAAACCGCCAAAAGGGGTGCGGAAGCTAGAGTTTTTTTCACAACATGGCAACTGTGAATTTCGTCAGCAGGCGTTTTTTTTGAAAAATCATCCGTTCTCCTCCAAAAAATGCAACGCGGCCGGGCTGCCGGGGCTGACGCTGCGGTAAAAGCACGAATTCCTTCCGGTGTGGCAGGCACCGCCGCCGGCTTGTTCGACGTAGAGAATCAGGGCGTCCTGATCGCAATCGGTGCGCATTTCCACGACTTTCTGGATTTGCCCGGATGTGGCACCCTTGTGCCAGATTTCCCGGCGCGAGCGCGACCAGTAAACCGCCTCGCCTTTTTCCAGAGTCATGCGCAGCGACTCCTTGTTCATCCACGCCAGCATGAGCGGTTCGCGGGTATGGGCATCCATCGCCAGCGCGGCAATCAAGCCATTCTCATCAAATTTCGGTGAAAATTCGCTGCCGTTTTCGATCTGGTTTTTGTCCCCACGCAGGGCAAAACAGCCATTGTTTTCCAAGTCGTCGTTCACACGCCGATCCTAACCGTGACCGCGCCGATGGCAAGTCTCAAGAAGTCAGCACCGGAGGGGAAAGGAATTGTCACCGCTGCGAAAATCTGCCATAAGTGAGCGTGAGCGAGTCAGCAAGCATTGGAATCATCGGCGGCAGCGGGCTATACGAAATCGACGGCTTCGAGCAAAACCAGGAGCTTTTTGTCGAGACACCCTATGGCCCACCGAGCGATGCTCTGATCGGCGGGATCATGCACGGCAGACAGGTCTGGTTTTTGCCGCGCCATGGCCGGGGTCATCGATTGCTGCCGACCGAAATCAATCATCGGGCGAACCTTTGGGCGCTGCGCCGTGTTGATGTGCGCTGGCTGATCTGCGTAACCGCCGTGGGCAGCTTGAAGGAGGAATACCACCCGCGCCATGTCGTTTTGCCCGATCAGTTTTTCGACCGCACCAGTCGTCGCGAGCATCATACTTTTTTTGGCGGCGGCATCGTCGGCCATGTCAGTTTTGCCGAACCGGTCAGTGCCGGTTTGCGAAGCATCCTTGCTGAATCGGCGAGGGCGCAAGGGTTGTCGGTTCACGAGGGCGGCACCTACGTGAACATGGACGGCCCCGCATTTTCCACAAGAGCCGAGAGCGAAACCAATCGCAGCATGGGCTTCGACGTGATCGGCATGACCAACCTGCCCGAAGCGAAACTCGCCCGCGAGGCGGAAATCGCCCTCGCCACCCTGGCGATGATTACCGACTACGATTGTTGGAAAATCGAGGAATCGCCGGTAACGGCCGAAGCGGTGATGGGACATCTCCACGCCAATGTCACGGCGGCAAAAGCCATCATCCATCGCGCGGTCGCGCGAATCCCCGCCGTGGCGGACTGGCCCGAGCATCGGTCGCTCGACGGCGCGATCATGACCCCGCGCCCGCTGTGGCCGGAGGCGAAGGTCCAGGCGATGGGAAAAATTTTGCAGCGATTCCCTTGATTTGCGCGGCTGATCGGCTACGATACTCCCATGAAAAAGTCATTGTTCGCCCTGATGCTGCTGGCCCTCGGCTTGTTGGTGGCAAAAACGTTCGCCGAGGAAAAACAAGTCATGCAAACCAAAGATCAAGCACCCCCGCAACCTGCGGCAAAAGTCGAGAAAACCGAGGCCGAGTGGAAAGCCAGCCTCACGCCCGAGCAGTATCGCGTTCTGCGCACGGCGGGCACCGAACCGGCCAACAGCGCCACCTACAAGCAATTCAAGGAGCAAAAAGGCGGAACCTACTATTGTGCCGGGTGCGGGACGGAATTGTTTTCCTCGGATCACAAATTCGACTCCCACTGCGGCTGGCCTTCTTTTTTTGATGCCAGCAACAACAAAAACGTCACCTTGAAGCAGGATGTCTCCCTGGGCATGGTGCGCACCGAAGTGCTCTGTGCCAACTGCAACGGGCATCTGGGCCATCTCTTCCAAGGCGAGGGATTCAACACTCCGAAAGACCAGCGCTACTGCATCAATGGGGTCACCCTTGTATTTGTTCCGGCAGGGGAGAAAAAACCGGAAACAAAACCGGAGGAAAAAAAAACCGACGGCAAGTGAGCTAGCCTGCGTCGGCTCGGAAAAATCTTCTTTTTGTGCTTGACGGACCGACCCCGCTTTCTGAATGTCGTAACAATTGATATGCGAAATGCGTGTAACCGTTATTTCGTCCATTTCCAGGGCCTAACCACAGAAGCACGGTCAATATGAAAACCACCAAAACCATCGCCGCCCTCTTCGTCGTCCTGCTCTTCGCCGGACAATCCAGCAATGCTGGCTGCCCGAACGGATCGTGCGGGCCCGTCGGCGGTGCCTCGACATCAGGCACTTTCAAAGGCGCTCCCGCGAGAATGCCGGAGGTTACGGCGGTTGACAGCAAAAAGATCACGGTGGGCGACAAGATTTATCTTGTGGATGAAACGGCCAAGATCGTGGTCGATCGCAAGGACGCGACGGTTACCGACATCAAACCCGGCATGAGGGTTTTGGTCAACAGCCGCTGTGTGGATCGCAAGGAGAAACTCTATCAGGCGATCCGCATCACGGCCAAGACTCCCTGAGTGAGCCCTCACTAGATTTTTAAAAACAAAGAAGCCCGGCGCGAGCCGGGCTTCTTCTTTACTCCTGTTAGAGAGAAGTGCTCGAAAGGTGACTCGAACACCCACGGGTCGCCCCACTGGATCCTTAGTCCAGCGCGTCTACCAATTCCGCCATCCGAGCAAATGGTTGCCACGACTTGCATCGTGGGGGGCGATACAAATGAATTTCCAGCGATTTGGCAAGAAAATCTTGCGTAAATTTTCGGTAACCGGGCTTGTCCAGCACGCTGCATCGAATTGCCTGTTTCTGGGCTTGTGCAGCGGGCGATTTTTATCCCAGTGTTGTCGGGACGTGCCAATCCGCTGGTGCGGGACGAATTCATTCCATGACTGTTAGAACCAGATTCGCGCCATCGCCCACCGGCTATCTTCACGTCGGCGGCGCGCGCACTGCATTGTTTTGTTGGTTGTTTGCCCGCAAACACCGCGGTCAATTCATCCTGCGGGTGGAGGACACCGATGAAGCGCGCAACACCGACGAAGCGCGGCAGGCGATTTTCGATGGCTTGTCGTGGCTCGGGCTCGACTGGGATGAAGGCCCGCAGGCGGGTGGGGCGCACGGTCCTTATTATCAAAGCCAGCGCGGGGAAATTTACGCCCGCTATTTTGAAAAACTCGTCGATTCCGGGCGGGTTTATGAAAGCGACGGTGCCTGGAGGTTTCGTTTCGAGCGTCGCCCCGTGACCGTGAGCGATCTGGTCTGCGGCGATGTGACCATCGACTATACCGATGAATCGAACACGCCCGACATGGTGGTGCGACGCTCCGACGGCTCGTTCGTGTTTCATTTTGTGAACGTAGTCGACGATTTGGAAATGCAGGTCAGCCATGTGATCCGCGGCGAGGATCATTTGATGAACACGCCGAAACATTTGCAACTCATCGAAGCGTTTGGCGCGGTACCTCCGGCTTATGCGCACATCCCATTGATTCAGAATGAAAACGGCTCGAAAATGTCGAAGCGCGACAAGGGTGCCGCCGTGGGCGACTACCCGCGCCAGGGATTCCTCGCAGCGGGGCTGGTGAACTATCTGGCCCTGCTCGGCTGGTCACCGAAAACCGGGGAGGAAATTTTTACGCTCGACGATTTAGTACAGCGTTTCAGCCTCGAGGCGGTGAACCGTGCACCGGCGCGTTTCGATGCGGAGAAATGTGCGTGGATGAATCAACAGCATTTGCTGCGGATGAGCCGTCAGGATTTCGCGGATGCGTCGGAGCCATCCGTGCGCGCGGCTGGTTTGCCGGTTCCGGAAAACTTTGCGGACATCGCGGCTGCGGTGCAGGAAAAAGTGCGTCTCTTGTCCGATGTTCCCGCCGCGCTGGAATTTTTGCTGAACGATGACTTCCCCGGCGAAGAGGAAACCGTTGCGAAGGTGCGGAGCAATGCCGCGGCGCTCACCTGGTTGGCATCACTGCCCGGGCATTTCAACGCGGTTTCCGAGTGGTCGGCTGACGCGGCGAAAGCGGCGGTGGCGGCGGCGGCGGCGGAACATGGCGTGAAAGCCGGGCAGCTGATGTTTCCGCTGCGAGTGGCATTGTCGGGAAAACACGGTGGCCCCGATCTTGGCGCCATCCTCTCCCTGTTGGGTCGCGAGCGCTGCATCGAACGCGTGCGGAATTTTGTGCGGGAACCGTCATGAATGCGGACGTTTTTGTGTTAGAGGATCTGGTGTCCCGGAAAATGCTGGATGCGGGGCATGACAAACCCGCGATCCTTGCCGTGCTTGGTTTTCCCGTCGGCCACTCGGCGTCGCCCGCGATGCATCAACCGGCTTTGGATGCATGTGGCATCGACGGTCGCTACATCCGCCTGGAGGTTCCGGTCGGTCGTGTGGCGGAAGCTTTGCTGGGGCTGCGCGAACTGGGTTTTGTCGGCGCGAACATCACCGTGCCGCACAAATTCGCGGCTCTGGACGCTTGCCATCAGGTGGATGACGAGGCGCGCCTGATCGGGGCGGTGAATACCGTGAAGTTCGTCGATGGCGAAGTTCACGGCTGGAATACCGATGGTCTGGGATTTGCCCGTGCCATCCGCGAGGAATTCATGGTGGATTTGAGCGGGCAGCGGGTGATGATCATCGGTGCCGGAGGCGGGGCGGGTCAGGCGGTCGCCACCCAGTGCGCCCGGGATGGGGCCGCACGATTGGTGTTGGTCAACCGCACTCTTGAAAAAGTCGAGATCCTCGCGTCATTGTTGCGACGTCGATTTCCCGCCACCAAGTTTCATTGTTTGGCTCTGAACGATCCGCAGCTGGAAGGCGTGGCGAGACAATGTCAAATTCTCGTCAACACCAGTTCGGTCGGCCTGCGCGCCGACGATGGTTCACCGGTGGACGCGAACTGTTTTGCTTCGCATCATCTTGTTTACGACACGATTTACAAACCACCGCTGACATCATTCCTCCGTCAGGCGCTTTTGCAGCAGGCGAGTGTCGCCAATGGATTTTCCATGCTGCTGCATCAAGGAGTGCTGGCATTCGACATCTGGTATCCGGGGCGGGCGCCGCTCGAAATCATGCGCCAGGGGTTAAGGAGCGTCAGTTAATTCGATGCCCGGATCCTCAATGCCCAGCCAGTGACAGGCGATCAATTCCTCCAGCGTGAATTTTTTTTCTCCATCGACAATCTGGCGGCGGATTTTCACATGAACCCGGGCGGTGTTGGGCGGATCTTTTTCCGGGAAGATCGAGTGGAAAATCGGTTTGTTATCCTGCCGCGCCTTCAATGCCGCGAGAATCATTTTGCCGTTGCGACTTCTGCGGTCGATCGTGAAATCACAACTTGGAGGCCCAAGCGCGCTGCCGCGAAGAAAACCGGGTTCGTAAAAGACCACACTGAAGGAAGCATCCGTAGTCGTATTGCGCACGAGACGTTCGCGAACCAGCAGCCGGAACGTTCCCACATCATCGCCCTCTGAAGCCTGGAATACCGGCCACGGCATGGTGGAGCTTTTGGCATAATTTTCCCAGTCGATCAGCCAGTGGTCGTCCTGCTGCGCGAAGACCAATTCGACCTCCCTGCCCCGGCTGTCGGTCCAGACCGTCTCCACCATCACAGCCGGCGCCGTACGAATGACGTTTTTTGAGATGAGTTCGGGCATTTTTTCGGGCTTGAAGATGGTGGACTTCGAAGCATCGTTGTTGATCGTTTGCACCAGGCGCGGGCGTTTGATGCAGGATTGCGCAAGCGCTTCGGGGGAGCTGGCCGCAAAAAACTCTGAAGCCGTGCTCATGATCGATGACACCGATTGGTTGATCACATCGAGATTCTTGCTGTCCAATGTTTTGCCGTCATCGCTTTCCTGCACGATTTGCGGGACGACCGCAGGTGGTGAATCATTGAATTTCCACTTGATGATGACGGCGGCAAGCATCAGCAACACGAGCCATGCGACGAGAAGTTTCACCAAAAGGTAGTTTTTTATGCGAACGCGTACCGTGCTCTTGCGTTGGTAGATTTCACCGCCTTCCTGCTTGTCCTTCTGTTTTTTGAGTCGGACAAGCCCTGCGGAAGAGACGGACGCGACGGTGTTGATGTTTTCGATGGTAAGGTTCGGATTGAATGCCTTCCGCTGCAATGCCGTCTGGCCGTCCACGGTGTTGACCGTGAGCTTTTTCTTGGTCGCCACTGGCTGGTGTTCACAGCTCGGGCAGGGCATGCCGGTCTGGGTGGCACGGTACAATTTTCCACAGTTCCCGCAATGATGCCACCCTGATTCTTCCATGCTCACCGCGGAGAGACTAAGGCATAACCCAGTCGTTGTGAAGCATCTCTGTGATAAAAAATCGGTTTTTTGCCGAGAGGTCGTCGGTTTTTTTTATTTTCACGATGGCCCTAGCCCCGGCAAGGCTTTCGAGGAGTTCGCCATTGGTGTGGAGCAGGGCAGCGATTTTGCGGTGTGCCTCCGAGCCGCGCTTGACGTAACCCCAGATGACCGCTTCATCATCCGGACAAGTTAGCTTGTAGGATTCGTACTCATCTTCCGGCAATGAGGGCAGGTAATACGGCGAGGAGGACAAGATCACCCGCATGCTGACCGGGTGCGTTGGGGGATTGCGGACCACCGTACTGAGCCGGCTATCGCCCAACCCCGTGCTGGCAGCCCAATCCAGCAGCATGGCGCCATTTTCATGGGTGAAATAAACATCAAACGGGGCGTTGTTGTTATTAACACCGTGAATCGTGATATAGCCGATGCTGCCGTACTCGGCGAGTGTGTAGTCATAATCCATTTCGCTTTGAATCTTCGGCGGCGACGGCCACGGCTGCCAGCGGGTTTTGAGCGCGACCAGGTTTTCCGGTTGGTGGCGAACGAGTGGGATCACATCCGCAACATCCCTGGCATCTGCGAATTTTTGCAAGACACCCAGGCATTCCATCAGGTAGCGTTGGGGATCCTGTTGGAACGCAAACAGCGGGGAATAGGGGTCGAACTCATCCGTTTCCACCACAAAGCCCGACATGCGATCCTGCGGGTTGTGGTTTTCCTTCATGTTGGCATAGGTAAACACCGACAGAGCGCTGAAGAAAAGAATGGCCACCGCGCCCACGCCGACCCAGATCCATCGACTGCTTTTGCGTTTGCTGTATGTCCCGCCCCACTGGGTTTCCACTCCCTGATGCGGAGCGTAGCTTTGCTCAGCGGGCGGCCGAAATCCGGCGGCCGTGCCGCGGTAGGGATCGGCTATGCCAAGCACGGCCACGGGGAGAGCCACCGCCCCCGCTCTGATTTCCTTCAGCACAACGACGGACTTGTGGGCGGCTTTTTTCTTTACGCTCGAAGTTGCTGCCGAACTCTCGGCAAGCTGGTGGGCATTGACGGATTTGCGCCTTCTTTCACCCTTGCGTGATGACCCTTTTTTCAGCATCGAAAGTCAGTTTTATTCGGCGAGCAAAACCGGGTATGACCTGTTCGTTTCGCGGTTAACCCCGGTCCTGTCCGGAAATCCGGCAAAAAAGGTCAGGGATCCTTCGGCTTGGAGTCGGCTGGTTCGGGAAGCTCAACCGATTCTTTTGGCTTTTCCGTTTCGGTGCTGGGAGCAGGTTGCACCGGCGTGCCGGGAGCGGGCACCTCTGGCGCAGTGCCGGGGAGCGGAACGGGAGCGGCGGTTGCTGGATTTTTTGACACCTCAGGGACCGAGGGAGGGGAAATCGGTGGCAGGGGAGCGCCGGTTGTCAGGTCGGTGGGTGGCGTGCCAGCGGCAGGGGGAAGTGGCAGCACATGATCGTAGCCGCCGCCGATGGGTGGATAAACTTGAACGGCACCAGAAGGAGGATATTGTCCCGCCCGGCCATCGGTCAGCATCGCACTGTTGACGTAACCAACCTTGCCATCCTTGTCTAGTTCCACTTTTACAAATGATCCCTCCGTTTTGACCACGCGCATGGAAGTGCCGGCCGCGAGCAACAACTCAGCTTCGGCATTGCCGGTGGGACGTTTGCTGAAAAAGGCGGTGGAGTTCGTCGCGGCGGTCACGTACTGTCCCGGTTTGAACACTTCGGCATTGACAGTGGCCGTATCGATTGTATTGCGGGAACCGGGCGACGAAAGCGGGTCGTACTCACCATTGAGAGGCTGATTGAACGACTCACAGCCCGCGAGGAAAAGGCAGACAAGCGCGAGGGGACAAAAGAAGGGCCATTTCATAACAGCGGCAAGCTAACAGGAGTGGATGAGTCCGTCAAGTTTTAGTGCAAGGGAATTCCAAGCGCGGGCGAAGCGGGAAAAATTTGCCAATCTTTGATCTTACCGCTTGCCATGGTCGTGAGATTGTCCGCATAATCCGGCATGCGAATTTTCGCCCTTACCGGCGGCATCGCCAGCGGGAAATCCACTGTGTGTCGATTGCTGCGCGAATTATGTCCGTTCGTTACACTCTTTGACTGTGATTTGGCGACCCGTCGACTCCACGGCGATCCGGCCGTTGTGGAGCAGTGTCGTGCCGTTTTCGGAGACGAAGCCATTTTTGCACCGAAAAATTGCCTGGACCGCGAGTTTTTGCGCAAAAAAGTCTTTTCCGACGACGAAGCGCGCAGGCAGCTCGAGGGAATCCTGCACCCGCTGATCCGCCGGGAATGCCTGAACACCTTGGAAAATGCCCGGGAACAGGGAGCCTCGGGATTATTCATCGCCGATGTGCCCTTGCTCTTTGAAAACAATTTTGATCTCGGTCAGGAAAAATCCTTGCTGGTCGCATCAAGCCGCGAAACCCAGGTGAAGCGGCTGAAAAACCGGACCCGCTACGACGACGCGATGATTGATTCCATTCTCGCCGCGCAGATGCCTGTCGAGGAGAAAGTAGTGCGGGCCGATGTGGTGTTCTGGAATGAAGGACCGCTAGCTCTGCTGCGTTCGCAAATCGCGCGCTTTCTTGAATCACAGGGCATCACCACCACGGACAGCGCGCAGATCAACGCAAAGCCACTCGTGCTGCCTGTCAGCGTGAATGTGAATGATTTCCGCAAAAAGACGTTGGCAGAGCTTCACGACCAGGCGGACGCAATTCCCGGCTTGCAGGTCTCCCATGCCTCCAAAAGCCAGTTGGTTTACGAACTGTTGCAATTTTATTCGCGTGAAGGTGTGGAGTTGGTCTGTGAAGGAGTGATCGATGCGGGCAATGACAATTTCGCCATGCTGCGCGACAGCGAGCGCAGTTTTCGCATTGCACAGGACGACATTCACGTCAGTTCGAATTTTCTGCGCGAGTTTGGCTTGAAATCGGGGCATCGGGTGAAATTGCGCGCGCGGGCTTCCAAGGAAAAAGACAAATTTCTGACCACGGCGGAGATTCTCGAGGTGGAAGGCAAACCGGTTGCGGAATGGCAGCCCGGCACCGATTTTGATAAACTGACGCCGCTGTTTCCGGACCGGCGGGTTTTTCTCGAAGGAGAAGGTCCCGAATTCTTCAGCGTGCGGCTGGTGGATTTGATCGCGCCGCTCGGGCTCGGACAACGCGCGCTGATTGTCGCCCCGCCCCGCGGTGGGAAAACAATCCTTCTTAAGCAAATCGCCAAGTCCATCCGCCTCAATCATCCGAAATCCGAACTGATCGTGCTGCTGCTCGACGAGCGTCCGGAAGAGGTCACTGATTTTGAAGAGACGGTAGGCTGCACGGTGTATGCTTCGACGTTCGATGAAACCCCGAAGCGCCACGCGCAGGTTGCCGACATTGTCCTCGAGCGCGCCAAACGCCTTGTCGAACAAGGGAAAGACGTGATTTTGCTGCTGGACTCGTTGACCCGTTTGGCCCGCGGTCACAACTCCGCCAATCAGTCGGGCCCCATCGGTTCGGGCGGCATCTCGCCGCTGGCCTTGCAGAAATCGCGCAAGTTTTTCGGCGCCGCCCGCAATGTCGAGGAAGGCGGCTCTCTGACCATTCTCGCCACCGCCCTGATCGAAACCGAATCGCGCATGGACGATGTGATTTTCGAGGAGTTCAAGGGCACCGGCAACATGGAAATCCGCCTCGACCGCGAACTCGCCGAACGCCGCATCTACCCGGCGATCCACATTCCCCAGTCGGGCACTCGCAACGACGACCGTCTCTATCACCCCGATGAGTTTGCCAAGGTGCTCGATATCCGCCGTCAACTCGCCCAACTGCCCTACGGCGAGGCGATCGAAGTCCTGATGAAAAACCTCAAAGCCACCCAAAACAATACGGAATTGTTGCTGCGGGGCATCCGCTGAGGATATTTTTAAAAATAACTTGCATTTGATCATACATCGTATTGACTTTCCCCTGTGCCCGCTGCACCAATTCGTATGAAAAAAAACCTGACTTCCGCATGCCTCCTATTCGTCGGGATATCGTCCTTGCAAGCGCAAATCGGTGTCAATATCAATGCCAACCGCATTTTCGAACTGACCACCCCGACCGTCAGCAAGTACCTCAGCGGCGACACCAACATCAATATTTCGGACGGTAGTTATTCGCTCAGCCCTTGCGCGTTCCATCCTTCGCTCACGATTCGCGGTCCCGACCCGCTTTTTTGCCCGCTTGGCACCACGGCTTTCATCCAGGCCGGCGACATCGATGAAGATGGCATCTCTGACTTGCGTGCCTATTGGTCCGTGGCATCGGTGACCAAGGCAATTCTCATCGACCCCTTCAACTCGACAAACATCTCCCTGGCGGCGGCTCCTCCGTCCACCTTGGTGCGCCCGCGCAGTGAGTTCATCGACGGTTCGGTCGCCATGTACTACAACGTGCTCGCTCCGCCGATTGAATTGAAGGACATCGCCAGATATACCTACAGCAAGACATACGGAATGGATGAATTCAAACTGCATTCTGATGAATGGGTGCCGGGGATATATATCTATTCGATTCCTGTGATCGACCCTTTCTTCCAACATCCCGGTCTCAAGACCAAGTTGAACATCCAGCTCACTCAAATGATCGAGCCGAACGGATATCGCAAAGGGCTTGATGGATTCATTCTGGACACCACACAATGGCGCAACAATGCCCAGGAGTTGGATCCGCGCATTGTGACTACCATGAAATGGCGTGGGAACACCAATCTGAACACGCTGGCTAGCGACCTGCTCGAGTTTGGCATCGAGGATGACATGGGCGATTTGGTTTATCCCACCTTCGACCTGCTTTACAAGCTGAGCAACCCGTATCTCAGGCAGTTGGCAATCCTGCCGTACGCTTTCACCAAAGGCGATGTCGGCAAAGGTGTGATGTCATTCACCCGCTCGGTCAACACCACCACGGTCGCCACGGATACCTCGACGCGGCTGTGGAAGTGGCCGATGCGTTTTGTCGACACCTTCAAGGGCCACACCCAGTTTGAACACCGGTTCGTGCTCGAAATTGCGTATCCCGGCATCAAGGCCAAGGGGAAAATCGACAAGCTCAATGCTCCCACGGCGGACTACGACGGCGATGGCTTGCTCAACGTTTTTGAATTCGCATTTTCCAAGGACGATGGTGACGATCTCAATACCACGCTGGAATACAGCGCCTACAACGCCCTAGTGCCGCCGACGCCAGTGTATCTCGCCAGCCTTGGTTTGACCGCCCCTCTGCCCGGCAACGCCCCGGTTTACACGGATGTCAGCGCACCGCTGGCGATTCCTTACACCATCGACAAGCGCAGGAATGTCGGCTCCTCGATCACCTATGGCTACGAGGTGTCATACGACGCGCTCGCGGTGAAGCCCAAATGGACGAAGCTGAAGGCTCCGGTTCCAGGTACATCGGTCATTGTCAAGGACAGCAAAGCAGGAAATTTGGTCGGCAACCCCAACTTTACCTGGACGATCACAGATACCTTCGACGTGGGTCTCGAGACCGGCACCACAACCATTCAAGCTTCCAACCCACTTCCCACGTCGGTTCGCGTTCGCTCCACCGCAGCCGTGACATCGGGCTATTGAGTTGACCGCCGCGCCGCGAGGGCGCCTTGGTTTCTCCACCGCGCATCCCTTTGTATGAGCTGTGCGGTTTATGGTTTCTCCGCCTTGAATTTTCCGCATGCCTATTCTCATCAATGACTATTCCAGTTTAATCGAATTATTGGAACGCGTCGCGCCCGTCGCGCCCGTTTGCGCCATCGATACCGAGGCGGATAGTCTGCATCGCTACAAGGAATCGCTGTGCCTGATCCAATTGTCTGCCGGCGGGGAAAATGTATTGATCGATCCTCTCGCGATCGCCGATCTCAGCCGGTTTGGTGATTACCTGTGCGGGTGTGAAGTCTGGATGCACGGCGCCGATTACGACATGACCATGATCCGCAGGGAATTTGGCAAACTCCCGCCGGTTGTCTGGGACACCCAGATTGGTGCAAGATTGTTAGGGCTGAGGAAATTCGGTCTCTCCGACCTGGTGGAACACTGGTTCGGGGTGGTGTTGTTGAAAACATCGCAAAAAGCCGACTGGGGCCGCCGGCCGATGACCGAAAAAATGACCGAATACGCGATCAACGACGTGGTTTATCTCCTGCCAATGGCGGAGTGCATTACCGAGGAGTTGCATGAGAAAGGGCGCTATGAATGGTTTGTGCAAAGCTGTGAGGCCGCCCGGAGAAAGGTGCTGGAGCGGGATGAAAACCGGGATGAACAATGGCGCATCAATGGCAGCGCGCGCCTCAATGCCCGGGAACTGGCCTATCTGAGGGCCCTTTGGAAGTGGCGGGATGAGGAAGCCGCCTCGTGGGACAAGCCGTCGTTCATGGTGGTGAACAACAAGGAAATGCTGACTTGGGCGGAAGGGCTGGCCGCCGGTCAGAAAGTCCAACTGCCACGACATCTGCAGCGTCCGGACCGCTTGCGCCGCTACGAAGGTTTCGTGAATCCCGTCGCCGATCTCGCGGACTCCGAGTTGCCTCAGAAAATCAAGATGTTGCGTCGTAAAAAGGACGCGGCCTTTGATCGCGCTGTGGACCAGATCATTCAAAAGCGCGACAAGGCGGCCAGGGACCTCGACCTCGATCCTTCGCTGTTGATCGCCCGCAGTGTGGCGGAATCCATCGCGGCGGGCGAATTGCAGGCCACGGACTGCCTATTGCCTTGGCAGATCGAACAGTTGCAGTTGTAACGCCGCCGCGCTGGCAAAGGGATGAATGACTGGCAGACTTCACAACCGGCGCCATGAGGCCGCAGATTGTTTTTCAGCGCGCTCACCGCTTAAAACGAGATGCAGCGGCCCGACAAGAATGAGATGAAGGCCGACAAATGCTGGGAATGTTGCCGCGTTTTTTGGTCGTGATCATGCTGCGGAATGCGGCAACATACCTGATGAAATCCTTCGTGGCGCGCGGCTGATTTCCGCCGTTTTTTGTCCGCAAAAACAGCCGCAAAAATCGATTAAGTTCTTGCTCTGACCCTTGATTTTTCAGAGACTCTGACAGCTCATGTCAGATCCTACAACTCCTGCCGAAAACACCCCGCCGAGTGTCGATGCAAGCCAGCAATACGGTGCCGCTCAAATCGACAAACTGGAGGGTTTGGAAGCTGTTAGAAAGCGTCCGGGCATGTACATCGGCGACCCCGATGAACGCGGCCTGCACCACTGCGTTTTCGAGGTGTTGGACAATTCGATCGACGAGCATCTCGCCGGCTACTGCCAGCGGATCAAGGTGGCGATTCACATCGATGGCTCGATTTCGGTGTCCGACAACGGCCGCGGCATTCCGGTTGATACGCATCCGAAATTCGGCATCCCCGCGGTGGAACTGGTGCTCACCAATCTACACGCCGGCGGCAAGTTCGGACAGGGCGCCTACAAATACTCCGGCGGTCTTCACGGTGTCGGCGCGAAGTGCGTGAATGCGCTGTCGGACTGGTTCAAAGCGGAAGTCCGCCGCGAGGGCAAGGTGCACATGATCGGATTCGAACGCGGCAAAACCACCCAGCCGCTGCACGTGATCGGGGAAGTGCCCGCAGGCGTGACCGGAACCACCATTACCTTCTTCCCCGATGCCACGATTTTTGTGGACACCATCGTGTTCAATTTCGAGCGCCTCTCCACCCGCCTGCGCGAACTCGCGTTTCTCAATCCCGGACTGACCATCGACCTCGAGGACGAGCGTCCGGAGACGGCGCGCAAAACATCGTTCTTCTACGCCCATGGTATCGTGGAATTCGTCACCCAGCTCGGGGAAAACAAGCCGATCATTCACGAACCACCGGTTGTGCTTTCGGGCAAACGCCAGGTCGAGATCGATTACGATGGCAAGATCACCAGCGACGATGTTTACGCCGATGTGGTTTTCCAGTACAACGATTCCTACAACGACCAGATCCTCTGCTTCGCGAATTCGATTCCCAATGCCGATGGCGGAACGCATCTAACAGGTTTCCGCACCGCGCTGACACGGGCGATCAATCAGTTTGCCAAGGCCAACAAGATTCTCAAGGACAAGGACCCCTCGCTTTCCGGCGATGATGTGCGCGAGGGACTCGTCTGCGTGATCTCGGTGAAAATGCCGAATCCCCGCTTCAACTCGCAAACCAAAGCGAAACTCGTCAATGCCGAAATCGAGGGCGTGGTCTCCTCGATCGTCTACGAAGGGCTGATGACCTTTTTCGAAGAGACTCCCAGCCTGGCGCGGAAAATCATCGAGAAGTCGGTAAACGCCGCCCGTGCCCGCGAGGCGGCCCGCAAGGCGCGTGAAACGGTGCGGAAATCCGCGCTCTCCGGCGGCGGCCTGCCGGGGAAACTGGCCGATTGTTCGGAGCGCGATCCTTCGAAGTCGGAGCTGTACATTGTCGAAGGTGACTCCGCAGGTGGCTCGGCCAAACAAGGCCGCGACCGCCGCACGCAGGCGATCCTGCCCTTGCGCGGCAAGCTGATCAATGTGGAGAAATCCCGCCTCCACCGCGCGCTGCAAAACAAGGAGATCCAATCAATGATCACCGCCATCGGCGCCGGAATTGGTGATGGCGACATGGAAGGTGCCTTCAAGATCGAGAAAATCCGCTACCACAAGATTGTCATCATGACCGATGCCGATGTCGACGGCTCGCACATCCGCACCCTGTTGCTGACGTTTTTCTGCCGTCACATGCCGGATCTGGTCAAGCAGGGCCACCTTTACATCGCCCAGCCGCCCCTTTATCTGGTGACGCGGAAAAAACGTGCGGAGTATGTGCAGGACGACGGCGAACTCACGAAGATTCTCATCGAACTCGGTGCCGGCGATGTGTCGCTGCACTCGATCGCCAACGACGCGCTGCTCACCGCCGACGAACTGCGCAACGTGCTCGAAAGCATCTCGCAGCTCACCCGATATGCGGATTCGATCCAGCGCAGCGGCGGAAATTTCGCCGACTTCCTTCGCGCCGGTACCGGTGATCAATTGCCCGCCTACATGGTGCGGGTCCGCAGAGGCAACGAGGAGTCGATCCATTATTTCACCGGAGATCAGGACCTGCGCACCTTCGCGGAGGACAACCGCGACCTGCGCCTGTTCGGCGAAACCCTGTCGGAACAGGAACTGGCCGCACACACCAATCAAATCTCCCGCCGCGCCGTGCTCAAGGAGTTGCACGAATCCCACGCCATCCAACGGCTGCTGACCCGGCTGCGCGAAAAGGGCCTCGATACCTCGAATTTCTTTTCGCCCGACAAACCGATTTTCGAGCTGATCGAAGGCGAGGGCGACAAACGCAGCGTCACGCCGATTTTCGCCATCACCGAGGTGCTGGAAAAAGTCCTCGAGATCGGTCGTCGCGGCGTGCAGATCAAACGATTCAAGGGTCTCGGCGAGATGAACGCCAAGGAGCTTTTTGAAACCACCATGGATCCCGGCAAACGCCAGTTCCTCCGCGTCCGTCTCGATGAGGACAATGCCGTGGAAGCCGACAAGATGTTCGACGTGCTGATGGGCGACATCGTCGAACCGCGCAAACGATTCATCGAGGACAATGCGCTGAATGTAAGGAATTTGGATGTGTGAAAAATCAATGATGAGTTAACCGGGTTCATTCAAAGCCACATAATCATCGTGATCAGATAACAATTATTTCCGAGATCTGTTGGAATTTCTAATGAAATTTTGAGCGGTGTGCGGAGCTTTGATTTGTTTAATGAACACAAGCAATGTTGGAATCAAGTGATGGGAGGGATTAGCTAGCCATGGAGCCTTCAGATATTCTAACTAAAGAAACGATCTTGGCCGCTCTGCGTCGGTTGGACGAGCTTCTGCGTGAAAAAGGCGTCATCGGGGAAATCAGTATTTTCGGTGATGCTGCCATGGTTCTCGCATTCGATGCCCGCGAATCCACCCGTGATGTGGATGCCGTATTCGTCCCTAAAGATCACGTTCTGGAATGTGCCAGACGCGTCGCAGCCGAATTCGGAATTGATGATGACTGGATGAACAATGGAGTGAAGGGATTCATCTCGAACAAAGCCGAAGTTACCCACGAAGGAATGCCCGTGTTCGACAATCTGCGCGTGATGCGCCCGACCACGGAATACCTTCTGGCCATGAAATGCCTCGCCAGTCGCGTCGGCCCTATAAGCGACCGAGCGGATGTCATCACCCTTCTGCATCTTTTGAAAATGTATGACTCTGTAGCGATATGTGATCTCGTTTGCCAGTATTACAGCGAGCGCCTGCTTGCTCCCAAAGTCCGTTTTTTCATCGAAGAAATCGTCGAGGAAATCCGCCCATGAACACTCTCACCAAACGTAAGACGCTGGCGGATAGCCTTCGGTTAGTAAAAGAGCCTGACGGCTTTCACTACGCCATCGCCAATTTTCTCGACCGTTTCAAAAACGATCCGACCTCGGAAATGCTCGAAGAAGAACCTCCGATCCTCAGTGAAATCCTAGGCGATAACGGCTTAGCTGATGCATACGCCGCTGCCACCGCCGCTCATCTCTGCCAGCTCCACGAGATCCCATTTCCATCGTGGGTGGATAAACAATCGAGAAGGATGGAGTCCCCTTGGTTCGCGGCCAAATCCCATAACCTAAGAATGATTCTTCTCCAGGAATCTCCCGCCGCCTTCCGCGTTCGCAATCTTTTTGTTTCCGCCAATGCTTTGTCGAGGGCGTAGATGCATCCTACCACAGCACCCGCAGCGCATATTCGGAGGCCGACCAATGGGCATCGCTGGTCACGGCGGCGAGTTTTTCCGCACGGCATTGGCTGATGAGCAAGCGATCAAACGGATCGGTGTGGACTTTTGGCAGGGAATACACACCTGCCGCGTGTCGATAGGAAACATCCAACAAAGAGAAACCCGCATCCGTAAGTTTCTCATCGAGTCCGTTTGTCAAAGCTGTGGGTGCCTTGATCTTGCCGAGACTGGCTTTGATCGCGATTTCCCAAATGCTCACGACGCTCACGAAGACCTCGTTTGCGGAGTCCTCAATCGCTGTGGCGGCAGTCTCCGAGAGTTCCGCATCGTTGCGCAAAAACCACAACAGCGTGCAGGTATCCAGCAGCAGTCTCATTGGTACTCATGGAACTCCGGCAAGGGTTCGTTAAAGTCAACAGGCACCGGCCCGAATGCCTTCTTCATCATGCCACGCTTCCGCTGGTTCGCAAGGGGCGTGCAAGGCCGCAGTTCCGCCATCCTTTCGCCGTTGCGGGTGATCACAAACACCTCCCCCGCCGCCGCCGCGCGCAGGATTTCCGAAAACCGCGACTTCGCATCGTACGCTGCAATCGTCTTCATTGGAAAACAATACATTGACCGGTCTGACCAGTCAATCATTATTTCGGAGCAGCAGGATTTTCCGGGCATAATTTGCCGCGAAATACTTTGTGATTCGCAGCCTTGTCCGGCGCTTATTACTTGCCTATTGCCGGGCATTTCGGAACAATAGCGGTGCGACTGGCGCAATCATCCGGACGCAACCGCAAAGTCCATGTCAACCGACCACATCAAACCGATCTCCGTTGCCGAGGAGCTATCCACTTCATTTCTGGACTATTCGATGTCCGTGATCATTTCGCGCGCGCTTCCCGACGTGCGCGACGGCTTGAAACCATCGCAGCGACGGATTCTCTTCGCCATGCGCGAACTCAATCTCGCCCCGGGCAAGCAGCACATCAAGTGCGCGAAAATCTGCGGCGACACGTCCGGAAACTACCACCCTCACGGCGAGGCGGTGATTTACCCGACTCTGGTCAACATGGGCCAGCACTGGACGATGCGCGAGACGCTGATCGACGGACAGGGCAACTTTGGTTCGGTGGAGGGCGACCCTCCCGCCGCAATGCGATACACGGAAGCCCGGCTCACCCATCTCGGCATGGCAATGATGGAGGATCTGGAAAAGGACACGGTCGATTTCGTGCCGAACTACGACGAGCGGCTCACCGAGCCCACCGTGCTGCCCTCGGCATTTCCCAATCTGCTTGTCAATGGCGGCACCGGCATCGCGGTGGGCATGGCCACCAACCTGGCACCTCACAACCTGCGCGAAATCGTCGAGGCCATCTGCGCGCAGATCGACAAACCGGATATCACGCTGCCGGAATTGATGCAGTTCGTCAAAGGTCCGGACTTCGCCGGCAAGTGCGAAATCCGCGGCCTCAAGGGAATCGAGGAATACCTCCGCACTGGTCGCGGCACGTTCCGCCTGCGCGGGAAAATCGAGATCGACGAGCAGGAAGGCGGCAAAAGCATTCTAACAATCCGCGAGGTGCCGCACGGGGTGAACCGTGCTACTTTGCAGGAACGCATTGCCGAGCTGGTGAACGAAAAAATTCTCACCGGGATCTCCGGCATGCGCGATTTGTCCGATGAGGAAACCCGCATTGAAATCGAACTGAAGCGCGACGCCCGCCCGCAGGTTGTCGCCAACCAGATTTTCAAGCTCACCAGCATGGATACGTCCTATAGCGTGAACATGCTGGCGATCCACGAGAAGCGGCCGAAAATGCTGCCGCTGAAGGATGCCATCGATTGCTACATCGAGCATCGCCGCGAGGTGATCATCCGCCGCACGAAATACCTGCTGCGCAAAGCCGAGGACCGCGCCGAAAACCTCGAAGCCTACCTGCTTGCGCTCGGGCACCTCGACGATTTCATCCACATCATCCGCTCGTCGAAAAACCGCGACGAGGCGCGCGAACGCCTTGCCGCTTACACATTCCCGACCGCCACCGCCGAAAGCCTGGGCATCCTGTTGCGCTCGCAACCATCGGTGCAGGGCGACCGCTATGTTTTCTCCGATCGCCAGGTCAATGCGATTCTCGAACTCCGCCTCTATCAACTCACCGGCATGGAGCGCGACAAGATCAAGGGCGAATACGACAGCGTACTCGCGGAGATTGTCGATTTCATGGACATCATCGCCCGCGAGATCCGCGTGTTGACGATCATCAAACAGGAACTGCGCGCCATTGCCGAAAAACACGGCACCCCGCGCCGCTGCCCGATCCTTCCGGAAGAAGGTGAAATCGCGGTGGAGGACCTCATCGCCAATGATTCGATGGTCGTGACCCTCACCCACCGCGGTTACATCAAACGCACGCCTTCGAGCGAATTCCGCGTGCAGGCGCGAGGCGGCAAGGGACTGCGCGGCATGGAAACCCGCACCGCTGCGGATCAGGAGGACGATTTCATCGAGCATCTGTTCTCGACCCAGGCCCACGACTACCTGCTCTTCTTCACCAACACCGGCCGGGTTTATGTCGAACGTGTTTATGAAATCCCCGAAGGCTCGCGCGCGGCGAAGGGCCGCGGCATCCGCAATGTGCTCAACCTTCAGCCCGAGGAAAAAATCGCCGCCTTGCTGCGACTCGAACGGGTGACCGATGAAAACGGCAACGACATTACTTTCCGCGACGAGGCCGGTTTCATTCTTTTCGCCACCAAAGTGGGTCTCGTGAAAAAAACGCCGGTCAACGATTACCGCAACTATCGCAAAGCGGGACTCAACGCGATCAACCTTGAGGAAGGCGACGAATTGATCGGCGTGCGACTCACCAACGGCAACGACGAAGTCGTGCTGGTCACCCGCCACGGCATCAGCATCCGTTTCCACGAACAACAGGCCCGCAGCATGGGCCGCACCACCACAGGCGTTTGGGGCATCCGACCGGAAACGGACGATAGCGTGGTCAGCCTTGCACTGGTCACTCCCGGCAGCACGCTGCTGGTCGCCGCGGAAAACGGCCTCGGCAAACGCACGTCATTCGAGGAATACCGCCAGCAATCCCGCGGCGGCAAGGGCATCATCACCATGAAAGTCACCGAGAAAACGGGACTTGTCGTCGGCGCCGTCACCGTGGAGGAGAGCGACGAACTGATGCTGATGACCAACAGCGGCCTCAGCATCCGCATCAAGGTCAATACCATCCGCGAGACCGGGCGCAACGCCCAGGGCGTGAAACTCCTCAGCATGAAGGAAGGCGAAACCCTGCAGGACATCTCCAAAGTCATTCCCGACGGCGAAGACAGCCAGGCCGAAGTCGCGAGTGATGCCCTGTCGCAAGCACAGGAAACCACCGACGGCGGCCCCGAACCCGAGGAGGAATAAGATCACGACCGCCACTTTGGGGTCGCCGCCGTCTCGGCGGCATCAGTCGGCGTCCCGCCGACGTTCTTCTCTTCCCCGCCGACGTTCTTCTCTTCCCAGACAAACCACTGGCAGGCGTCTCCTCGACTTATTCAATCCGGGTGACCTTCTTTGTGGAGAGGTTGAGGACGAACACCCTGTCCACCAAAAAGGTGACCCCGATTCCATAATGCGGGGAGGTGCGTCCCCGGGAGCGGTCCTGACAGAACCAAGCCGCCGGAGAATAAACCCGAGTTCCGAAGTCAACACCGGGAGTTCGGAATATTTGAACCACAAGCGGAGCACAGCGTGGATAGCCGAACATACCGCAGCATTTTCACTGACCCTGCGCGCCGGGATTGTGGGTCGCGACGGAGGCTTTCAAACTGAAAAAAGAGAGAGCGGAAAAGCCGCGTTGTGACAACACCTGCCAGCAGTTCAGTTCCATTGATAATCCCTAGCGACGACGCTGAAGCGTTGTATCCGGATGGTCCTGGCTGTTCGATGTGCCGGCTGTTCGATGTGCCGGAGCTTTAACGTCCGGGCCTGAATGGCGGGGTCAATTGGCCGCGCGCGTGGCGGTGGTGGAGATGGCTCCGCCGGCTTTTTGAACGTCCTGACCGAGACCTTGAACGGTGCCGCAGGAGTTGGCAAGAAAAGCAATGGCCGCAGTGGTTAGAAGAAGAATGATTTTTTTCATAAATGGTTCTCGTGGTCGGGCGATAGTCTAGCAGCCTGTCGGACTTAGAAAGCACAAGATAAAGCCTGTCTGAGCGCCTTCGATACAGCATGTTGTGGCGGCAAGGCCCCATACTAACCGTTAGATTTCCTGATATACATTAATTTCAGAAATTAGTGAAAATCAACTACCAAA
>CAMAQB010000025.1 GCA_945860285.1 Akkermansia muciniphila | reverse complement strand
GACATCACAGCAAAACAAATCAAAGAAACACAAGAAGCACTCAACAACCGCCCCAGAAAACGCCACAATTTTTTAACCCCGAACGAATTCAACCAACAAAATTTCAAACAAATTGACAGCCGTTGCATTAGCAATTAGAATTCGCCCTCCACTAAGTTGCCCTTTGAAATCTGTATCCGCATCGATGGTAACATACGGTATCTTAACAACATCATTCCGGTGCAGTGAACCGTGCGTGAGGCTCCCGTAGGCGCCAGACAGTGGTTCCTTCACGGCCTTTTTCACATGCTCAAATGCATTCCGAAAGCTGCACTCTTCATCAGGTCGATAAATGATGAGATTCTCGTCTTTCCTGTCGGTAGCGACGCTCAAGATGAAAGCTGAGGTCTCGGGTTTGTAATGCAGAACCTTCACGTGTTCGCCGTAGTTGTCGCTATGACTGCCAGCGGTGCCGAAGAATTCTACTCTACGGACTTGACCGGTTCGTGATCGAAATTCCAAGGCGGTCTTCTGTGACCGAAAGAACTTCTTCTCAAACTTCAGTTCGCGGAGGAGGATTCCATAAGCAGCCACGCCTTGAGGAATCGTAGGCACACGACTAGAATCAATCTCAATGTTAAATTGCCTCTTTATTGAAGCAGCAGTTTCGCGAGCAAACACTTGGTTCGCTTGCCCGGCGTAGACGGCAAAGCCATCCTTTGGCATCACTTCTGCCGATTGCCATTTAAATTCCTCCAGCTTTGCAATTAAAACGTTAGGTGGCACAACCTTCTCAAGTTTGCCACGCTGCATCTCGCTCAACTTGTCCCAAGATGCTTGAAACAGCGGTGACCAAACCTGTGTGACGCCTTTGGGCGGAACCTCATCAATGTTCAAGATGCACGCTGGAGCACCTGTCGACAATGGATGTGTTGCGAGCATCAGGGTAACGATCAATGCAACGTGTTTCATCTTGTGAGGTAATCTTGCCGGTTCGGTGCGCGCCGCACTGTTGTTGAGCTTTTCTTGTTAGCCGAGTTCATTGCTTCGGCGGTGATAGCTTCATCTTCGGCAGCTCTAACGTACCTGTCCAGATAGTTCGAGCGTCATCGAAATCCTTGGTCACGTGATTCTTTGGTGTCGAGACAGTGAATGTGCCCGACATGAAGTAGGTTTTGGTGTTACCGGGTCGGATGATCCAAGCTTTCCTGTTGGGTGGCGACATCACCAGCATGAAACCATCTTCGGGCTTAAGGCCGTAGCCATACATGTTGGCTCGCAGCCGAATCGTGGAATCGTAGGGCAAAGTGATCCAACAAGGACCCGCCCCACCGCCGCTGCCAGCCATTGCTTCCGCAGGTGGTGGCTTGCCGTCGGCGTCGAGCAACTCACAGCTCAAAGCACGTCCGGGGTCGAAATAGAACTGCAAGGGAGAACCGGTTGCACCCGTGACGTTCTGAAACTCCAGATAGAAGGCGGTCTCTTTGTGCGTGCCGGCGTTGGCAGGCGATTTCTCCAGAGAGATAATCATCCGGGCGCGAAGGGTCGCGCCGTAGGCGGCACGCACTGGCTGCGACCAGTCACTCAACGCAACAACGTTCGTGTCTTCGCCCGCGTAGCTGAACTGACACACGGCGAGGAACAGTAGTGATGCTATAGCGTTCATGGTAAGTGACTTCTTCATTTCAGATTAACGTTAGATGTGCGCCCACCGGCGCGGTTGAAAGGAAAAAGGAAATGAAATTGAAAAGCTTATGGCCGGTTGGTGCGTCACGACTTGTTCTGCTTCTTGTTTTATGGTGTAAGGTCGACGACGCGTGCTCTTTTGCACAGCGGATATTCGTGTGTTACTCGCCCCATAGGTGATACAGCGATAGATTCTGTTGATCTCCAGATAGTAACGCATAGGCGTATGCTGGCTTCTCGACACCACCAATCGCGATGATCCAGTTCGTATCGAACTTCATGACCACGGAATCTTGCGTGATTCTTCGTGGAAAGTAGGCCCAAACCTTATCGTCTCGGACGGTGGCATCAAGTCCGTCGTAACCAAGGGGGAAAATCGGATCTCCAGAGGATGTTGTCCAACCATTGAGGTCAGCTGCGCTCACGGCAAGGTCCGAGACATGAGTGAAATGATGACTGGCCGCGAACTTCTTGATCGACTCGGGTGTGAACTTGTTGCCATCAGTCGCGGTCCACTGTATAAAGGCTCGCCCTCCCCAAGCGCCGCTTGGTGCTGAATTGGCAGAAATCGCTCGGGGTTGAAACTTCATCCATTCACTCAAGGATCCCCCAGGTTTCTGATCGCACGCGGTCAGGGAGGTGAGCAAGAAGATGGCGGCAAGGAACTTCATTTATTTATGCAGAACGTTGATGTGCTCCTACGGGAGCGTTTGAATTGAAAGTGAAATGAAATTGAATTGCTTATGGCCCGTTAGGAGTCATGCCTTGTTCGGCCCCTTCTGATTAAGTTAGAGGGGCTTGCTGCCATAGTCCTCTAGCTTAAACGCCTTAAGTCTCCCCTGAATATCGTCATACAATGAGTAGTAGTCTTCCGCATTACGAACGCTTCGGAAACGCGCGAGCAAATCCTCCTCTTCCTGGTCATCAATATGAGGGGCAAGCCTCTGAATTGTTGTCTGTGCATATGTCACAACTGCGCGAACGTAAGTTAGTCGCGTCATGGAAACGAAGCAAGTTATGAAGACGACGACCGTAACAACCGATATGAAGTAGAAACCTCTGGATGACTTCATAAAATCTTTAACCCGGCTATTCCCGTTCCGGGGCATCTTCTCTTTCAGCCACGGATGACGAAGAATTAGGAAAAAATACAAAATAGGGAGCATTCCGAGAAACTGCTGATGGATGAACGATGACGAGGTCTCTTGGAAACCGTAAGCGGCCTCCCGGTAGATCGAATCTTTGTAGCTCCTTGTGATCAGATCTAATCCTCCGATCACTAACCGTGTTAAAAGGTCGAAGAGAGGACCGCCAATCCGGTCCCAAACTCCGCTTCCGATGGCTCCAAGGACGAGTGTCCCAAGAATTGCTACGGCTATCTTTCTCCCGCTCTTTGGTTCTTGTAGTCCTGACATATTTAAATTTCTAGCCGAACGATGAGCGCGTGCACCACTACCAGCGAGGGCGCGCGTCGATCACGGGGTTGAGGGTTGAACTACTGTAACGCATCGAAACTGAACGGCTGGTAGTGGTTGTCACGGCGCGGCTTGTTCTCCGGTCTTTTCTATTGGAACGTCGATGAGATCAAAAGCGAGACGTCGACCAATATGGTGAAGTCGCTGTTGTAAGGCGGCAAATTCGGCTCGGCTGTGTGTGGAAGCTTCGATCAAACGCTTGCGCCATCGAATCCAGTTCGCCTCGATTCCCTCGACAGCTTCGCTCGATGCAAGGGGTGAGTCGTCGAATCCGAATTCAAATCCGCACTCACACATCTCAAAGGATGGTGATCCATCATCTGCATATGGTGGCTGATCGAAGGATTCACGCCCGCAGACGGGGCAAAGCCACAAACCGGTATCGGTTTGGTGAAGAACGAAGACTTCGCCACTTGGGTGATAGCAGGAATTGGTCTTCATTTCTTGGAGAACAGTCTATTAGTTCAGTCACTGATGATATCGAACCGACCAAAAGTGGCAAGGTCATTTTTTGGGCATGCGCAAACCATTGCTACTTAACGGTTTATGCATTTTGTTGGGATGCATTTGTTTTTTGGAACATGAAGATATTCAGATTGCTTTTTCTAGCAGATATCGCGTGTTCCATGAATTGAAGGTTTGGAACATGAAGAGATCTTGATCGATTGGTTGTGCCGGGGACGGTTCGGGTAGGGGAGGGGCTCGTTCCTGCTGCTATTGTGATTTTGTGATCGCGGCGATGGCCCTGGTGTTCGGCTTGCTGTGCCTGAGCGAAAGGCGGGCGACTTTTGTTTCCTCGGTGACCCACGAGCTGCGCACGCCCTTGACCACGTTTTTTAACTCTACATCGACATACGGGCCGGTGTCATGGTGCGGGAGGAATCAAAACGGCACTGGTATATCGAAACCCTGCGCTGCGAGGCCGACCGGCCCGGTCACCTGGTCCAAAAACGTGCCGGCCTTCCGCCGAGCAGCCCGAGGTGATTCTGGAGTTTCACGAGGACTGCGATGAGGTGTGATTTCCCTTTGCGACTTCGGACCGGGCATTCCGTGTGCAGAAAGGGGGAAAATTTTTCGCGCCTTTCACCGCTGGCGAAATCCCGGAGAGCCAGCCGATTCCCATGGCGCGCGAATCCGCCGTCGTAAGAGCCCCTGCGCACGCGCACAAAAATCTTATGGTGCAACAACATTTTGCTTGTGAAATTTTTCACAAGCAGGCAGCTTGTGCGCACCGCAACACGCCATGGCCAATATTTTTCCTCGCTGGACCAACCTGTTACCACTGAAGATCGCATTCTGTGCCGGCACTGTCGCCGTGGGCGTTGTCGCCGCCTTCACTGCCTACGCCACGCCCAAATCAACGGTTGTGGGCTATCAGCCATCGCAGCCGATTCCTTTTTCTCACAAAATCCACGCCGACCAGTTGGGCCTCGACTGCCGCTATTGTCACTCGTTTGTCGATGTGTCCGACCACTCGAATGTCCCTTCCGCCAACACCTGCTGGAACTGCCACCAGCACGTGCAGCGTCAGAGTCCGAAGCTCGAACCGCTGCATCGGGCGATGGACAAAACCTACGCGCTCTATGACGGCAAGCCGATCGAGTGGGTGAAGGTGCACAAGGCTCCCGACTATGTGAAATTCAGTCACTCGGCCCACGTCAATCGCGGCGTTTCCTGTGTGAGTTGCCACGGTCGCGTGGACCAGATGGAAGTTGTCTATCACGCAAAGAGCCTGTCGATGGGTTTCTGCCTCGACTGCCATCGCGCTCCGGAAAACGAAGTGCGTCCGCTGGAAGAGGTGTTCAATTTGAAATACGATCCGGTCGACTACCTGGCCAAAAATGTTGTGATGAACAGCAAGGGCGAACGGGTCACCCAGCCGGGGGACTTTGGCAAACAACTCAAGGAAACCTTCCAACTGCAGCCCAAGGAAACCTGCACCAGCTGCCACCATTAATTTTCACCTGATTTACCAACGATCATGAGCAAGCGCATTTTGCAACATCCCGAAATCCCGGCCGGAGAAACGACAGTCTCCTGGCGCAGTGTGGGACAATTGGAGGACACCCCGGCCTTTCGTGAAGCCTTGGAGCGGGAATTCCCTCAAGCGGCTGCGGCAATGGCGGATGCGGAGGATGCCGAAACCTCGCGTCGTTCGTTTTTGAAACTGATGGGGGCATCAACGGCCCTCGCCGGGATGAGCATGGCGGCTTGCCGTCGCGCCGAAAAATACACGGTCCCTTACACCCAGGCCCCGGAGTGGGTGATTCCCGGGAAGGCATTGTATTATGCGACTTCGATGCCCCGTGCGGCGGGTGCGACTCCGCTGGTGGTGACGACCTTCGAAGGACGTCCGACCAAACTGGCTCCGAACACGCGGCATCCCGACAGCGATGGCACCGATGCCTTCGCGCAGGCTTCGATCCTCGACATGTATTCGCCGGTTCGTTCGCAGACGGTCCTGCATCAGGGCCAGCCATCGACCAAAGCCGAGTTGGAAGCCGCATTGAAACTGGTGGCCGCATCGGGGAAAATCGGCTTCGTTTTCGGTGCCGATGAATCGCCGACCCGCAGTCGATTGGTGAAAGAACTCGCGGCGAAATATCCCGCGGCGAAGTTTTATTCGTATGAGGCGCTGACACCCGCCAACACCGGCGTCAAAACCGTGGCTGATTTCACCCAGGCCGACCGCATTTTGGCGCTCGATTGTGATTTCGCCTCGCTCGACCCCCAAGGTCCGGTGACACCGTTTTTTGATCGTCGCAAGCCGGAAGGCAAGGGCTACAAGTCCAAGCGCGACAAGGAGAAAATGAACCGCCTTTACGCCGTGGAGAGCATATTCAGCCTCACCGGCGGCATGGCCGACCATCGTTTGCGCATCGAACCGAGCAAAGTGATCCGCATCGCTGCTGCGCTGGCGCGGAAAATCGCTCCCGCCGCCGCGTCCGCCTCCTCCTACAAACCGTTTGAAGAAGAACGCATCACCAAATGGATCGATGCCTGCGCTGCCGACCTGATCGCGGCGAAAGGTCGCTCGCTGGTGCTCGCTGGCTCGCGCACCTCTCCGGCTCTCAAGGCATTGGCCGATGCGATGAACCAGGCCTTGGGCAATCTCGGCAAAACAATCGTCGCTTTGAAATCGGACAACGCCGACATGGCGGACCTGGTCGCTCTGAAAAAGGACATCGGTTCTGCTGCGGTCGAGCACGTCATTCTTCTCACTCCCGCGAATCCGGTGTTTGATGCCCCCGCCGACATGGATTTCTCCGCTGCCCTGGGCAAAACGAAATCGAGCATCCACCTCGGCATGCGCACCGATGCCACCGCCCACGCCGCGACCTGGCACGTTCCCGCCGCTCACTATCTGGAATCCTGGAGTGATGCCCGTTCGGCCAAGGGGGTTCACACGCTGGTGCAGCCGATGATTCTTCCGCTCTACGACAATTGCGTTTCCGAGCTGGAGTTGCTCAGTGCGTTTCTCGATGCCGACACCAAGCTGGTTTGCGGCGAGCAATCGGCTGCATTTGCCGCCGTGCGTGCCACCGTGGGTGGCGACGATGCCGGATGGAAAAAGGCGTTGCGCGAAGGATTTGTCGAGGGTTCCTCACAGGACCTGGTTGTTCCCGTTGCCGCTACAGTGGCGGCGGAATCCTTGCAGGAGGCGTCCGAGCAGAGTCTCGATGTGATCTTCAGCACCGACGGATCGATTTACGATGGTCGATGGATTGACAACGCTTGGTTGCAGGAAGCACCCGATCCGATATCCAAATTGACCTGGGACAATGCCGCGCTGATGGCTCCGAAAACCGCGAAGGCTTTGGGAATCTACGAGCAGGTGATCGAACTCGAAAGCCCCCGCGCCGCCAGTCCGGTTGATGGCGAGGCCGGCAATCGACGCGCGCCGATCATCAAAGTTTCCCTCAACGGCAAGGATCTGGAAATTCCCGTGCTGATCGCCTTCGGTCTGTCGGAAAACACCATCGTGCTGCCGCTCGGTTACGGGCAGGGATTCGATGCCGAGGATGAACTCAAGCGCGGACCTCTCAACCAAAACCATGTCGGTCTCGTCGGGGTGAACCGCGGCTTTAACATTTACCCTTTGCGCACTTTCGCCACCAGCTATCTCGCCCAGGGCGCGGTGGTTTCTAAAACGGAGAAACGATATTCCGTGGCTCTCACTCAGGAACACCATTCGATGTATGGTCGGGCCCTGGCTCGGGAAATTTCCACCATCGACGGCGAGAAGGGCGATTTCGAACATCAGTATGATGCGGTTGCCAAACAAGGCAACGATGCTCATGCGCCGGAAAACATTTCCCTCTACAAACAAGAAGGATCCGCGACCTGGGATCCCGATGCGAAAGGAAAAGCCAAGCCGCATTTAAGCGATGAACTGCATCAGTGGGCGATGAACATCGACCTTTCCTCCTGCATGGGCTGCAACGCCTGCCTCGTTGCCTGCCAAGCGGAAAACAACATTCCGGTGGTCGGCAAAAAAATGGTTGCGATGGGCCGTGCGATGCACTGGATTCGCATGGACCGCTACTTCGCGCAGAACAAGAACAACACCTTCGATCAGGACTCGCCCGCCATGGTTCCGCAACCGGTCGCCTGTGTGCAGTGCGAGAGTGCCCCGTGCGAGACCGTTTGCCCGGTCAATGCCACGATCCACACCGAGGACGGTCTGAACGCAATGGCCTACAACCGCTGCATCGGCACCCGTTATTGCGCCAACAACTGCCCGTATAAGGCGCGTCGATTCAATTATTTCGACTACAACAAGCGCAACCCGCTGATCGCGCACAATCTCTACAAAGGACCTCTCGGCAAAACCCAGGTCGGCGAGGCCCCGCATTTGCAGCGCAATCCGAACGTCACGGTGCGCATGCGCGGGATCATGGAAAAATGCACCTACTGCGTGCAGCGCCTGAAGGAATCGAAAATCCGTCAGAAACGCGGCCAGAAGCAGGACGTTTTGCTTTCCGGAAAAACCTCTCCCGAAGTTCCGGTCACCCTGAAGACCCTGCGGATACCGGTCGACAGCGTGAAGGTCGCCTGCCAGGAAGCCTGTCCGGCTGATGCGATCAGCTTCGGCAACCTCAAGGACGAAAGCTCCGCCGCCGTCGTGCGCGGTCGATCACTGGAACGCAGTTACGAGCTCCTTCATTACATCGGCACCATCCCGCGCACCCTCTACATGGCCCGGGTGAAAAACCCGAACGAGAAGATGCCCGATGCCGAGTTCATTGGCACCGCCACCATCCACATGGCATAAGTTTTTTCCACTTCACGAATCCTCACAAGTCACATTGCATATGGCACACGCTAGCACAACCGCTCACGAACCGCGAAACGGCCCGAAACTGCCGGTGTTGGAACGCGAGAAATTGATTCTCAACGGTCGTTCCTACGGCTGGATCACCGAACGGGTCTGCGGAGTCCTGGAAAACAAACAACCGCTGTTGTGGTGGCTGTTGTTTCTTCCTTGCGCGCTGATCGCCCTGATCGGTGTCGGCGGCGGTCTGACTTTGCTGGTTTCCACCGGCGTCGGTGTCTGGGGCATGACCAACACGGTGTTCTGGGGATGGGACATCACCAACTTCGTGTTCTGGATCGGCATCGGTCACGCGGGCACGCTGATTTCGGCGATTCTTTTCCTGACTCGACAAAACTGGCGGACTTCGATCAACCGCGCCGCCGAGGCGATGACGATCTTCGCGGTGGTCTGCGCCGGAATTTTCCCGGCCTTCCACGTCGGCCGCGTCTGGATGGCCTGGTTCTTGGCTCCGATCCCGAATGCGAACGGCATCTGGCAGAACTTCAAGTCGCCCCTGCTGTGGGACGTGTTTGCGGTTTCGACCTACTTCACCATTTCACTGATTTTCTGGTTCCTCGGCATGGTGCCCGACCTCGCGACCATCCGCGATCGCGCCAAACCCGGCATCCGCAAGGTGCTTTACGGAATCTTCGCGCTCGGCTGGCGCGGCGGCAACCGCCAGTGGAGCCACTACGAAATGGCCTATCTGCTGCTCGCGGCGCTCTCCACTCCGCTGGTGCTTTCGGTGCACTCGGTGGTGTCGTTCGACTTCGCAACTTCGGTGGTTCCCGGTTGGCACACGACCATTTTCCCGCCGTATTTCGTTGCCGGAGCCGTCTTCGGCGGATTTGCGATGGTGTTGACCATCATGATTCCGGCGCGGGCGATTTACGGACTGCACGACATGATCACGATGAAACACATCGAGAACATGGCGAAGATCATCCTGCTCACGGGAACGATCGTCGGTTACGCCTACTTGATGGAATTGTTCGTTGCCTACTACTCGGGCGCGATTTATGAAATGGAGGCATTCAAGTATCGCATGACCGGTCCGTATTGGTGGGCCTACCTGGCGATGATGTCGTGCAACGTGCTCTCCCCGCAGGTCTTCTGGTTCAAGGCCTGCCGCGAAAACCTCTGGGTGATCATGGCGGTTTCGATGTGCGTGAACGTCGGCATGTGGTTCGAGCGTTTCGTGATCATCTGCACCACACTGGCGCGGATGTGGTTGCCCGGCGACTGGAAATACTACTCCGCCAGCCCGTTTGAGATCATTCTGTTTGTCGGCACCATCGGCCTGTTCCTGATGTTGTTCCTGTTGTTCCTGAAATTCCTGCCCTGCATCAACATTGCCGAAGTGAAATGGGCGCTGCGCGAGTCCGATCCGCATTTCGAGGACCTCGAAGCGCATCCCGACGCAGGCGCGGTGAAAATCCCCGCCTACCAGTATGAACTGCCGGAAACCACGGACAAAGCGACGACCGTCTAATCATCTAACAATTTTTTCACTGTGAGTACAACACGCAAGAGAGTTTACGGATACCTGGCCGAGTTCAAGAGCGCTTCGGCCCTATTCAAGGCCGCGGAAAAAGTGCGCGACGCCGGATTCACCAAATGGGACTGCTACTCGCCCTATCCGATTCACGGCCTTGATGGTGCGATGGGGGTCAAGCGCTCGGTGCTGCCATATTTTGTTTTCTTCGGCGGCATGACAGGAACGATCACCGCCTTCCTGCTGGCCTACACCACCCAGGTAGTGATTTATCCGACGGTGGTGCAGGGCAAGCCCACCAACTTCTTCACCCTGCCGGCGTATTTCCCGATCATGTTCGAGCTGACGATTCTGTTCTCCGGTTTCACCACCCTGTTCGGATTGCTGGCATTGATGAAACTGCCGCGCTTCAATCATCCGTTGTTCAACAGCAAGCAGTTCGACCGCACCACCGACGATGGATTTTTCATCGCCCTGGAAGCGCGCGACCCGAAATTTTCCGCGAATGGCACCAGGGATTTCCTCAGCGAAATCGGCGGTGCGAGCATTGAACTCATCGAGGAGGAACCAGCCTGAGCCATCCATCATTTTAGCATGAAATACTTTTTCCTATTCTACGCGATCATTGCCATTTCGGTCGTCGGCGTGTTCAAATACCGCGGTCACAGCTTCAGCGAGCCGCCGATCCGGGTGTTTCCCGACATGGATGACCAGGACGTGCTGAAAGCGCAAAAACAGGAGGCCTTTTTCGCGAACGGCCAGGGTGCCCGTCAACCTGTCGCCAACACCACGCCGCTTGGATTCCAGAAAGACGGCACCAACTCGCTCGGCGGCATTCCGGAGTATGAATTTTCCGGCGTCACCGGCTACTACTACACCGGTCACATCGGCGATTACTTCGGCAACGGCATGCCCGAGGAACTGTCTTTGACGCCGGAAAATTCCATCGAACTGCTGAAACGCGGTCAGGAGCGCTACAACATTTATTGCGCCATCTGCCACGGTCGCTCGGGCGACGGCGGAGGCATGACTTCGCTCTACGGAGTTCCAGGGATCGCCAACCTGATTACGTTCGACGCCGACAAGTATCCCGACGGTCGGATGTTCGAAACCATCACGAAAGGCAAGGGCAACATGTCGGGGTATGGTTACAACATTCCCGTCCGCGACCGCTGGGCGATCATTTCCTACATCCGCGCCATGCAGGTGGCCCGCAAGGCTCCATACGATGCGGTGAAGGATGCCTACGAAAAAGGCAAAGCGGCACAGGTCCCGGCGGCCGGCAAATAACTTCCTAACATTTTCCCAACAGCACGATGGCACATCACGTCACATCCCACGACATTCCGGCAAACGGCGAGCACCTCGAAGGCTCGAAAATTTCCAAGGTGAAAACGATCGCGCTCGCGGTCATGCTTATTGGTGGTTTGCTGAGCGTTTATTTTCTCTTTTTCTCCGCTGAAAAACAACAGGGATCGTTCGCCTACTCATGGGTTTTCGCCTTGTTTTATTTCTTCACCCTGGCACTGGGTGGTTGTTTCTGGACGCTCCTGCACAATGTTTCCAACAGCGGCTGGGGAACCAGCGTTCGACGGATCATGGAGAATGTCGGTTCGGTCTTCCCGTGGATGAGCATTTTCGCAATCCCCTTGCTGTGCCCGAAGGTGCAGGGGTATTTGTATGAATGGATGAACATCCACCGCGGCGTGATCAGCCATGAGAACATCGGCATCGGCACGATGGTCGGCGAGTGGCTGTCGGGATGCCTGAACTGGGTGCTCAACGGCTTCCGCTTTATTTTCACCGGTCACACGGTCGCCCAGGGTTCGAAAATGGACGCGCTTCATCACGTCAACCACCTGTTGTTCGAGAAACAATGGTTCATGAACCTGCCGTTTTGGTATGCCCGCGCGATCCTGATTTTCGTCGGCCTCGGTTATGCGATCAACCGGCTGCGCAAGCTTTCGACCGATCAGGACACCGATGAAAAACCGGGTACGGCCAATTTGTTCAAAGCCCGCCGGGCCTCGGCCGCCTTCCTGCCGGTTCTGGCGCTGACCGTGACCTTCGCCGCTTATGATTGGCTGGTCGGCATGGACTACACCTGGTTTTCGACGATGTATGGCGTTTACATTTTCGCCGGGTGCGCGATCAATTCGATGGCGGTGATCATCATCACCACCACCCTGTTGCGTCGCGCCGGTTACTTGAAGAATGTGGTGACTCCCGAGCACTTCCACATCATGGGCAAGCTGCTTTTCGCCTTCACGGTGTTCTGGGCGTACGTGACATTCTCGCAGTTCTTCCTGATCTGGTATGCCAACATCACCGAGGAAACGCGCTACTTCCTGATTCGCAACACCGGCAACTGGAACGTGGCCAGCATCGCGTTGGTGATCCTGCATTTCGTCCTGCCCTTCGTGGTGCTGCTGCAACAATGGCTGAAGACAAAGCCGGTGTTGTTGAGCTGCGTGGCCGCTTACATGCTGGCGGTGCATATCCTCGACATGTATCTGATCGTGATCCCCGAGCGCGGGATTTCGCTGGGGAACATCGATCACAAGATTTTCGGCGAGATCAGCGTTGCCATCCCCGGTGCCTGGCTCGGTGACGTGCTGGCCTTTGTCACCATCGGCTCGGGATTCCTGTTCTTCCTGCTGCGCGCCCTCGGCCAGCATGCTTTGTATCCTCACCGCGACCCGCGCATTCTCGAGTCGGCGAATCTTTCCAACTGATCCAACATTCCACTTTTCCCATTATGGACCCGTCACAAGACAACCCGTTCGTTCGCTTCAAGGCCTTTTTCTGGGCGCTGGCCGTCTTCGGACTTTTCGGCGCACTGCTTGCCGTCATCGCTCTTTTCAACGACAAGAAACCTTCATCGCTCGAAGACGTGGTGGCCGTGGATCGCTACGCCAACCGTCAAAAGGTCGAGGCGGCGCAGGATGCGAATTTCGCCTACAAGTCGGTGGAAGAAGGCAAGGTCGTTCAAGTGCCGCCTGCCGATGTTTTTGCTCACGTCGGTGGAATGCTTTCGTCGGCCAAACCTGCCGCCGTGGAGCGCCCCGAACAGGTGGTGCCGGGTTCAGCCGCCGCTGCGGAGTTGGAGAAAAAAGCCGCATCGGCCGCACCGGTGGTGATTGCGGAAAATGATGCCAACGCTCCGATCGATCCTGCGGTGATGGCGGCGGGTAAAGTCGAATTCGCACTCTGCCAAGCCTGTCATGGTCCGGAAGGCACGGGAGTCCCAGGATTGGCACCTCCTTTGGCTGGTTCCGAGTGGGTCGTGGGACCGGTGGAAAATCCGATCCGCATCGTGCTGCGTGGACTCGGCGGCCCGATCAAAGTGAAAGGGGTGGATTACAACCTGCCAGCGCCGATGGTGGCGGCTGCCTATTTGACGGATGAAAAAATCGCGGCGGTGCTTACTTACGTACGCAACTCGTGGGGCAACAAGGCCTCGGCGGTCACGCCCGATCAAGTCAAGGCGTTCCGTGGCGAGGTGGGTCTGCCGGCGCTGCAGGCTGCTGATTTGAAAGCTCCGCAATAATTCTCGAACAGGAAATTTACTCTACGATGTCACAAGAAACCAATCAAACAGCGGAACAGGATGCCATTCTGCGCACGGCGATCGACCGTTCGCTTCGCCATCCGGTGATGTTCTTTTTCACCAGTGGCGCGGCGTGGCTTGCCGTGTCGCTGATCCTTGGCGTTATTGCCACCGCCAAAATGGTGGCCCCCGAATTCATGGGTGATTGTGCGTGGTTCACACAAGGCCGGGTATTTGCGGCCCATATGTCGGCTCTGGTTTACGGTTGGGGTTGTCAGGCGGCCTTTGGAGTGTTGATCTGGTTGATCGCGCGATTGACCCGTCAGGAAAACCGCGCACCGGGCATCATTCTCACTGCGGGACATGCATGGAATCTGGTCATTTTGATCGGTTTGATCGCGATTCTAGCGGGCTTTGGCACGGGAGTGCCGTGGATGGAATTTCCGACCATGGTCTGGCCCGCCCTGCTGGCAGCGTATGCCATGATTGCGGTGTGGACGATGATTCAGTTCCGCATCCGCGTGCCCGGTCAGGTCTATGTCTCGCAATGGTATGCGGTCGGTGCAATGATCTGGTTCCCGTGGATCATGATCACCGCGTTCGTATTGATTTTCTGCGTCGGCGGCAACGCGCTGATGTCGGCTGCCGTGGCCGCCTGGTTCCGCTCGGGGCTTGTTTATTTGTTCTTCCTTCCCACTGCTGCCGCCGCTGCGTATTATCTTGCTCCCAAGATCACCGGCAAACCGGTTTACAGCTATTCGCTCTCGGTGATCGGCTTCTGGACCCTTGCGATCATCGCTCCATGGGCCGGCATGCAAAAACTGGCTGGTGCGCCCGTGCCGTTTTTCCTTCCCTACATGGGAGCCGCGGCCACTGTTTTGATCGGCATTCCGACGGTGGCAATCGCGATCAGTACGATGCGCACGGTGATTGCCGCCCCCGCGAAGTTTGCGTCCAGTCCCTCGCTGCGCTTCGCGGCTGGCGGCGTGGTGTGCATGTTCCTGCTGGGCATCACCGGTGCGTTGATCAACTGGCCCGGTTCCACGCTCCAACTGACCCAGTTCAGCATCACTTCATACGGAATGGATATTCTTGCGATCTATGGCTGCTTTAGTTTCTTGATGTTCGGTGCGATTTATTTCATCGTGCCGCGGGTTACCCGGCGCGAATGGCTTTCCAAACGCTTCATAAAACTGCACTTCCTGTTTTCAATGTACGGCGTGATCACCGTCGCGGTGCTTTCGGTGCTCGGTGGCCTGCTGCACGGCCAGGGTCAGGAGGAGTTCCAGTTTTCCTGGGCCAATGCCGTCGAGCGCGCCTACCCTTATCAAATGGCCACGCTGATCGCCTGGTGCTTCGTGCTTTTATCGAATGTGTTTTTCTTCCTGCACCTCTTGCTGATGTGGATGCGCCTAGGCCGCCGCTCGTCGCATCCCACGTTGCTGGGTCACGCCCACGTCGAAAACCCGCACGGTCCGGAAGGTGACATCGACAATGCCGGTCCCGGCTCGGTAATCGCCCATTGAACAACACGGAAATCCACTGCCCATCTTTTCGCCATGACACTCCGCACTTTCACTCTTGGTATGATTGCCAGCTTCGGCACGGCCTGGCTGTTTGCCGTAGTTCTTCCCTTTTACAAAACGCGCGACATCCAACCGGTTCCCTACAATGAGGCATTGGACGGTAAAACCGGGGTGTATTTCCCGAAACGCACCGGCCAGATCGTCAATGGCGCCAAGGTTTATGCACAGAACGGTTGTTACGTCTGCCATACCCAGGTGGTTCGACCCACCTATGCCGGCAATGATCTTCACCGCGATGGCTGGGGTGGCTTCAAAACGGATCCTGATCGGGGCGACACCCGCAGGGAAACCAATGTCTTCGATTATCAGGGCGAGTCGTTTGCACAGATTGGCACTATGCGAATCGGTCCGGATCTTTCCAACGTCGGCAGCCGTTTCGAAAAAGAATGCCTGGATATCAACGCTGCGAAGAAGGAGTCGCTGGGCACTGCCTGGAACGATTCGATGAAGGTCACTCCGGATGCCCTGTTCTACGATCATCTCTACAACCCCCGCAAACAACTGCACATGCGCTGGTCCACCTGCCCGTCGTTCCGTTTCCTTTTTGAATCGAACAAGTCCAAGGATTCGCAACCACGGCCCAAGCCCGAGGCACGTGCGCTGGTCAGCTATCTGCAGTCGATGAAAAAGAACGATGCGCTTCCCGCGTCAATGAATCACGCCCCGCCGAAACCCGCCGAGAAATAAGTCGTTTTTCCGCCACTTCCATTCCTTCATCCCAATGTCACAAAATACTTCAACCAGCAATGACAGTCGCCCGGATTTGGACGACTCGATCAATGTCTCCTTCGCGCACAGTTCCGCTGCGGTCACGTCGGCGGCAGCCCGGGAAAACCGCAATCCGGGCACGGGCGGCGAACCTTTGTCGATCGCGACGTTCGCTCTCTGTGCGGTGATGCTGATCATCGCCGGTTCGGTGTTGGGCAACAGCGAGGGCACATTGTTCCGTTACGGCACAACGATCAAGCCGGACTATGTTCGAGGCAAACCTCCCGGCATGGCTGATGAAGTCGCACTGCCGCCCAAGCCGATGCTTGCGGTGTATGTGAAAAAAGGCCAGGCTCTCTACAGTGCGAAATGCAACGGTTGCCACGGCGCGGATGGGAAAGGCGACGGCGTGAACTATCCTTCGCTCGCTGGCTCCTCCTGGGCGACGGGACCGAGTGAACGGTTTGCCCAGGTTGTCATCAACGGTCTCCAGGGGCCAACAAGTACCGGCAAGGTCTTCGGTGCCGGTGTTATGCCTGCGCAGGGTGGGGGGATGAGTCCGCAGGATCTGGCATTTCTCCTGACTTTTGTCCGTAATAGCTTCGGCAATTCGGTTGGCGATGTCATCACTCCAGAGATGGCGAAAGCAGCTGTGGACATCAGCGCCAAACGGGCCAAGGCAGGTTCAGCTGTCACGGCGGAGGAACTGAAGGAACATGAAAAAGAACTGCCGGGCGACAAGGCTGATCCCAACATCATGATCGATCCTATCAGCCTCAAGCCTGTGGCAGCGAAAAAATAATCGACTTTCCTCTAGTGCGGATCGCGGACATGGATGCCGTCTTTTTCCGCGCTCGGCAGGGTCGGACGTGATTCCTGCGGGCGGTCTTCCGCAAACCACTGGTTTTGCGCGAAGCGGAAACTGTTCGCCGCGGTGTTCGGACCGATGTTGATTTCAACCTGCACTTGCGACCGTAGGAACACGATGCGGTTCGATGAAATGAGCACGTTACGGCACGGCACGAAACCTGGTTCCACGGTCTCCTGCAGGATGCGGAAAATCCATTTCTCCGGGAACAGAATCGTGTTGCCGGTGAACTCCGCGCCATCGACTCCGACGAAGGCGGCGGCACAGGGGCTGGCTTCGATCACGTTGTCGCGCACGCTGATTCGCGCAGCTTCGAATTTGGCACCTTGAGGTCGGAAGTAGGCGAGACCGGTGGAGCCGCCGATGTTCAGGGGGCGCTCGCCCGCGCTTTTGAAATGGCATTTTTCCACGCTGACATCCGCTGTCCCTCCTTTCAGCTGAATGCCAGCACTCGCGCTGAACCCTGCTTTGCCCGTAAATGTGCAAGCACGGATCGTCACTTTGTGGCAACCAACCATGTCGATACCCTGGCCACCCCAGCCGGTGATCCGGCAATTGCGAATGACCAGTTCATCAAGGCCCGAACATTTGACGCCGTCGTGATTGCCCGTCGGACCAATGTCGCTGACCGCGATGTTCTCAATCGTGATGCCGCCGACGGGTTTTGTTAGTTCGCCGCCGTCATCGATATTGAGGCCGTTGTCCGTTTGCCCGCTCACGCGGAGGTTCCGCAATGTCAGATTGGGGCAGCGGGCGAAATGCCAGGCGTTGGCGGAGCCCTTGAAATGTGGTGGCTGTTCCGGGTCGAGCGCCTCAATCGTTAGATCGGCGGTCCGCTCGATGTAATGGCCGCCCGGATAGTCGCCCGGGCCGATTTTGAGCGTCGCGCCGTCCTTCAGACCTGCGAGCGCGGCCCGCAGTTCGATGACATTCCTCACGATTGTCGGTGCACTTTTTTCCGCGGCATCGACCGGCCATGTTGCGAATAGAACAGCGAGGATGACCGGCTTTGAGTGCATGCGATGAAAATAACTTCAGACTTTGCGGAAAAATTCCACCGTTTTGTCCAATCCTTCGGTCAACGAGAATTGCGGGACCCATCCCGCGGCGCGCAGTTTGTCGGAACTGGCGCGCGAATGCCTGACATCGCCCGCGCGTTCGGGGAGATGAATGATTTTCGAGCGCGATCCCGTGAGGCCGATGATGGTTTCGGCGAGTTCATTGATGGTGATTTGTCCGCCATAACCGGCATTGAACACTCCATGCAGATCGTTTTGCGCGGCATAAACCAGTGCGCCGACGATGTCTTTGACGTAGATGAAATCGCGGGTCGCCCCGCCATCGCCGAAGATGGTGATGTCCTCGTTTTTCAATGCTTTCATGAGGAAAATCGGCACTGCTGCGGCGTAAGCACCTTGTGGGTCCTGACGGGGACCGAAGACGTTGAAGAAGCGGATCGACGCGGTTTGCAGGCGACCGCTGCGCTGGAACATATCCAGATAGTATTCGCCGTCGAGCTTGGTGATCGCATAGGGGCTGCGTGGTTCGGGCCGCATGGTCTCGCATTTCGGCACGGTCGGATTGTCGCCATACACCGCAGCGGAGGAGGCAAAGACCAGCTTTTTCACTCCCGCCTCCGCCGCTTCCTCCAATACATTGAGCAGTCCAAGCACATTGATGTCCACGCACTCGGCGGGACGATCCATCGACTCAGGCACGCTGACCAAGGCGGCCATGTGGAAAATGACATCGACTCCCTGCACCGCGCGTCTGACCAATCCGCGGTCGGTGATCGACCCCTCAAGCATTTTTACCGAAAGTCCGGCAAGATTTTTCGCATAACCCGTGCGGTAGTTGTCCAACACCCGGATTTCATCCGCGCTCGATTGAAAGTGTTCGGCGATATGCGAACCGATGAACCCCGAACCTCCGGTGATGAGAATTTTCATGACAGCTGTTTGTTTTCCTGCAGGCAGGATTCGACTATGTCTTCGAGTTCGGACATCCGGTTTTCCATGACTTTTACCGCGGCGAATTGGTTGCGGCAGCGGTCGATGTTTTGACTTGGTCGCTTGATTTTGAAATAGACGTCGCCGTTGATGTAGTCGGTGAGAAATCGAATTCCGCACTCGAGTGTCAGCAGCTTTCCCGCACAGGCGAGATGGTTTTTCTCCGCCTGATTGAGGAAGTCCGCCGATCGGGTGAAGCCCGAAAGCAGGGCGCGGAACATGTCGAACCGCAGATCCATCGATTCAAGATCGGTTGCATCTTCAGCCAGTTTCGGCACGGCACTGCGCACCATGTCGCCGAAATCATAAAGCGCGCAGCCGGGCATCGTTGTGTCGAGGTCGATCACGCAAACGCCCTCAGCCGTGACATCGTCGAGCAGCACGTTGTTCAGTTTCGTGTCGTTGTGGGTGACCCGCTCGGGAATTTCTCCGGCTGCGATTTGATCGACAAGGATCGAACAATCGGCCTCACGGGATCTGACAAAATCGATTTCCTCGCCGACCTCCCCGGCTCGACCATGGTTGTCGATTTCCACCGCGCGCATCAGTGCTTCATAGCGCTTTCGGGTATGGTGAAAGTTCGCAATGGTTTCGTGCAGACGTGCGCCCGGCAGCCCGGCGGCGAGTTTCTGGAACCCACCGAAAGCCAGTGCCGCCTGATAGGCCTGGGCGGGGGATTCAAGTACATCATGGCCCCGCGCCCTTTCGATGAAGGGATAGGTGCGCCAGACATTGCCGTCGGCATCGTGGGCATACGGTTTTCCATCTCGGGCGGGAATGCAGGTGAGAGTGCGCCGATGGGCTTCGGGATGGCCCTGCTCGCGCAGCAAGTGCAGCGCGTGACTGGTCACCCGCGCGACGTTTTCCATCAGCGCAACCGGGTTCGCGAACACCTGGTGGTTGATGCGTTGGTGGATGTAGCGAATCCGCTGACCGGCGGCATCATACCAGGCGCAGTAGGTATCGTTGATGTGTCCGGAACCATAGGGATGGGCGTGCACGAAATCGGCGCGCATGTCGAACAACCCGGAGATGACGGATAAATCGTGCATGCCGCTTAGATCATGGTGGGATATTCGCCGGCTTCGATCAAGGCGCGGATGTTGGCGACGACGTGTGCTTTGTCCTCCGGATAAGTGACTCCGAACCATGAACTGCTGGTCGGCAATACCGCGCAGTCGGCCAGGCCATTGTGTATGACTTCATCGACGACAGTCGGAATGTAGCACTCCGATTTTTCCTCTTGGCCGTGTTGTTGAAGAAAGCGGGTGAAGTGGTCCTCGAGTTGTGGAATAAACCCGGCACTGAAGCCCCAGAAGTTCATCGAGACAATCGAACCGGTCGGAACCTCCCTGCGCGAGCCGTCGAGGTAGTTGCCACGCACCGTGCCATCGTCGGCGCGCTGGATTTTCAGCACCTCTTCCACCCCGGTAAGATAACCGTCCGCATCGCTCTGGCAGATGCCGCGGTTGACATCGCCGTGGTCCGACAGCGTATTTTCAAGCTGATAGCCGACCATCGCGTAGTGCTCCTTGCCATTACGTGCGGGCGGGGATTGCAAGAATCGGGCAGCGCGCTCGTAGGAATCCCGACCATAGAAGTCATCGGCATTGATCACGGCAAAGGGGCCGCTGATCAGATCACGGGCCGCGCGGATCGCGTGACTGGTGCCCCAGGGTTTGCTGCGACCCTCCGGCACGGAAAACCCGGCTGGCAGGTCGTCGAGGGCTTGATAGGCATAATCGACCTCGATTTTTCCCGCAAAACGGGCACCGATGCCGGACTGGAACGCCTCGGCAAAATCCCGGCGAATGATGAAGACCACCCTTTGGAATCCAGCGCGAATGGCATCGTAGACCGAGTAATCAAGCACGGTTTCGCCATGGGGACCCATCGGATCCATTTGCTTCAGCCCTCCGTAACGGGAACCCATTCCGGCGGCGAGGATCAACAGTGTGGGCGATGACATAGAATTGCGTTCCGCAAATCTATTCAGAAAACCGGACGATTGGCAAGGGCATGATTGTCGGCGGTCGGGCGATATGTCGATTCTGCCGCCATGATTTTTCCGCAGTTTTTCTCGTTAGCTGCTGACGGTCACAAGTTCGATCCGAATTCGGTCGTGCGCGGCGGACTTCTGAATCAGTCGCAGCATGCAGTCGCAATCCGGTGCCGTCTGAACCCGACCGCTTGGACCTCATGCACTCATTATACGAACGCGTAGCTCTCAAGGAACCCACAGAACTGGCAATAGAATGTCCGAATTTTACGAGTTTTCCCGATCTAGAACCTTCGGACTGCCAAAGATTGTTTTTTCAGGAGGGCTTTCTACCCACGCTTCGATGGAAATCTGGTCGTATGTCTGATCAACCACAAAACCTTCTTTCATCTCGCCGCTGCACTTGAGGCACTTTGGTGTGTTATTCATATTTGGTGTGTAATTTATGGAATGATCTTACTTTAGAGTCGTGGTGTGGCTTGGTCATTTCGGCGTGGCTGCCAGGAATCTGGACAGTGCTCTCAAACGCTGCCGCGTCTCATGCCGAAGCACAACAAGCATGATGGGCTCCAACAACCAACGCAGCAAGCGAGGGCGTGCCCTAAAGTTGAAGCGGTAGGTGACAGATGAGCCATCGCCCGTGTCCTTGTGACGAATGCTGGCTGCAAAAGTCTCGAAAAACGGAGGATGGTTGATCATGTCGACAGCCGCGATGACGCCACGGTTGAAAGTCAAATAGGAGGTCTCTATGCCAATGATACCGAAAAGTGGCTTCCCTACGCACAATGTCGTTGCTCCAATTCCCGCCGCAGTGTTGCCGCGAGTAAAACGTGCCTCTCGCAGCAAAGTATCCCACTCAAGTCGCCGCGAGTAGTCGTGTAACAGGTCAAACACGTCTACCGCTCTGGAGGGCATGTGCTCAGTGATGGCTGCTGACGGCATGACGGCTGGTGATCTTGGTTTGCCGAACGTAGCTGTGCGCACGCAGGGAAGCAAGGCCTGAATGTCAGGCAGGACTTGATTCCCGGTCGGGCGGACGTGCCGGTCATCCACAGCGGGGAGGAAAGCCCGAATTCCAATTGAAAAGTTACCAGCCGTTGGTGTTGTCGACTTTTTCGCCTTGGGTTTTGTCAATGATGTTGGTCTTTGGCAGGTCGTAAACCACACCAATCTTCCGCAAAAGCTCACGCCCTTTCTTGCTGTCATGTATTCCGAACGCCCATTTGCGACCATTCTACTCGCCGCTGCGAACGACAAAGCCTGATTAGTTCCGGTCTCCAATCAAAAACACAAAAAAAGTAACTCGGATCGGCTGGCAACGACAATTCCTTTGGCGGCGCGGCGAAGCAGCAGAAAAAGTCAGTGATCGAGCTTCAGTTTTTTCAATTTCGGTTCGATGATGTACTTGCAATAGGGATTCTTGGATTTGTTCTGCTCGTAGTAATCCTGGTGATAATTTTCAGCAGGATAAAACGTCGATGCCTTGGTGATCTCAGTCACGATGGGGTCCTTGAAATTGGCTTGCGCGGCTTTTTTTGAAGCCTCGGCCACGGATTTCTGGGCATCGTTATGATAGAAAATCGCCGAGCGGTATTGGGTTCCCTCATCGTTGCCCTGGCGATTCAGGGTTGTCGGGTCGTGAAGATCCCAGAACCAGGCGATGATTTTCTCCGCAGAGATTTTTTTCGGATCAAAGACCACCTGCACGACCTCGGCGTGCCCGGTGGTGCCCGTGCAGATCTGTTCATAATTCGGACTGGCGACGGTTCCTCCCATGTATCCGGATGTGGCGGAATAAACACCGCCGAGTTGTTTGTAGGCGGCTTCGATGCACCAAAAACAGCCGGCGCCGAGCGTGATGACTTCCGCGCCCTCGGGCACTTTGGGTTTTGGAGCGGGCAGTTTTTGTTCGGTCATATCTTTGGCGGGCTCACAGCAGGCAAGCGCGGGAAATAGCAGCATTAGCAATAATTTGCGCAACATGATGGGCATCATGGCGAGAAGATTTCCCGTGTCAAATGGAAGATACGACTTTTTGTAAAATGCAGGAGCCGGTGTCGGCATTGTGGCGGATTCCATTTTTCCAATACGACGCGGCACTGCCAGAGTCCCTGCATGGCAGGGCAGAGTTATTGGGCGTTCATTTCCTATTCCTCTAAAGATGCTGAGTTTGTCAAAAAGCTTCATGCCAAACTGGAGACCTACCGATTACCTGGATCGCAAGGGCAACCCTTCGATTCACATCGCCGGCAATCACGGGTATGTTTCGAAGTTCGATGATAAAAACCGTGAGATCGAACGCACCTGGCTGGATACCGATGGCAAACCGGTGGAACTCAATGACAAGATCGCCCGCTGGTCATCGGAGTATGATGAAAGAGGTCGGGAAATTTCGCGGCGATTCTTTGATGCGAGCCTGAAGCCCGCGCTGGGAACCGGAGGGTTTCGCCGCAAGGCATGCACCTTAGACGATGCCGGCAATGAAACGTCGCGGTCGTTTTTCGATGTGGAAGATAAACCCGTGGGAATCGAATGCGGCATGCACTGTTGGGTGGCCAAATACGATGAAAAAATGTTATAAAAGGATTTTTCCGACACCGACCTCAAGCCCATCGCCCATCCGGAGGGCAACCACCGGTTTGTCAATGTCTTCGATGAAGCTGGTCATCTCGTCTCCGTTGCCTACTTCGGCATTCGCGGCGGACCGGTTCTCTGGAACGGTGAATATCACAAGCAGGTCACGCACTATGACGGTGATTTTGACACGTCCGAATCCTGGTTCGGGGTCTCCGGCGAACCGATCAACAATGTCAACGGCTTCCACAAGATGGAATCGGTCTATGACGACAAAGGTCGTCGTGAACTGCTGACGTTTTCCGGTCCCGACGGCAAGGAGGCTGCGAAGTTGGGCTTTCGGACCATGAAAATCACCTATCATCCCGATCTGTCCACAGTTGCCACCAAAACGTATGCCGACAGCGCGGGCAAGGTTGTCGATGTGCAACACTTCGATGAGAACGGCAAACCGGCACAATGATCGCTGCGGCATAGTGAAATATGATGACAGGTCAGTCAGTATTTCCTTGTCGATGAAACATTTTCTCTTATTTGTCGCATTCGGTTCCTGTACCGGCTTGCTGGTTTCTCCGGCCCTGGCCGAGCCCGGAACCTCCGCCTTTGCCCGCAACAAGGTCGGCAAAGGTCCGCTCAAGGTTTTTCTGCTGGCGGGACAGTCGAACATGCAGGGCCAGGGTTCGGTGACGATGAAGGATGAATCCGGCAAAGAAAAACCCGGCACCTTGATCTCGATGCTCAAGGATCCCGCCAAGGCGCCGATGCTGAAAAACTGGGTCGACAAAAAAGGCGAATGGAATGAAAAGCGCGACGATGTCTGGGTTTGGGATGTCAACGAATTCGGCAACCGCCACGGCATTCTCGAATTCGGCTACGGCTGGAACCTCGGCAGCCGGGAATGGTTCGGTCCGGAAATGCAGTTCGGCCATTTGATGGGGGATTTGTACGACGATCAGGTGCTGATCATCAAAACCGCTTGGGGTGGTCGGGATTTGTACAAGGACTTCCGTCCCCCCAGTTCGGGAGGCACGGTCGGACCGTTTTACACCGAAATGATCGGCACGGTGAACAAGGTGCTGGGTAACTTGAAATCGCAATTTCCCGAATACAAGGGCGCTGGATACGAAATCGTCGGTTTTGTCTGGTGGCATGGTTGGAACGATTTTTGCAGTCCCGACAAAGGCACGCCCGAATACGAAAAAAATCTGACCAACTTGATCAATGACGTGCGCAAGGATTTGAAGTCTCCGAAACTTCCAGTGGTGATTGGTGAGTTTACGGGACCCTGGGGAGCCGATTGCAAGGAAGCGGCTGCGGTGACGATCCGCAAGGCGCAGCAAGCAGTGGCTCAAAAGCCGGAATTTTCCGCCACGGTGAAGTTTTGCGAAACCCATGACTTCGTGCGCACGGAAAAGGAGTCGCCGACGGGGGAAGGGTACCACGAGTTCAAAAATGCCGAAACCTATTTCCTGCTCGGGGATGCTTTTGGCAAGACAATGAAATCATTGCTTGCCAAGTGAAATGGCTGGTCGTAGGACGCGTGCACGCGAACGCCTAGACCCGTGCAAAAAAATCATCTTCCATAGAAAAAAGTTGACTCTGTACGATACATGGGTAAATTCCCTTCGTTCTGCATCGTTTCAACCATCAAGAATCGGATGCTTCTGGGTTTTCCGCAGTCTAAAGTCATCTGTTCCATCACCATAAAAATCCATAATGAAAACAAACAACCAAGCGAAAAATGCCTTCGCCGCACTGACGGCTCTGGCTTTCATCACCGGAAATTCCGCCCAAGCCACCTTGTTGGTTTACGAGGGATTTGATACAGCCACCACCACCGGCGTCGCATCGGGGCCCACCTTGAACGGCTTCAGACTCCAGGGAAAAACCGGGGGAATGGGCTTCGCCACCGGCAGTTCGTGGAATGCATTTGAGAACGGTACAGGAAGGTATATCACGGTATACGCCCAGGGAGCGGCACCGGGCACGAATTTCGCTACGTCGCCTGTGACCCCGCTGACATACAACGGCACCTGCGCGAACCTGCCCACCTCGGGGGGGTATTTCGGCCCTAATGGCACCAATACCTCGGACCACATGATCATTTCCCGTCCGCTTCATCCGGCGGTGACGGCAACGTTCAAAAACGGCACGACGACATGGTTCAGTTTTGTCTATGTCCGCTCGGGCAATCCCAACCCGGCAGGCGCGAAGCTTGCCATTGGCAAAGGTCCTTTGCTGGAAGACCGCGGATCCTCCTCGACGGGCGAAGCGATCGGCGGTGGCGGCGGTTTGGGATCATCGGAACGCAACGCGCGCAAAATCTATCCACAGTTCTGGGACGGGGCTCCTTTGACCCCCGGAAGCATTTCAGGCGGCTCCAACTACGACGTGCAAGGTGTGGTGACAGGAGCGTCGGGCGGCGTTCACTATCTCACGGCACCCTATTACGACCAGGGGCAAATCTTGCAAGTCAACGGCTTCAATGGCGATCAAACAATGTTGCAGGACCTCAACAACGGCGTTCCGCACATCATCGTTGGCAAAATCGAGTGGCAGCCAAACGGCACACCCGATGTGATCTCGGTGGTCCAGTTCCTTTCAAACGACAGCACGCTCACCGAGGCGGCCTTTGATGCCAGGATCGCCGCACAACCGCTGCTTTCCTCGGCCAACTGGCCAGCTACAATCTTGTCTTACCCTGGCAGCGGCAGCCCTTTCATGGCTACCGTTTACAAGCCCGACTTGGATCAATCGCTTTTCGATACTGTCTCGATTGCCGGGGGCAAGATGTTCGGTGATGAAATCCGCATCGGGACCACTTTTATGGATGTGGTTGGTCAGCCCTTCAACCTGACAATCGCGCGCAATTCTCCGAATCTGGATTTTGCCTGGAACAGCCGCAATCTAATGAACTACAACCTCAAGAGCAGCACGGATCTGGTCACTCCCGTCGCATCCTGGCCGGTTGTGCAGGCGAACATCGCCGCCGCCCCTCCGATCAATGCGCTATCGATCGCGCAACCAGCTGATCCGCGGAGATTTTATCTTGTCGAGGAATCGGTTGTTCCCGAAACCGCGGTTTTATCGGAAAATTTTGACGGTGTCGTCACCGGCTGGGACAGCGGGTATGACCCATCGGACTTTCTTCCTCACGATACCACCTGGGAGCTTGGCTCGCCAAGCAACGTTGGCCCGAGCGCCGCATTCAGTGGCGCCAACTGCTATGGCACCAACATCAGCGATAATTATGGCACCTCGTCCTTGATCTATTTGCGCACGCCCTCGATTGACCTGACCACCAAGTGTTCCGCGACCCTTTCATTCAAGGAATTCAAGAAAATCGAGAATTCCACTGGCGACCAGGACTTTGGTGCCATTCGCATTCTCAGAGCGAGTGATGACGCGCTTTTGGCAACCGTGGTCGGCAACAGGAACAGCTCGGGCGCTTTGGTGGGTGGAGTGGAGGGGAACTCTGTCGATTGGGAAAGTTTTTCGAAACGCCTGCCGGTCATCGCTTTTTCCACTCCGATCAAGATCGAGTTTCTCATGAGCACAGATAGTTTTGATGAAACAACTGACCCGGCCTACGCTGGTGGTGGGTTTGCCGGTTGGTACATCGACGATGTTGTGCTCACTGCCAAATAATTTTCCGACAGACAGGGTCATTCGTCTCATGCATCCGTCGTTCCTGCGGCGGGTGCGTTTTTTTTTGAATCTTGGCGCAAGTTGGGCGAACAACTGTCGGACGGCGCGAAATATTGCTCCCCTGTTGTAATAAGCCGGGTTGACCTGCCGTATGCGACAAATCCAGCCCGGCAAATGTTTTGGGCTGCGATTTTCCGATCCATCACACCATAGCACCATCATGAAATCCCAGTCATACGCTCAGCGTCACCCCATTGCATTCACTCTCACTGCCATCATGGCCTGCGTCTTGCCGGCCGCCGCCGATGTGACGTTGGCAAAAGTATTCACCGACAACATGATGTTTCAACGCAAGCAACCGATCCGCGTTTGGGGAACAGCGGAAGCGGGTGAAGAGGTCAGCGTCGTCTTGGGCAAAAAATCGGCGAAGGCGACGACCAGTGCCGAGGGCAAGTGGATGGCAGAACTTCCCGCCGTGGAGGTGGGCGACAATCTGGAGCTAGCGATCAAGGGCAAAAACACGCTGTCGTTGAAGAACATCATCATCGGCGACATCTGGGTGTGCTCGGGACAATCCAACATGGAAATGGGATTGGGTGGCTGTCTCGGCGCCGACGAGGACATCAAGGCGGCGGACTTTCCGAAAATCCGTCGGATCAAGTTCAACCACGTGCAGACCCCACAACCACAGGCGGAAGCACCGACCGCGACCGCTTGGCAGGTTTGCTCTCCCGCCACTGCTGGAGGATTCACCGCAGCTGGATTCTATTTCGCCCGCGAGGTCATGCAAAAAACCGGCGTGCCGATCGGCATCATCGATTCGAACTGGGGCGGCACCCGCATCGAACCATGGATCGCCGCCGAAGGACTACCGCTGGTTGAGGCTTTGAAAGCGGCCAACCCCGGTGGATTCAGCGGTATGTATAACGGAATGATTTACCCGATTATCAAAATGCCGATCAAAGGCGCGCTTTGGTATCAGGGGGAGTCGAACGGCGAGGAAGGGCAGACCTACAATGACAAAATGCAGGCATTGATCGCGGGCTGGCGCAAGCAGTGGGGTGTAGGTGACTTTCCCTTCTACTTCGTTCAACTTGCCAATTTCCAGAACCCCAACCAGGATCCCGCGGGCGGCAATGGCTGGGCGAAACTCCGCGAAGCGCAGACCAAAACGTTGTCTGTTCCCAACACCGGCATGGCGGTGATCATCGACACCGTCACTCTTGCCGAGGGCGGCGACATTCATCCGAAAAACAAATACGATGTCGGCTCGCGTCTGGCCCAGTGGGCGTTGGCCAAGGACTATGGGAAAAAAGAAGTGGTGTTTTCGGGTCCGATCTTCAAGGCATTGAAAATCCAGGGCGGCAAGGCCCTGCTGGCCTTTGACCACAACGGCGGCGGATTGATGGTTGGCAAAAAAGCCGGGCGCGCTACCGCCGTGGCAGCCGCGGGGGAAAAACTCAAGCGTTTTGCTATCGCTGGAGCCGATAAAAAATGGTTCTGGGCCGATGCGGTGATCGAGAAAAATCTCGTGGTGGTTTCTTCGCCCGGTGTCAAAGAGCCGGTGGCTGTTCGTTATGGCTACGAGATGAATCCCGATGGCGCGAATCTCTACAACAAAGAGGGATTGCCCGCATCACCCTTCCGCACCGACGATTGGTAAACGTCAGCTTTCGAGCAGGCTTTTTGCCATTGCCCGGGCCGACTCGCCGCCGCCGCCGAGCATCCGCACCAGTTCGTGGATGCGCGCCTCGCCGCTCACCGGGAAAAGCCGCGAGCGGGTGCGGCCGTGGATGATTTCTTTTTCGACAACGAAATGCCGGGCCGCTGTGGCGGCGACCTGGGGAAAGTGGGTGATGGCGATCACCTGGTGCCGGGCACCGAGCACCGCCATTTTCCTTCCCACGGCCTTGGCCACTTCGCCGCCGACGTTGGCATCGATCTCATCGAACACCATCAACGGCGTGGCATCCTGATCCGCCAGGGCGCTTTTCACCGCCAGCATGACGCGGCTGATTTCTCCGCTGGAAGCCACCTGACGCAAGGGATGCAGCGGCTCGCCGGGATTGGGACCAAAGAGAAATTCCGTCGTTTCCAAACCTTGGGAGGACGGCTCTTTGAGCGCAGAGAGGGAAATTTCAAAAGCCGATTGCTTGAAACCGAGGTCCTTGAGCTGAGCGGAAATTTCTTTCGCCAACTTGGGCGCCGCCTTGCGCCTCGCGCTGCTCAATTTTGCTGCTGTGGAATCGAGGTCAACTCGTAAAGCGGTGATCTGCGCCTGCAATGCTTCGAGTTTTTCGCTGCGGTTTTCAATGTTGTCGAGTCGGGTGCTCGCTTCGTCACGCGCCTCGAGAATTTGTGCGATGCTGTCGCCGTACTTGCGTTTTAAGGATTCCAACAGGTTCACCCGCTCCTCCAACGCATTTGCCTCTTCGGGATTGGTGTCCAGTTCATCGAGGTAATCAGTGAGGGTGTTTTCCAATTCCTGCAATTCCACCGCGGCGGTTTCGAGCCCGACACAGCGCTCTCCGATGGAAGGATCGAGTTTCACCAACTCGCGAACGTGTCGTTGCATCTCGGCAAGGCGGGAGAGAATGCCGTCACCTTCGTTCGCGAGCAAACCCATGATGGCAGAGGTGTTCTCCAGCAATCGCGCAGCGCCAAGCGATCTGCGGTAGCGGTTGGTCAACTCGTTTTCCTCATCGGGAGTGAAACGTGCGGCATCGATTTCATCAACCTGATGGCGAAGCAGTTCCAGTTCGCGCGCCGACACCGCATCGGCATCGCGCAGTTCCTGCCACTCGGAGACTTTGTTTTTCCACTCCTGCCAGCAGGCCCGGTAGCTGTTGAGGAGAGGATCGGCCGCCGCATAGGCATCGAGCATCGCCATCTGCCGCTCGGTGGAAAGCAGCGATTGGTGATCGTGCGGGCCGTGCAAATCAACGAGATGTTCACCGAGTTTTTTCAGCAAACCCAGCGTCACCGGGGAGTCGTTGACGAATTGTCGGGTGGAACTTTGCGCGATGATCCGGCGGATGATCAGGTCGTCGCCCTCGGGAAACTCCAGACCGTTTTCGGCGAGAATGTTCCGGATTTCCTCCGGAGCGTTCAGGGAGAATACGGCTTCGACGACGCAGGATTCCTCACCGGTGCGGATCAGGGATTTGTCGGCTCTCTCACCGAGGACCAGTTTCAGGGCACCGACGATGACCGACTTGCCCGCGCCGGTTTCGCCGGTGACGCTGATAAGTCCGTGCCCGAGTTCCCAAGATAGTTCATCGACGAGTGCCAGATTGCGGATTTTCAGCAGGGTAAGCATGGGCGATTTCTGTGCACCCATACTACGCTGAATCATTCCGCGGAATCAACCGTGCTTGTGGAAATTTTTCATCGGCAATTCTTTTGCCTGTTGCGGCGTAATGTGCCAGTCTGACGCGGACGAATGACCCCGGAAATATCACAGCCGCAGCGGTTCAGCCGCATGACTTTTTTGGGAACGGGAACTTCTACGGGCATCCCGGTAATCGGATGTTGCTGTTCGGTGTGTCAATCTCCCGATCCCCGCAACAAACGCCTGCGTTCGTCGATCCTGCTGGAGACCGAGGACATCACTGTGCTCGTTGACAGCGGGCCCGACCTGCGCATGCAGGCACTTCGGGCCGGAATCAACAAAGTGGACGCCGTTCTCTACACCCACGGACACATGGATCACGTCGTCGGCTTCGACGAACTGCGGGCCTTTTGCTGGGATCGCGACGACCCGTTGCCGCTCTATGCCAATCCCGGTTGCATGGAGATTCTGAAAACCATGTTTGCCTGGGCCTTTGCGGACACCAATGTCTATCGCGGCTACGTCAAACCATGGCCGGTGGTGTTCGAAGGTCCCTTCAACCTCGGAAGCCTCCGGGTGACACCGTTGCCGGTCATCCATGGCGCGGTGCAGACCAGCGGGTTTTTGTTTGAACGGGACGGGATGAAATCGCTGGCCTACATTCCCGATGTCAAACAAATCCCCCCCCAGACCATGGAGCTGATCCGCGGTTGCGATTGCCTGATTCTCGACACCCTGCATTTCCGCAATCATCCCACTCACTTGAGCATGGATGAATCGCTTGCGTTGATCGAACAAGCGGGTGTTTCCCGTGCCTACCTGGTCCATTGCTCGCACGAGATCGACCACGAGGTGTTGGAAAACATTTTGCCAGCGACAATCCGCGTGGCTTATGATAGCCTGTGCCTGCAATTATGAAGACCTTGTGCCGGCTGTCTCTGGGATTTATGGCGATGCTGCATCTGCATGCGGCACCCGCGCCGATCAAGGTCGAAAATGTGGCGGTCTTGTTCAATTCATCGCTTCCCGAATCGGAGGCATTGGCCAAAGCCTACCAGCAGGCGAGGGGGATTCCTGAAGCCAACATGATCGGCCTTGCCATGCCCGATGCGGAGGAAATCACCCGCGATGTCTATCAGGAAAAAATCCACAAACCGTTGCGTGACGAATTTGACAAACGGAGCTGGTGGAAGCGTGGGAAAACCCCGGATGGCATGGTGATTGCCGGGGAAAACAAAATCCAGGTGATGGTCTGCATGCGCGGTGTGCCACTGAAAATTTCCCGACAGACCGAAGTGCAGCCAAAAACGGAACCCGGCAAGGCCGCGCCCGCCGCCAATCCGCTGCAGGGAGCCAACGAAGCGGCGGTCGATTCGGAACTGGCGGTACTCAGCCTGGATGGCTATCCGCTGAATGGTCCGACGAACAATCAGTATTTTCAGAGCAAGCTGGGTTTTGCCGAGGCAAAGATGCCGTTTTTGATTCTGGTGGGCCGCATCGACGGTCCGACGTTTGCGGTTTGTCATCGCATGATCGATGACGCGATCACCGCGGAGAAAACCGGCTTGTGGGGACGCGCGTATTTTGACATCGCCAACTTTTATCCCGAGGGCGACACCTGGATCCGCGGTGCTTCGGTTAAGATGTTAGAAGCAGGCTTTCCCGTGATTGTGAATCCTTGGAAAGAAGTGTTCGCCAAAAACTATCCGATGGGAGACGCGGCGATCTACTATGGCTGGTATGAAGGCAGCGTCTGCGGACCATTTGTCAAACCGGGGTTTGCTTTCCGCAAAGGTGCGGTGGCGGTGCATTTGCACAGCTTCAGCGCGTCGACACTGCGGAGCGAAACGGCGAACTGGTGCGGTCCCTTGCTCGCACGTGGCGCGGCGGCCACACTGGGAAATGTGTATGAACCCTACCTCGCCATGACCCATCATTTCGATGACTTTCAACAGCATCTGCTGGACGGCTTCACGCTGGTGGAATCGGCCTACGCATCGATCCCGGTTGTTTCGTGGCAGGGAATTGTGTTGGGCGATCCATTGTACCGCCCTTTTCTCCGACTCGATGGATCCGGCGAGAAGCTTCCGGAAGATCGTGCCTATCGGGCGCTGCGGGTGGCCCGGGTGCTGAATGTCGATGAGGATTCGAAATACCTGAGCGAGATTGAACGGGTGGCTCATGAAAAGCAAAATCCCGTGTTTTTGGAATCTCTCGGTTTGATTTACCTGGCGAGAAAGCAAACAAACTCTGCCGAGCGTTTCATCCGCGAAGCGATGTTGCTATACAAAGCGGATCCCGACCGTCTGCGTTGCCAGCTTCATCTTGCCGGCATTGATCGTGATGCAGGCCGGATCAGCCAGTCAGTGAAGTCACTGCGCGAGGCGGAAACATTGTATGCCGCGATCCCCGAAATTGAATCCGTCCGCTCGTTGCTCGCGATTCTCGATCCGCCGCCCCCTCCACCGGTGCAACCAGCGAAGAAATAGTTAGACTGAAATTTTTGCTGGAGAATTTCGCTTTTCCGACCCATCGTAAACACCACACTGTATGTATTTAGGCATTGATAGTTCCACGCAATCGTTGAGCGGCATGTTGATTGATCTCGAATCCGGCCGCATTCTGCAAGAAGCATCGGTCAATTTCGGCGCCGACTTGCCCCACTACTCCGCGCCGAGCGGGTTCATTCCCGGCGGATCAAATGGCGAAGTGCATTCCGACCCCCGCATGTGGCTGGAGGCTCTCGATTTGATGTTGTCGCGCCTTTCCGCGCAAACCAGTCTGGCTACAGTCAAGGCGGTGGGCGGCAGCGGGCAACAACACGGGTCGGTGTATGTTGACGACACTTTTGTCAGCCGATTGCAGTCGCTCGACAGCAGCGGGAATCTCTTCAGCCAGTTGTCGCCGGCGTTCTCACGAGCGACTTCGCCGATCTGGATGGACACATCCACAGGAAGGCAATGTGCGGAAATCGCGGCCGCCGTGGGTGGAAATTCCGAGGTCTGCCGCATTACCGGCTCGGTGGCGGTGGAGCGCTTCACCGGTTCGCAAATCCGCAAGTTTTTTCAACACGACCCTGCTGGCTACCAGCGGACCGGGCGGATCCATCTGGTCAGTTCGTTCATTTGCTCGGTGATGTCGGGATGCCATGCGCCGATTGATTTTGGCGACGGTGCGGGAATGAACCTGATGAATCTGGCGTCGTGCCAGTGGGATGAATCGATGATGTCGGCGACCGCGCCGGCCTTGTGGGAGAAACTTCCTGCGCTTGCTCCGGCGGGGAGCTTGGTGGGATATATCGCGGACTATTTTGTGAAAAAACACGGCTTCGCCCCGGAATGCAAAGTCGGGGTGTTCACCGGCGACAATCCCGCATCGCTTGTGGGCATGGGGGCGACGGCTCCCGGCCAGGTGGTGATTTCGTTAGGCACGAGCGACACCTTTTTTGCGGGAATGACCGAGCCTCACACCGACCCGCGAGGGTTCGGCCATGTTTTTGGAAATCCCGGCGGCGGTTACATGTGCCTGGTCTGTTTCCGCAACGGTTCGCTCGCCCGCGAGGCGCTGCGCGACCAACTGGGATTGGATTGGCAGGATTTTGAAGCACCGGCCTTGGCTGTCACTCCGCCCGGAAACAAGGGCAATTTGATGCTGCCGTTCTTTGGTCCGGAAATCACTCCGCGGCGTGATTTCGATGGACCGGTGCGCAAGGGGGATGCGGAATTTGAAGCGGGAGAAAATCCCCCGGCGCAGGTCAGGGCTTTGTTGGAAGGTCAGTTTCTCAATATGAAACGGCACACCGACTGGATCGGCATCAAGGCCGACTGCATTCGCCTGACCGGTGGTGCCTCGCGCAACAATGGCATTGCCCAGGTCGCCGCCGATGTTTTCGGGGCACCCGTCGAGCGCCTTTCGATCGCCAACTCCGCCGCGTTGGGGGCTGCGATTCTGGCTGCGGTGACGGATGGTTGTGACATGGCGACTTTGCAGAACATGTTTTGCAAAACCGCGGCGGATTCGCGCGTCTGCCCTACTACAGGGGTTGATTACAGCCACGCGCTTTGCGAGTTCGCCGCGTTGTTAGGTTGAGGTCAGCGCTTTTTTTTTCCGGTCGGTTTTTTCGGGGCAAAGGATACGGCAGCGATGTCAAACTGCTCCGCATCCCAAACGCCCTCATACCAGTCGCACATCCCGGCGCAGAGTTCCTGATACTCCAGCGTTCCCCCGCAGGCCTCGGGCGGACACGCGCGTGCGCCGTCGATCATTTGCGGGCTTGCATTTTCCGATTCGATGGATTTTTCCAAAGTGATTTCGTGAATCCATTCATCGGCAAAGTCATACAAATACAAAAAGCGTTTTGGCAGGGGGGATCGACCCATGAAACCAGCCAGTGTCACTTCGGATTCATCCTGAAAACTATCGGCCTTGGCGAAGCGTTCGGGATTGGGTTGGGCGATGACATCACGCAGGTATTTCCCTTTGCCGTGACGAAACTCGTGATCGTATTTGTGCTCCCAACCCATCGCGTTTTGAAGCGCGCTGTGAAAGTGGTCGAATGTGAAACCGGCCGGAACGGAAAAACGTCTCCAGATTTCCGGGGTGATGCCGTAGAGTGCGACTTTGACGATGTAGTGTTTCATGATGAAAGGTTCAACCAACCAGAGGCAGGTTGGGATGGATCGGCGAATTCAGCGGGTCGGACTGGCCGATCTGATGCCGAAGCAGCGCGGCAAAAGCGATCATCGCCGCATTGTCGGTGCACAATGCGGGATCGGCGAGGGAAAGCCTGATCTTGCGGTCGTCGCAGGCTTGTTGGAACGCGGCGCGCAGCGGTTTGTTGAGCGAGACCCCGCCCGAGAGCGCCAGGTGGCTGAATCCCGATGCCGACAGGGCTTGAAGGGACTTGTGCAGCAACACGTCGATCACGGCGGCTTGAAAGGAAGCACAAAGATCCGGCACCGCGGCTGCCACATTCTCGATTTTCGGCAGGGTGTAAAGCACGCTCGTTTTGAGTCCCGAGAAGGAAAAATCAAAGTGCGACTCATGCATCAGGCCTCGGGGAAAAGAAAATGCCCGCGGGTTGCCATCGATGGCGGATTTCTCAATGCTCGGCCCGCCGGGGTAGGGTAGGCCTAACATTTTTGCCACCTTGTCAAATGCCTCGCCCGCCGCGTCATCGAGCGTGGATCCGAGTTTTCGATAGGAGGCAACGGTGGTGACCTCGATCAACAGGGTGTGTCCTCCTGAAATGATGAGCGCGATGTGGGGCGGCACTGTGGTTGCATGCAGAAAGGGCGAGAGCAGATGTCCCTCGAGATGGTTGACCGCGATGAAGGGTTTGCGCATCGCCAGCGCCATGGCCTTGGCTGCGGTATTGCCGATCAGGAGCGACGAGGCCAGCCCCGGACCTGCGGTCGCCGCGAAGGCATCGATCTGGTCGATCCCCAGCCCGGCATTTCTCAAAGCAACTTCCACCAGTGGTCGCAGCACCAGCGAGTGGTTCCGCGATGCGAGTTCCGGCACCACTCCACCATAGGGTTGATGCAGTTCGATCTGCGAGGAAATTTCCGATGTCAGTACCCGTGCTTTTTCACCAGCAGCAGCCGCTACCACGGCAACGGCCGTTTCGTCGCATGAGGATTCGATGGCGAGGATTGCGGGCATGAGCTTGTCAGTTGGCGGAAATGAACGTGCCGCGATGGTTTTCTGCAAGTCAAATCCGCAATCTCAGGGATACTTGAGCAGGATCCGGTAGAATCGACGACTGGAGGCCGCAAACGCGCCGCTGTCAGTGGCTTGAACCGTTCCTCCCGTTCCGGTAAAGGCGCTGCCAAGCGGCTGCCAGGGATTGCCCGATGTGTTGTTGCTCCACTCGACTTGATAGGTCCGGTCGATCACCGTCGGAAATGAAATCATAAAATCGCCGGACTGTGCGCCGATGCCGCGGGACAACCCGGCGACCGCCAGGTAGCTCGAAGGATTGACGGGATTTGTTTCGGCATAGTATTCCGCCTCGTTGGAATAGCCGTCGTTGTCTTCGTCCGCACTTCCCGTTTTTGTTAGATTGGAGAATTTTTCGGTTTCCCACCAGTCAGGCAGCTTGTCATTGTCGGTGTCGAGAATTTTGAGCAGACTCAAACTGCCACCGGTTGTTGTTTTTCCGGCCAACGCGGGCAACGGGGTCACGTGCCCGAGAATCCGGGCGATCCGCTGGCTCATGGTTTCCGTCGGGAAGTTCATCGCCGCGAAAGCCACGGCAGCGGTGACATGAGGAGTGGCCATCGACGTGCCACTAAAACTTTGATAGGCCAGGCTTGGATCCCGGTTGACGGTGAGTGTCGTGCTTGCAGGCAGGGCATTGGCCAGGATCGACGTTCCGCTTGCCTGGGTGATGCGCAGAGCGGGAATCCAAGCGCCGCTGGTGCCCAGAGTCCACGGAGATCCGGTTGCGGTACCGGCGGTGTTGTCGTAGATCACCGCAGCCACCGCCCCGGCCTTCATGGCATTGGTCACTTTACTCGCAAAGGTAAAGGAGGTCGCCGTGGAACTGCCGCGTTTAATCAAAGCGATGTTGCCTCTCACCGCAGGAGGAAAATCCGCAGGATAACCGTAGCCGCAATTGTAGATGGATTTCGTCAGCCCTGCGGGCCCGGTAATGCCTGAAAATGTCAGGGGCGCAGTGACATAATTCACGGAGTTCACCGCAACCGCAGCGGTGGTGGTCACGTCGACGAGAGGTCGGGTGGAAAGAATGTCCGAACCCGGCGCGCCGATGTCGACGCTTGTTGCTCCATAGTTGGAAAATGAGGAGATGAGGTTTTTGTTGTCGATGGATGCGACGGAGATGATGTTCGACGTTGTGTAACTTGCTGGATAACTCGGGGTGCTGTCGTTGTTGAAGGCATCATTGCCCGCGGCCGCACAGAGCACGATTCCAGCATCACGCAGAGCCGTAATCGTGGCAACTTCACTGTTTGAATTAGTGCTGCTTGCAAACGATGCATTGATGGCCACCAGGTTCGCCCCCGCCTGTTTGAGTTTGAGCACATAATTGAATGCGCTGATTACCGCCGAGGTGGGAATGTTGCTGCCATCCGATGACACTTTGACGGGCACGACTTTGGCGCGATACTGCAAGCCGATCACGCCAAGGCTGTTTCTTCCGACGGCTGCGATCGTCCCTGCCACGTGTGTGCCATGACTTCCCGAATCCACCACGGAAGCGGTATTGTTGAGAACGTCGTAGCCATGAACATCATCCACATAGCCGTTGTTGTCGTCGTCGATCAAGTTGCCCGGAATCTCCGCGGGGTTGGTCCAGACATTCGCCGCCAGGTCGGGATGGGTAATATCCATCCCGGTGTCGACCACGGCCACCACGACCTCGGATGTCGTTCTCCTCGCCATCGCCCAAGCCTGGAGGAATCGGACATCCGCCCCGCTGGTTCCTGCATTCTGTCCGGTATTCTGCAAGCTCCATTGCGAGGGAAACGAGGTGTCGTTTGGTGTGATCACGGAAACGTAGCGCAGATAATTCGGTTCCACCAACTCGACATCGGGATCGGCTTGCAATGCCTTGATCATCGCGGCAGTCGTCATCAACGGAGCGCGCACCAGGCCGGAGACTCTGCCGCGCCGCCGCGAGACTTCGCCAAAATGCTCTTTCATTTCCATGGCACGATGTCCCAACGAGCGCCGTGCCGTGTTGATCTCGACATTATTTTTGAAGATCGCCAGAACCTCTCCCTCAACGTAGTTTTTCTGCTGGGAAAATGCCACCGGTGTCGCATAGGCCAACAGCGCGAACACCGTCGCAAGGATGCCAATCCTTGTTCTTGCGTAACAACAAGTTGCATCAATCATCATGGCAATCTACAACATCGTTTTTTTGTGTGCGTAATAGAGCATGGATCGGAGACCGACACAAGTGAAAATCCTGCTGGTATAACGTGCAAAGTGGTGTTTATGGAAAATCCGGCCTTGTTAGGAAAGGGGAAAGTGTCAGTGTTTGTAGGACATCGTTGCAGGAGTCGCATCCATACCGAAAACTTTCACGTTGGGAATCAGAGACAAGCACATTTGTGGGGGTCGTTGTGTTTGGGTGTTCAGTAAGAAGTAGGCGAGTTTATTCCGGTTCAAAGCAGCGAAACTTTACGATGTTAGATGGCAGCAACAAGCAACGAAATGGGAAAGTAGCTGCGCTGCCGGAATTCATCGCGGAGTGAGCTACAAAATCCGGGGGTTCGTAGTCGAGTAGATTTTGCAACTTCATTTTTCAAATAGGTTGGCATGTCCTTCGCTATTGGTTGCCACGTGGGTTCATTTCGAGTTTACCCTCTATTATAGCCGTGTCTTGTGCTGCTAAAGCTGCGTAAATTTTAATGTCGTGCTTAATGCGCTCTTCTGTGGATAAAGGTCTAGGAATATGAGAAAGAGGGTTTCGTGAAGGTAATGATTTTGCACGAAGATACGCAGTGATAGGTATGAAGTAACCATGACCTTTCTTGGCAACTATGTTGTTAGAAACTTGTGCTACAGCACAGTCTAACACTTCGTCGCGGATATCATATTGGAAGACAAGCGCAACACGTGCACCTACGACCACTAACTCAACAAACGTCGGTTCGACGACGGCATTTCTCAAAAAAAACCCTCTTTCTAAGTAATTTCCAAAGCTGTCCTTAACTGCCTTGATCATCAAGTCTTTAATTTCCTTGGGTGATTTCATAATGGGAACGCGCTAATGATCAAAGCCAGGTACTCCACCGCTGTATTTACCGGTTCTATCAAAAACCTTTTGGTAGTTCCAATATTCGAGTAGTTCCATACGTTCAGAGCCATAGATGGCACTTGGCGGTCTGGCGTTTGGTAGAGTTGGATCAATTACATAATCGAGACGACGAGTAAAGTCAGGCCCGATGTCAACGATATCATAGCCTTGTTGTTGCACCCAATTTACCCAGTCCGTATTGGCCGATTCGTCCCATGTCCTCCCCGTAGATTTGAGCCAGTCATTGATGGTCTGGTATCCTCGGGCTTCCGCGTAGGGAACAACGCGTCCCGCCATATTCTCCCCAATAACAACCGTTGGTATCCTCGGGCTTCCGCGTAGGGAACAACGCGTCCCGCCATATTCTCCCCAATAACAACCGTTGTTCTGTTTGCTACAAACGACCCCGTATCCTCCGCCGCCATACTCAGAGTTCTTCTAGCCGCAGCGGAATCACCGAATGGCAATGGGCCATCTGCCGCCATCATTACCAGGTTGGTCAATACGTCAAATGCAGCTGTGCGATAAACTCCTTGGCGTTCTTGTTTTAGAAGTTCGCGGTGCTGTGACCACAGTTCAGCACCTATTCTTTTGTACCCGTTTTGGTCTGATGTTTTTGCCAAGCTTTGGGTAAATATTGCTTCTTCCGCAGGAAAAGGCGGGCGACCTAATTCGACCATGTAACTATCGAAAAAGGCTTTTTGAGCGTCGCGAATGCCATGTTCGAACTCTCGTGCGGGAGCAATATTTTGCTCATAATCTTCTACCTGCGACAAACCCCAGCGGCCGCGCAATATTTTTTCTGTAAAATCTTTCAAGGCATTTAGTTGAAGTAGGTGGTTTGTGTATTTTGTTAGTTTTGTGGTTTGAGGTAAGATTTTCCTGATTCCCATGCGTCGGAGATTTCGACTAGGACTGCGGTGACGAGACGTT
>CAMAQB010000024.1 GCA_945860285.1 Akkermansia muciniphila | reverse complement strand
TGGCTGTTGAATTTTGGACGAGGAGACAACCGGTAACATCTTACCCATCAAAAGGGAAGGGGCGTAACAACCCTTTCTCTTTTGAAAATTTTAAAACTTTTGTCGGAGGCCTCTCTCTCACCGTTGCGTTTGCTTTTGGAACTCGCGATGAATACGGGATCGCGAGGATCGAAGTTGCCAGCGAGACCCTCGCGGGTGCGGCGGAGGTTGTCCTTGAGTTCATCGGCGATGATCATTTCCGACTCGGAGATTTTCCGGAAGGCAAAGATCACGTCCTCGAGGGCGATGTTGAGGAGGCTGGAATTGTCGTGCTGATTTTCCAGAGCTTCGCGCTTGTTGAGGAGATCGAGATGATTGTGAGCCTCGGTGGAAAGGCGGGTGAGCATGCGGAAATCGAGCTTGGCCAGTAAATCGTGCTGACCACTGGCGCGGATGAGATTGTAGAGGCTCTTGGCATCATCGAGCGCCTTGATGACAGCCCGCACGTCCTGTCGGGCCTTGATGGCGGTGATCTGCTGCGAAAAAACCTCTGCGTTGGTGGTATCGAAATGGAACAACGCGTCCTTGATGGCTTCGATTTCCGTTAGGATTTCCTCAGCGGGTTTGAAGAGAGCGGAATAGTGTTGGAGTTCGTCACCTAACTCGGACTGGAGTTCATCGAAGTAGGCTTTGTTGGTCTTCTCGAACTCGGTCTGGATATCGGCAAAATCGACAACGTATCCGTAGCGAAAGGTCTTATAGGTGCGGTTGACACGGGTGAGCGCCTGAAGCAGGTTGTGCGCCTTGATGAGGCGGCCGAGGTAGAGCTTTTTGAGGCGTGGCGCATCGAATCCGGTGAGCAGCATGTTGTAAACAAACAGGATGTCGATTTTGCCCGCCTTGAATTCTTCCACCCATTCCCTGCGCTCATCCTTGGTGCCGACGTCATGGAGAATCAGAGCGTGGCGGCGAACGGAAAGATCGTGCCGGGGAGTTGCTCGTATCGGGGTGATATCCTCGGCGACCATCCCATATTCGAGCGCAGGCTCGGTGACAGCGGTGGGCAAGCTGGCGTATTTTTCCTCAAAAATCCGCGCCATCATTTTTGCTTGCTCCGCAGAATCACAAATGACCATCGCGCCGATGCTGTCGTCATTCTCCCGGAGTCGGGTGTTGCCAAAATCCTTGACGATGTAGTCGAGCATCGGTTCGACGAATTTTTCATGAGCGTAGAGCAGCTTGCGGTCCTGGCTTTTTTTCAGAACTTCGATTTCAGCGAGAGCTTCGGCGAGGGCCAGTTTGTATTTGGTCTCGATGCCTTCGCGGATGAGGCGGAGAGTGTAGCCATCGGCGATGGAGGCATTATAGTAATACTTGTGGATGTAGTTACCGAAAAGCGCCTTCGAGCTCGCGTTGTCGCCAAGGAGCGGGGTACCGGTGAGCCCAATTTTGATGGCATTGGTATCGGACTCGTTGAGATTGGCAAGGAAGCTGCCTTTCGGATTGTAGCTGCGGTGGACTTCATCGAGGAAGTAAACGCGCTGGAGCTTGATGTTGTAATCGGAAGCGCGGACGACATCGGAATCGTCTTGAAACTTCTGGATGTTGACGACAGTGATCTCGGCTTGGCCGCTGTTGTTATGGATGGCACTGGAGGACTTGATATCCCTCGCGAACGCCTCGCGGGAATTGATCGTGTGGACGATAAGACCGCGGGATTTGAATTCGTCCCGCGCCTGTACGAGCAGGTCGATGCGATCCACGATGAAGTAAAATTTCGGAACGATGCCTTGTTTTTGAAACCAAACGGTGAGGTGATGCACATTAAAAAATGCCAATGCTGTTTTGCCGCTACCTTGTGTGTGCCAGATGATGCCCTTGCGGATGCCGGCTTCGAGAAACCTCATGATCGCCTTAGTGGCAAAGATCTGAGGATAGCGCATGACATGTTTTTCGAATCCTTTCAGAGTTCTAACGTAAGCGATGGCGAAACGCAGCAGAAAGGCAAGACGATCCAACGAAAATAGTGAAGTGAGGAGTTGGTTCGTCGGAGTTTCTGGATCTTTGTTCGTCGTGAACTCCGGTGAGTGCTTGATGCTGATGAGATTCGTATCGGCGAGAACGAGGTCTTCGACTTCCTCATCCTCGGGCGTGAGCAGTTCTGTGAGATTGCGCTCTTCCTCCTCGCGGAAGTAGTTAAAGGCCGGATTACCGTATGAGGATGATGCGTAAAAGGCACCTTCCAGCGGCTCGGGCGAATTGTCGACATATTTCATGTTGTTCGAAAACACCATGAGCTGGGTGAGATTGATGTAGCGCCGGAATTTGGGATTGTGAAGGCGAGCATTCATCCGGTTTCGTTCCGCAAGAATGCCGTCCCGGTTGTTGGGCTTTTTTACCTCAGTGAAAACAAGCGGCATCCCGTTGATCAGAAGCGTAATGTCAGGGCGGAACTCTTCGTCGCCATTTTTGCATGTGAGCTCGGTGACGACACGGAAAGTGTTGCGCTCGAAATTCTCAAAGTCGACGAGTTTCAGACCGGAGCTTTTCGTCAGGCGCTCGTAAAACGCTTTGCCGAGATCTTCATTGTCGAGAAGCAGCGTGATTTCTTGGAGAAGCCGGTTGATATCATCGGACGTGGCAGAGGGATTGATCGCCGCGATGCTGGAACAAAACAGCTCGGGGAAGATGTTCGTGGTAGCGTCCCACTTCACATTCCTCAGGGACAAATAAGAGTAGCCGAGCCTTGTGAGGTGCAGAATGGCAGGGATTTTCACCCGGCTGTCTTCGTTAAAGTGCGACATACGGCATGTGATGGAATTTTTTACGGGCAACATCCTCAAGTGTACACTTGCTGACGCTATCAAGAACCAAGCGGGATAGGAAGGAAAAAGAGACTTGAACCGCCTCACCCGCAAAGATGAGTTGATAGGGTAATTGAACAGTGAGCAGCGAAGCCTCCGCAGGTGGCTTTCAAACTGTGACGCTCACCTGGCCCGCTCACGAGCATGGGGAGGATCTGTCGTGCCCGCCGCCGGTGAACATCCCGTTTTTTTGGCTGAGTTTCGTTAAGAGGATGAAGATAGGCATGAAAAATTCCATTGAGCTTGCGAAGAGAACCACTGACAAGACCGGGAGCCGCTGAAACCTCTGAAAAAACGAACCAATCTTTGGCATCAGCGGTTTTCAGGGGCATCAGCGGTCAAGGAAGACTGGCCCACCTGAGCAAGTCAAAACCACAGGCACCTCACTGGGGCTGGGTGGCGAATGGGTTGGCGGTCTCGCGCTTCTGCATTTCAGCGGGCATCCACGTCCATGGGTCGGCACCTTTCTCGGTGTAGACCGCCAGGCCGATCACGCCGACATTCCGGGTGTCGCCATGACGCAGATTCGCATACGACTGCGAAACGCTGCTGAATTTGAATGCCGCCACCGTGCTGTAGCTGGTGCGAAAACCCCGCACTTCCATTGTTTTTCCGGATTCGATGACATAACCCGGACGCTTTTTGCTGGCGGGCTTGCCGTCAATCACATCGAGTCCATCGACGCTCAGAACCACCTGCACGCGGCATTTGCAGCGGTTTTTGATCACGATGCTGTAGGTCGAGCCATTCGAACCCTGCACGAAACGTCGATATCCTCCCGAGGACCACGACTTGTAGGCCGGAAGCAAACCAATGCCGCCTTTCACGCCCCATTCAACGATCCCTCCCGCTGCCTGCTGCATTCCCTCCACTCGCGTGCCCATAGCCCCCATGGCCTCCAATCCTTCGCGATTGTTGTAAAAAATGGCATCGACACCCGCCGGTTCGGAACTGGCGCGACTGAAGCGCATTTCCGTCATCGGAGAGTTCACCGAATCCCCCCATGCCGTCGCCAGACCGGGTCGCTCCTTGGTGGGCTTAGCGAAGGGATCGGCGGAAGTGCTATTGGCCGCTTGCCCATCGGATCGGGCGTTTTCCGCCGCTTTGGGTTTCGACAGGCTCTCTGCTGAACCAGTTTCGTTTTTATAAGGTCCACTGCTGATTGGCCCCGTGGCACAGGACGAAAGATACAATGCCCCTGCCAGCCCGCATGCGGCCCAGCCATATTTTCCGATTTGCCTGCCCAGTTCCGTCACGATGTATGATGTCAAATTCATGGTGCTGGAAAAACAGCATTTAATCGAACGAGCGTCAATATAATAATGCACTTTTTTCAGCATTTGGAAAAAAACCTTGGACCAATGAGGTTCGCACGACTATTGGGAACGGCCTCTTGATTCCGGAAATAGTGTCTGATTTCTGTTGATCATTGCAAAGAAATACGCTGAACATGCGCCCGCGCACGGTCGCGCTGCTCAAAACATCTGACATACCCATCTTCATGAAGGACCTAACCAAATATCGCAACATCGGAATTTTCGCCCACGTGGACGCTGGCAAGACCACCACCACCGAGCGGATTCTCAAACTCACCGGAAAAATTCACAAAATCGGTGAAGTGCACGATGGCGCGGCGACGACCGACTTCATGGTGCAAGAGCAAGAGCGCGGCATTACGATTCAATCCGCCGCTACCACCTGCTTCTGGAGAGATTATCGTTTCAACATCATCGACACGCCGGGTCACGTGGACTTTACGATTGAAGTATATCGTTCGTTGAAAGTGCTCGATGGCGGCATCGGCGTATTCTGTGCCTCAGGTGGTGTCGAACCGCAATCGGAAACCAACTGGCGCTACGCGAACGATTCCGAAGTTGCGCGTGTCATTTACGTCAACAAAATGGACCGTGTCGGAGCCGATTTCTATCGCGTTGTCAGTCAAGTGAAAACCATCCTCGGCGCCAAGGCATTGGTGATGGTGCTGCCTATTGGTGAAGAAACGGGCTTCAAAGGCATTGTCGATCTTCTCGAAAGAAAATCCTACATCTGGGATGAATCCGGCCTGCCCGAAAAATACGTGACCGGCCCGGTTCCCGATGATCTCGTTGACAAAGTCGAAGAATATCGCGCCGACCTCATCGAAACCGCCGTCGAACAAGACGACGAAATCATGGAGCGCTTCCTCGATGGACAAGAGCCGACGATTGAAGAGATCAAAAAGTGCATTCGTCTCGGCACGATCAATCTTTCGTTCTTCCCCACCTATTGCGGATCTTCCTTCAAAAACAAGGGTGTGCAAAACGTGCTCGATGCCGTCATCGACTACCTCCCCTGCCCTACCGAAGTGAAGCCACAACCCGAAGTGGACCTCGAGGGCAATCCGACTGGCGAATACGCTATTGTCGATCCCACCAAACCATTCCGCGGACTGGCTTTCAAGATCATGGATGACAAATTCGGCGCCCTGACCTTCACCCGGATCTACTCTGGTGAAATCAAAAAAGGCGACACCGTCCTCAACACCTTTACCGGAAAAACCGAGCGCATCAGCCGCATGGTGGAGATGCACGCCGACGACCGCACAGAGATCGACTCTGCGCAAGCCGGTGACATCATTGCCATCGTGGGGATGAAAAACGTACAAACGGGCCACACCCTTTGCGACGAGAAAAAGCCCGCAACTCTCGAGCCGATGGTGTTCCCCGATCCCGTGATCTCGATTGCCGTGGCCGCCAAGGACAAGGCGAACGCCGAGAAATTGGCAACTGCGATTGGCAAGATGGTCCAGGAAGACCCTTCGTTCCGCGTGGAAACCGATGAAGAAACGAACGAACTGATTCTCAAAGGCATGGGCGAGCTTCACCTCGACATCAAGATCGACATTCTGAAGCGCACGCACAAAGTGGAAGTAGTCGTCGGTGCTCCACAGGTCGCCTATCGTGAAACGATCACCAAACGCATCGAGGACGAGTACACCCACAAAAAGCAATCCGGTGGTTCGGGTCAATTCGCAAAAATCAGCTACATCATCGAGCCTTTGGAGCCCGGCGATGGCTTCATCTTCGAATCCAAAGTGGTCGGCGGCAACGTGCCCAAGGAATACATTCCCGCTGTGGAAAAAGGTTTCAAGACTTCGATCCACAAAGGTCCGTTGGCGGGCTATCCCTGCCTCGACTTCAAAGTCACACTCGTCGACGGTGGTTTCCACGCCGTGGACTCCTCGGCCCTGGCATTCGAAATCGCCGCCAAGGCAGCCTATCGCCAAACCATGCTCAAAGCGGGTCCGCAAATTCTGGAGCCCGTGATGAAAATCGATGTCTTCACGCCCGATGCGAATGTCGGTGATGTCATCGGCGACCTCAACCGTCGCCGCGGCATGATCAAGAGCCAGGAAAGCGGTCCAACCGGCGTGCGCATCAAGGCCGAAGCTCCACTGAGCGCGATGTTCGGCTACATCGGCGACCTACGAACCATGACTTCGGGTCGCGGACAGTTCTCGATGGAGTTCAGCCACTACTTCGCGACCCCGCGCAACGTCTCCGATGACGTCATCGCCAAAGCGAAGGCCCGGGAAGAAGCGCTGCGCAAGTAAGCCCGCCCAGGGTCAACCAAGGAAACGCGCTTCCCATGGGAGCGCGTTTTTTTTGCCCGAATATTTTTCAGGAATCGTGTTGCTATTTATCAACAGGCAATCTAGGTTTACATCACTGCTGTGTGCGTTCGCGAAAGGTTGCAAGCCCGATCCGATGCGTTATATCCGGGGCGCGAAACGCGGTGCAATGTCATGCCTTCACAGGAAGACAAAGCTCCGTGCTAGACCCCACATTTGGAGAGCTTACAGGAACGAGGCTCTTTGCTCCTTGAACGGCACAGCGGTATTTTTTTTCGCCAGTTATCAAGCCGGTCGCTTTGTTCAAATGGCCACAAGCTGCCGTCTGCGATCCAACCACAGCGCCGCAATCAATGAAACAAGCCCGGCGATGATCACGGGGATGTCACCCCATGTTTGATAAGGCGACCAGGGCGGCTTTTCGGGGATTTTCAGGGTTCCAAACAAATGCCCTCTGGTGAAATGGCTGCCCTGGTCGTTGACGAGCGACCGGCTTTGCCCGGTGATGCCGATCAGGGCGCTGACTCCGCTGTTCGCGCAACGGATCATCGGACGACGCAATTCGATCGCACGAAATTTGCCATTGGCGAAATGTTGTTCCGCGGCACTGCTTTCCTTGAACCATCCGTCATTGGTGACGTTGACAATCACCTGGGCTTCCGGCCTTAAAAAGACCAGTGGTTCGCGGGGCACGGTATCTTCAAAACAAATCGAAGGAATGATGGACAAGGCCCGCCCGCGCAGGATCATCGGCAGCGGATCACGCGATACTCCCGCCGAGTAGGAACCGTCAAAAGTCGTGCCTGCCTGTTTTTCATAAATCGTTTTCAACCAAGGCAAGGACTCCAGCAAGGGAATGTATTCGCCGAACATCACCAGATGTTTTTTGCGGTAGGACTGCAATGATGCGTCACGGGGCAGAACCACAAGCGAATTCCATGCCTCCGGGTCCGCCGCGATGCTCAATATTTCCCCCGTGGCGATTGCCTCCAGTTCCCCCATGCCCGTGAGGATGTCGAATTCACCAGCGGAACGAAACGCCTCCACGGTCGATACGTTCTCCGGCCACATCGCGTGCAGGCCATCCGGGGCCGACATCAACCGACCGGTTAGAGCCTGCTCTGGAAGCACGAGCCAGTCGGGATAGAAAATGGCCCCCTCGCCGCCTGTTGGCGTGGGATTTTCCCGCGCTTCACTGATGCGTTCCTTCACCTCATCCATCGCCGCGGCCACCTCCTCTTCGAAACCCGCGTGAATGTCTTCAGCCGACATCGTTTGCCGCGCGGCCTCCTGCGGTATGTTCAATTGAACCAGCAGAACTCTCAAAGGAAAAGTCTCGCAGGCACCGCAAGACGAAATCCGCCAGAAACCGTAGGCAAAGGTGGCTGAAACCAACAAGGCGGCGAGCGCCAGATCAGGATGGGCCCGGCGTTTCAACGGTTTTTCCTCTCGCAGAATCCGCGCCGTCACCTGGAGCACCACGGCTTGCACAAAAACCATCAAACCCGAAAGCCCGGCCACCCCGAAAATGTCGGCGCCTTGCATCAAGACATGCTGTTGATGCATCGCGACACCCAGGCCGTTCCAACCAAAGCCGGTCAGCGCCCGGCCGCGCAGCCATTCCAGAAAGATCCACAGCGCGGCGTTCATCATTGCGAAACCCAGCGAATGCACTGACTTCGCCCAGACGCCACCGCCACACGGTTTTCTCCATGGATTCATCCAGCGCGCGGAAACCATCGCCCAGAGTGCGGGATACAACGCCAGATAGCCCGACAGTATGACCAATCCCAGCCAACTGACCGTGGAAAGCCATGATAGGTTGAAGGCAAAAAACGAAAAGCCGTAGAGATAACCTGTTAGAAACCCCTTGCGTTTCCGCGCAGCGCCCTGGTTGGTCCAAAGCACCAGCATCAGCGGCATCAAGGCGAGCCAGGCGACAACGCTCCAATTCGCCCCCGGATAGGCCAGGCTCAGCGCCGCCCCGGAACACACGACGGCCGGAAGTTTCAGCAAGCGTCTCATCAATCAATCGTCAATCCGCGGCAACATACGCCCGGACAACGCCGCCATCCAAGGAAATTCCGTCATTTCACCAGACGACTCGGACGATTTCGATCCGGAATTATGAATGGTTGCCACCGCAAGGTTATGTGTTACGCTGAGTTGTGCCAACGTTGGACACAAAAACATTCCGCCGCACCTCCTCTGTCATCGTTCTATGGTCACTGCTGTGGCTCACGGCGGTCCTGAGCTGCCATGGACAACAGAAATCCACTGCAAAATCATCCTCTGAAGAAGAACGCCAGGGAATGAACGCGCTCGCATCCCATCTTGCCGATGTGGCGGCCGCGCGCTTCAAATCGGCGCTCGATCAACCCAATTTGAGTGCCGCGGACGTGCAACGTTTGACCCTGCTTCTTGCCGAATCGCACGTGCGATCCAATCAGGCCCGGGAGGCGCTCAATGTGCTGGAAAATCCGGAGATGCACCACCTGCCCGCGGCCATGTTCTGGCAGGCGCAAGCCTTCAGCTCGCTAGGGCGGTTTGGAGAGGCGGCCGATCTATTCACACGTCTGCTGGCAACTCAAAACCCTCCCTATTTCGCCGAGTCGCTATTGACCCGCTCGCGACTCCTCTCCGCGTTGGGAAACCACCGCGATGCCATCGCCGGACTCAACCTGCTGACACTAACGAAATCCCCACATGCCTCGAGGGCGAAAATTGACCAGACCACACTGTTGTTGCACACGGGGAAAATCGCCGAAGCCAGAAAAGCACTTCCCGATTTGAAATCCCTCAAGGGGAAAGCACTGCTGGAGGCCCGGATCCTCCATGCGAAAATCCTGCTGGCCGAAACGCTCTATCAAAAAGCAGCCGACGCCTTCACCGAAATCATCGCCACAAACCAAAAGGAAGGCACCCAGCTCCCTGAGATTCTCCATCCGGCGGCCATCGGCCTCGCGCGGGCCCGGGCATCGCTTAATCAGAGACCGGAGGCAACCGATGCCCTGCTCTCCTTCATCCAGAACCAGCCCGACTCCCCTTTGCTTGCCGAGGCTTTTTCTTTGCTGGAATTTCTCGTTTCGGGCAGGGAAAACGGACAGGACCCTGTGAACACCCTCATTTCGGAAAGGCTCGAACAGTGGTCCGTCGATACCCAGGGAAAACATCCCGCCATCTTTCCCGAATCATCGTCGGGGGCCGCCGATTACATGCCGTTTCTGCCGTCGTTCGACCACCCTCAACTGCACGCTCACGCGTTGATGCTGCGCGCCATAGCGCTATTGGGAGCCACCGAGCCCGAAGCGAGGGAACTGCAGCGCCATTTGATAACTCGGTTGCGATGGGAGCATCCCGACAGCCCACTGGCGCTTGACGGCATGCTTTTTTATGCGCGATCGCTTTATCGGCAGAAACAAAACGACAAGGCGCAAAACATCCTGGAGAACATCTTGTCCCAACAGAGCAGCGGATCCGTGCAAATCGAAGCGTTGCTTGTTTTGGCAGCGGATTTTTTTCAGCAGAAAAATTTTCAACAGGCGGCGCACCACTTTGACAAAGCAACACAGCTGCTGAGTTCCACCGCCCAGACGTCGGCCATGTTTGATCTCGGACTTTCCCAACTGCTCAACAGTGATGAGGAAGGATTCCAGATGTCGCTGTCCAAAGCCGCACCGGACCTGAAGACCAGCCTGCAACTGGAACAGGCGCTCTATATGGCGTCGACTTCCCCCGCGGCGGCGTTGCCGGTCCTTGATCGATTCATCCTCGACAATCCAGCGCACTACCGGGTCGCTGAAGCACAACTCGCGGTGGCCTACTGCGCCATGCAACAACAACCACCCGCGCTGTCGCTGGCAAGGGCGCAACTCGATACATTGCAGGGATCAAAGCAGTTCCCCGAAAAAACCCTCGTGGCGCGGATCCAGTTCGCACTTGCATCCAATGACCAGCCCGGAGCCGTGAACCTGTGCCGGCAATTCCTGGAAAATTTCCCGTCTTCCGCCGATGCCAACAAAGTCACACTGCTGCTGGGCGGCGCGCTCTATCAAAACGGCGACTTGAGCGATGCCAGAATCACCCTGCAAAAACTGGCGCAGACGGACCCCGGCATGGCAGCTCCGGCCTTGATGATCGCGGCCCGCGCCGCCGCACGCACCGGCACCCCGCAGGCGCTGACCGACGCCATCACGCTTTTTGACAATGTCATCCAGTCCGCCACTTCGCTCGCGCCCTTTGCCGTTCTGGAGAAAGCCCGCACCATGATCGATGCGAAATCGCCCGCCCATCTCGTCATTGCAATCAAGGAAATGACCGACATGTTCGACAAATTGCCGCCCGAATCCGAATTGCGCATTCCCACCGGGATCATGTTGATGGAAGCCCTGTATGCCCTGGGTGGCTCGGAACCAAGCCGATACAACTCCGCCATGGCAGTGCAACAAAAACTGCTCGACTCACCCGGCATCAGCCGCGAGGAACGTCATCTGATCAGCTACTTCAGAGGTCTCACCCTTGAACAGCTCAACAAGGCGGACGAGGCGCTTTCGGTCTATTATGAAGTGATCGACTCGCACCTTCTCAAAGCCCCCAACAATTGGGACTACTTCGAACGCTGCGGATTCAACGCCATTTCTCTGCTCGAAAAAAACGCACGCTGGGAATCGGCAATCGGCCTGGCGAAAAAACTTTCAGCATTCCCCTCACCTCGTGCCAAGGAGGCCGCGGAACGGGCCAGAAGGCTGAGCCTGGAACACATGGTCTGGGAGGACTAGAATCGCTTTCCTTTTGCGGACGATTTGTTCACATCTCCCGTCACCTCGTCGATTTCCGACATTTTCGCAATTGAGGGATAGACCTGCGCGCCATTTCGTGCTTTCTATCTCCGCGCAGGCTCCGTCCTTGCTGCTCTCCGCTTAGTCATGTCCATCGAATTCACCAGAAATTTCTCGATCATCGCCCACATCGACCACGGGAAAACCACGCTCTCCGACCGACTGTTGGAATCAACCGATACGATCACCCATCGCGAAAAACAGGACCAACTGCTGGACTCTATGGATCTGGAACGGGAAAAGGGCATTACCATCAAATCGCATCCGGTGACGATGGCCTACAAGGCAAAGGATGGCAAAACCTACAAGCTCAATCTGATCGACACTCCCGGCCACGTGGATTTCACCTACGAAGTATCGCGGGCCCTTGCCGCCTGTGAAGGTGCCGTGCTGATGGTCGATGCCGCACAGGGAGTCGAAGCGCAAACAGTCGCCAACCTGCACCTGGCCCTGTTGCAGAATCTCACCATCATTCCCATCCTCAATAAGATCGACCTGCCTGCGGCGGATGTTCCGAAATGCCGCAAACAGCTGGAGGATATTCTCGCCATCCCCGCCGAAGACGCGATACCCGCGTCGGCGAAAAACGGCATCGGCATCACGGAGATTCTCGAGGCCATCGTGCAGCGCATTCCCCCTCCCACAGAAAATCCCGACAAACTGCTGCGCTGTTCGGTTTTCGACTCGCTCTATGACACCTATCGCGGCGTCGTTTCGTACGTTAGAGTGTTTTCCGGTTCGGTGAAACGGGGCCAGAAAATCAAGCTGTTCGCCACCAACAACAACTACGAAGTCAAGGAGGTGGGCATTTTCACCCCGAAAATGCAGGCGATCGAACAACTCGTCGCCGGTGATGTCGGCTACATCATTGCCAACATGAAATCCGCCGCCGAGGTGAAAATCGGTGACACGGTGACCGATGCCAACAGAGGTTGCAGCGACCCCCTTCCCGGCTATAAGGAAATCCAGCCCATGGTTTTTGCCGGAATTTATCCGATCGACACCTCCGACTATGAGGCCCTGAAAATGGCCATGGGCAAGCTGCAGATCAACGATCCGGCATTCACCTACATGAATGAGTCCTCCACCGCACTCGGTTTCGGCTTCCGCTGCGGTTTTCTCGGACTGCTGCACATGGAAATCATTCAGGAACGCCTGCGCCGCGAGTTCAACATGGATGTGATCTCCACCTATCCATCGGTGATCTATCAGGTCAGCCTCACCAACAACACCGAGTTGATCGTTGACAATCCGGCGATGTTTCCCGAGCAACAGATGATCAAGGAAGTGCGCGAACCGATCGTCAAGGTTTTCGTGATGGTGCCCGGCGAGTACATTGGCGACATCATGTCTTTGGTCCTCGAGAAGCGCGGCGAGGTCGTCAACACCGAAACCATCGATGAATCGCGGGTGATGCTGACCAGCCTGCTGCCGCTCGCCGAGATTCTGGTGGATTTCAATGATCGCCTTAAATCGATGACTCGTGGTTATGGATCGATGGACTACGAGCACTCCGGCTACCGCGAGGCGAAGATGGTGAAAATGGACATGCTCATCGCCGGCGAAGCGGTGGAGGCCTTCAGCACCATCGTGCACCGCGACAAAGCCGAGTCCTTCGGTCGCGCCCTCGCCAGCCGGCTTAAGGAAGTGATTCCGAACCAGCTTTTTGTTGTCGCAATCCAGGCCTGTGTCGGCGGAAAAATCGTCGCCCGCGAGAGCATTTCCTCCATGGGAAAAAACGTCACCGCCAAATGCTACGGCGGCGACATCACCCGCAAACGGAAGTTGTTGGAGAAGCAGAAAGAGGGCAAGAAAAAGATGAAAGCCATCGGCAAGGTCAACATCCCCCAAGAGGCCTTCATCAAGGTGCTGAAAACAGGGGACTAGAAAGGCAGGCTTCCGGACTACTGCACGCCGCCTCATTTTATGGAATCCACGCACCCATGCTGATAAACCATACGGCCAGCAGCGTAGTTCATCCATGCCAACGGACACATCCATTCCCAACCGACTTCCCTCGGTAGGCTGTGACCGGCTGAGTCATCGCAATCCATTGGTCTATTCACTCGGGGTTTGGTATTTCCGGCTCAAGCGACGCTTGCAATGGTGGCGGCAAAAGGAACCATTTGCCCAAAAGCGGCAGGACTCACCTCTTGGCTATCGGGTACATCGGCATTCTTCATTGCTGATTCGCAAACTTGGCGATTCTGATCCACAGTTGCAACACAACAAAATCATCAATCTCGACATCGCGGTGCGGCACATTACCGGCGTGATCATTCGACCGGGCGAGATGTTTTCGTTTTGTCGTCTGGTGGGGAAACCAACCCGCAAGCGGGGATTTGTCGAAGGGTTGCAACTCAGTCGCGGCAAGGCGATTTCGGGCATCGGCGGCGGAATTTGCCAAATCGCCAATCTCATCCATTGGTTGGCGCTTCACAGCCCGCTAACCGTGATCGAACGCAGTCAACACAGCTATGATCCGTTTCCCGATGAAGGGCGCGTCATTCCCTTCGGCACGGGCGCGTCGATTTTTTACAACTATGTGGACTATCGATTACGCAATGACACCCCGCACAGTTTTCAACTCAGGCTGTGGCTGACGGAAAAAACGTTAGAGGGTGAACTGCGCTGTGATCACGAATTGCCGCACAAGTATCGTGTGAAGGAAAAAAATCACGCGTTTCTGAAAATCGATGGGAAGTTTTATCGCCGCAACGAAATCTGGCAGTACAAGACGCTGAAATGCCGCAGTGAGGTGGAAGACGAAAAGCTCACCACCAGAAACTTTGCCCTGGTCAAGTATGAACCCGCTGAATACGTGGAAATCAATCCAACCACACATGAATCGATCACCTCAACAGGCCATGATAAGTTGTGATTGCCAACCAACGGGTGGCATGCGCTCATCACAAGGCGGCAGAGAATCGACTTCGGACGAGATGATTATGCCCGCCTAACTGTCCGAGACCACAGCGAAATTCTTTACAATTTTAGCCGACAAGCCATAATCCGGTCACTGCTACGGAACATCAATTACCATGACAAACACACAAATCATTTCAACCTTGATCATCCTAGTGGGGGGTCGTTTTGTTCATCGTTTGCTATCGATATGTCCTTCGAATCATCGGAGTGGTGATCATCCCACAGAACGGAATCGGGGTCGTAACCAAGAAATTCGTATTGTTCGGGCAGCATAAAATACTGGCCGATGGCGAGATTGTCGCCCTCAAAGGCGAAGCGGGACTCCAGGCCGATGCCTTGGCTCCCGGTCTGCACTTCTGGTTGTGGCCGTGGCAATATTCAATCCACATCGAGCCCTTCATCGAAATCGAGGAAGGGCTGATCGGCATCGTCGAAGCCGCGGGCGGCAAGCCGATTTCCGGCGGTCGGGTGATCTGCAACGCCGTCGCCTGCGATTCATTCCAAAGCGTCCGCGACTTCATCGAGAAAGGCGGCGAGCGCGGACCGCAGATGGCGGTGATCCCTCCCGGCAAGTATCGCATCAACACCGTATTTTTCACGGTCATGCGCGAACGGGCGCTGGAAATCGAAGACAACATGGTCGGTGTCGTGACGACCAAGGAAGGGGCGCCGTTGCCGACCGGTGAGATCGCCGGTGGCGAGGTTCCAGGGCACAACATGTTTCAGGACGGACAGCTATTCTGCCAGGCCGGCGGTTACAAGGGCCCTCAGGAACAGGTGCTTCTCGCGGGCCGATACTATGTGAACCCTCGTTTCGCAACGGTGCAAACCTATCCGATGACCGAAGTGCCGATCGCCAATGTCGGCGTGGTGATCGCCTATGTAGGCTCCATCGGCGTGGATGTGACAGGCGATGGTTTCAAACACGGCAATCTGGTGTCACCGGGCGAAAAGGGCGTTTGTGTCACTCCGCTCGACCCAGGTCGATATCCGATCAATCCGCTGACCCACAAGGCAAGGTCGAATGCGTGCCTACCGCGAACGTCGTACTCAACTGGGCCACGGTCAAATCAGAAGCACACAGGCTCGACCAAAACCTTAGCACCATCACAGTCCGCTCGTCCGACGGTTTCACGTTCAACCTCGATGTCAGCCAGATCATTCACATTAACCCGCAACGATGCCCCGAAAGTGATCGCACGCTTCGGCAGTGTGGCAAACCTCGTTACCCAAGTGCTCGAACCGACCATCGGAAACTACTTCCGCAACGCTGCGCAGGGCTCCGATGCCATCGCCTTCTTGAAAGAACGTCAGGAACGACAAGATGATGCGAAGCGCGCGATCTCCGCGGCCCTTGCCGACTACAACGTGGGCGCGGTCGATACTCTCATCGGCGACATCGTGCCGCCCGAGTCGCTCATGAAAACTCTCACCGACCGCAAGATCGCCGAACAGGAGAAAGTGACCTACGGCACGCAGATCGAGGCCCAGACCACTCGCCAGCAACTCGAACAGGCAAAGGCCCTGGCAGACACCCAAGCCCGGGTGGTCGATGCCGAACGCAAGGTGCAGATCTCCGATTACGATGCGCAGGCGGCTGTGAAAAAAGCGGAGGGTGAAGCGAAATCAAAAACCATCCAGGCCGATGCCGATGCGATGGTTGTCACCACGGTCGGACAGGCCACCGCGAAAAAGACCCTCGCGATCGGCAATGCGGAAGCAGAAGTTACCAAAGCAAAAATTGAATCCATGGAAGCAGGCAACTACGCTGCCATCCAGGTCGCCCAGGCCCTTGCCGGCAGTGGTTTCAAACTGGTTCCCGAAGTCATTGTCGGAGGTGGCACCAACAGCCAGAGTGGAGGTGGCACGCTGGTTGACGTATTGCTCGCCAATCTGATCCGCGATCAAGCGGCCAAAGCGCAAAGCGCGTCCAGCGCTCCAAATCCGGTGTTGGAAGCGTAGTGCGACCACCTGATGGCTTGGGCAATGGAACCTTCAACGCAAAACGCTTCCTGCGGCTGCAGGTGGAGAAGAATTGAGGTATCCTGCATCGCGTCTAGTGAGCCCCTTTCCGACACCTTCCGGCAATCCTAACAAAAAAACTCGTGTGCGATCACTTCTTGGTTACTCCGAAATGATGCAACACATTTCTAACGAGTGCCTGCATTTTGGGGTCGACGGAGAGCACCCAGCCTGCCGCGATGGCTCCGGCATGGAAAACGCGCCCTCCCTGCGGACGCTCCCAATAAATCATTTCCGCAACGGTGCCGTCGGGTGATTTCACCGGGTTGGTGAAATAATCCAGCGCGTCCTTTTGCTCCCGCACTCCGCGCGCCAGGGTGACGATTCCCGCCGGTTCATCAGGCAACGTCGCTCCGGAAGGTAGTTTTTTCGTCAATGCTTTGAGGCGCCCGAGCCTGACATCCCATTCATGCCCTACCGCCCGCGGCACAGCCCCCCCGGGTCCGTGGCCAAATGTCTCGCCCTGCGCCAAAGCCACCGCTTCCGGTTGTTTGAACAGGAAATGATCCGGTGTTTCGGGATGATAGACACCGAGTTCCTTGCCTTCGATGCCACCCCAGCCATCGCACTCCAATCCAAGCACCTGCCATGCGGGCAAGCCACACTCGCGCATGAGGCTGCCGCGAAGGCGGTCATCACTGTGAAAAATTTCGCCGATCGGCGCGCCTTCCTGTCCGCCGATGCGTTCATCGAATTTGCGGCACTCCATGACTGTTCCTTCCGGATTGAAACTAACCCGCCAGAACATCGTGTTTCCGGAGAAAACCACCGCATTTCCGCCCTGTTTGAGATATTCGTCCACGCCCTGGTAGGCTTCCCTCGACCAATACTCGCTGTGGCCGTTGATCATCAAAACGCGGTAACCGATCAATTGCCCCGGATCGCGGTGCAGGTCCAGATCGGTGATGACGTCAAAATCATAGCCGTTCTGCTTCAGCCAGATTTGGGCGAATCGCTCGGCCCGCATCAGATGGCTGTAACCGGTGGCCTTGGAACTGTAGAGCACGTCGGGTCCCGCAGCCGGCCAGGGCATGCGCAAGCCCTGTTGGAAACACGGTTGTCCGGCGTGATGCCCCCGGTAATTGGAATAGGCCGGCGCGAGCGGATGGCTGTTTTCACAGCCGTACGTTCCCCACGAATGATTCCAGCGCTGGTTGACTGCAAAAGGAGTGGAACTGTAGGACAGCCAGGTATTGGACGAACAAAGCACCAGAATTGGGGCCTTGGCTTTGCTCGCGGCGCGGCGCACGATGAACGTGACGTGATACAGCATGGCTTTGCCATTCAGTTCGAAACGTGCGCGGGCACAGTAGATGCCTGATTCGGCATTCTCGGGAACAGCGAACGAATGCGTCGACTTCCACCGGCAGTCATACAAATCATCGCTGGCCAGCCGCAGTCCATGACCCCGGCTCACATCCTTTCCGGGATCATACTCCACGCCGTAGCGCGGGACTTTTGTGCCATCGAATCCCGGTCCACCAATCATCCAGGTGCCGTGATTGATGATCCGGCCCTGACGTTTGTGGGCCGTGACATCCGCCACCGCATCGCCCACCTCCTCGTTGAGGGGCCAGCAGGCCAGCAAGTCCTTGCCCGCAGCCACCTGCATGCCTTTCTCGGCACAACGCCGTTGGATATCCCCCGCCGATAGCGCCTTCGCATACAACACCGGCATCGCCAGATCGCCATCGAGAAAAACATCGGCCCGACCCTGACGTTCGGAAGCACCGAGTCGCAGCGGCGAAGGGGGGAACGCCAGCGCACCCGTCGCGGCAGTGGCGGCAACGCGCTGGCCATCCACCCACAAGGTATTTTCGCTGCCATCCCACTGCCCGACCAGATGATACCAGCGATGTTTTTGCAGTTTGGGTCCGATGACCGGCGCCGTGCCTTGAAACACAATCTCACCCGTCGCCGAAAGCGAAAGTCCAATGCCCGACGTTTCGATGTCGCCCTGGGTGATCATTCCCTGCTGCGCATCGTTCTTGAAGAGGCGGACCCAGCATTCCATCGCCAGCGCAGCGGGAACCTGCTCCCGGGTCAACGCTTTGGCAATGTGGATGTAGGAGCCAGGGTGAATCGGCTGTTGTGCCGCCGGAAGGGAGGCAAATCGATGCACCACCTCGTCCGTTTCCGGGTCATCCGCACTGGCACCGGGTTTCACAATGGAGAAATCATAGGGCACCGAGCTGCTCACGAAAAAATCCAACGACTGTCCGGCCACCACACTTTGGCCCGCGGCATAGGCATGGAATCCCGGCAGCGGAATTTCCCGATGCGACGGAATCAAGCCCGCTTGGTCGGATGGTTGGTTAAGCGACCCCACAACCTGACCACGTGCCGCCAGCGTCGCCAGAACACCGGCACCGGTCTGTTGCATGAATGTGCGGCGGGATCGTGTTGATTTTGGAGCCATGGAAAAGGGATAACGGCGAGTCCGCTGTTGCGATTGTGTTCTTCCGGAAATGAATCAAACCACGTTTATCTGCTTTGGATCCCACTTTGGTTTGGGAAATTCCATGTGCAGATTGCGCAGCGTCTCGACCACCAGTTGCGCGACCACCAGATTGCGATACCACTTGCGGTTTGCGGGCACCACAAACCACGGAGCGTTGGGGGTCGATGTTTTGGCCAACACATCCTCATAGGCGTTCATGAACTCACTCCACAGCGCGCGATCCTTGAGATCTTCGGGGTTGAGCTTCCAGTGCTTTTCCGGCAACTGCAATCTCGACAACAGCCGCGTTTTCTGTTCCTCTAACGAAATATGGAGATAGAATTTGATGATCGTCGTCCCCTCATCACTGAGCATTTTCTCAAAATCAATGATGTGCTGGTAGCGTTTTTTCCAGACATCTTCACCGCGGAGCTTTTTCACGCGAACGGCGATGATGTCCTCGTAGTGGCTGCGGTTGAACACCACGATCTCACCATTGCCGGGAACATGCGGATGCACCCGCCATAAAAAGTCGTGCGACAGGTCATCGCTGCTCGGTTTTTTGAACGACTTCACAAAGATCCCCTGTGGGTCGACGCGCGAAAAAACGTGTTTTACGCAACCATCCTTGCCTCCGGTGTCCATCGCCTGAAGTATGATCAGGATGCGATGTTTGTTCTCGGCATAGAGCACTTTCTGCAGGGCCTGGATTTCATCGCGCAGCCTTTCGAAGATCCGCTCGCCACGGTGCCGATGCCTCGGCGGGACCCATTTGATCTCATCCGCATCGATCTTGCTCAAGTCCGGTTTTGCTCCGGGCTTGACGATGTATCGAGTAGCGAATTCGGACAAATCCATGCGCCCATTATGATGGGTTCCAGCTTTCATGACAAGCTTTCGTCGCCGGTTTTTTCCACGCTGCCGTGAACGCCGTTGACACACGGTTGGAAATCGCCTGTTGACGAATGCGATTTTCCGTGGATGGTAAAGATCAATGCCCGGAGCTCAGTGCGAGTCCTTTGGGGCAACGTAGCATGAAGGAATTGACACGACAACACGATGCCGAACAGACCGACGACTCCGAGTGGGAGAGCTGGGTTCCGGTCGGGCAATATCCGACGTTGCGGGAGGCGAACGACCACGGTCTGGTGATCCTTGCGATGGGCGAGATCTGCCGGGTAGAGGCGAGCGCGGACCGCAAAGAATTCGAACTGCAGGCCGAGATGCACCCGGCACCGCGCATCGCCGTGGAACTGGATGCCTATGCGGCGGAAATTTCGTTGCCCGAAAAAACAGTGCCGACAAGGAGACCATGGAGTCGTTATGCTCCTGGCTGGGTGCTGTGCGGCTACTGGATATTGCTCCTGATCGCTGTTTACTACTGGCAGGGCGTCGATGATTCACTCAACGACCGCCTCTGCTCGTCGAGCGTGGGATTGTTCCAACGCGGCGAATGGTGGCGTCCCTTCACCGCACTGTTCCTGCACGGCGATCTGATGCACTTGATCGGCAATTTGCTGGTGGGTGCCGCCTTCATCACTTTTGTGGTCCGCTCGATCGGCCCCTTCAAAGGCTGGGGCTTGACCCTGCTCTGCGGCACACTGGGCAATGCTCTCACCTGTTGGTCCCACTATCCGGATCATTTCAGCTCGATCGGTGCCTCCACATCTGTTTTCGCCGCGCTGGGCATCCTTTCGGGACTGGGCATCGCCGAGTCGCTGCCCTCCCGCCCGCACCTGCCATGGCTCAGGATTCTCACACCGTTCATGGCGGGCGTGGTGCTGCTCGGTATGCTCGGAGCCAGCCAGGACCCGCATACCGACGTGCTCGGCCATGTCTGTGGTTTTGGTTTCGGCCTGCCCGCGGGTATCGTCGCCGGAATTCGAGAAGAGAAAAAATCCGCACATTCCATTCTCGACGCGGAAATTTGACCGGCTATTCCGGCGGTACGCTTCAGTTGATGAAAAAACTGTTCGCCCCTCTGCTCGTCGGATTCCTTCTCCAGGCCAGCCCGGTCCCAGCCGCCGAACAGTGCGTAACCCTCGGTGATTCGCTTACTTTTGCCTATGAGGCGGTGTTCGGTTTCCGGGTGTCGGATCCTTTTGTCGGAACTTTCGGTGACAACTTCGGACCCAACGTGCGGAATTGGGTGGAGATACTCAACAACACGAGCTATAGGCATCAGCAATTCGACATCGGCGCGCGCAGCACCTACCGACTGTTTTTAAAAACGCTGTTCTTCCGTCATGAATACAACTGGGCGCTGCCTGGGCTCAAGATCGAACAACTGCGCAGCTTCGTCACCGGGGAATCGACGTTCCGCGATCTGATCGGTGCTGATCCCGACCTGTCATTGCTGCTCGCGCTGGAGACACTGGATCAAGACACGGCCTTTCGGCTCGGGGATCTCGAGAACCAGGTGCGGAACACTGCGTAAAGGCTGGTTTTTTTTATCGGCGGCAACGACCTGCGCGAGGTGTATGGCAACATCTACAATGGTGGTTCGCCGGGGACATTTATCGCCGATTTGATCAATGATGCGGCCGCCATTCTCGATCGAATGCGGACGCTCAATCGAAACATCCAGATCGTCGTGGTCAATCTCCCCCACATCGGCATCACACCTGATGTCAAAAGCAAGTGGCCGACCGATCCGGTCAAAACCGCGCGGGTCACCAGCGTAATGCTCGACATCAACCGGCAACTTGCTGGGCTCTCCTCCGCGCGCGGTCTCGGCTATGCGGACATCTTCACACCAACCCTGTCCCTGCTGGGAACAGCGCCGTTGTGCGTCCACGGCATGCCGTTTTTCAATACCTGATCAACCAATGGCGACCTGAACTATGTGTGGCTGAACGGCCAATACAGCGCGAATTTTCATCCAAACACCAACGCCCAAACGCTGGTGGTCAATGAAATCATCCATGCGTTCTATGCCCGCTACAGCACCGGTATCGCGCCACTGACAGCCACGGAAATCCTTTCCGGATTGCTGGCAAAATCGGCCGCCGCGATCGACATGCCCTTCGCCACCTGGAAGGGCTGCCTCGGTCTAACAGGACTTCCGGGGTCCAACGACTCGGACGGCGACGGCCTTCCCCACGTCGGTGGAATTCGCCATGAGACTCAATCCCACGCTGCACGATTCCAGGCTGATTTCATGCTCGGTGGTGCCGAATTGCGGCGGTTCCGCGCTCGATCTCGCCTACCCGATCCGCCTATCTGTTTCCTCACGCTACACCCTCAAGCCCGCCTAAGCGACAACTCCAAGCACGCTCTTCACGCCTTTCGCCTTCTTGCCAACTACCGGGAACGATGGCCGGGCCCACGGCTTGCTGCCAATCTCCGGTCAGCGGGGGGGGCTTCAACTGCAAAGCACGGTCAATCCCTGAGCCGTCAATCAGTCTTTCGACGACTTCGGATCTAGGGCATCGCGCAAACCATCACCGAGGAAATTCAAGGACAGCAGCGTCACCGAAAAAAACAAACTCGGAAACAGCAGCAGCCAGGGATTGGTGAGCATCATGTCGGAGCCTTCCTTGATCAGCACACCCCAGGAGCTGTTAGGCGGCTTCAGCCCGAGACCGAGGAAGGATAAAACGGCTTCAAACAACATCACCCCGGGAATCGTTAGTGTCGTATACACGATAATCGGACCGATGCAGTTCGGCAGAATGTGGCGAAACAAAATCGTGAAGTGCGACAGTCCCAGCGAGCGGGCGGCTTCGATGTACTCGAGTTTTTTAACGCCCTGCACCTGTGCGCGCACGATGCGCGAGATCGTCAGCCAGGAAATTGCTCCGATCGCGAGAAACAGCGGCCCCAGGGAAACCAGCGGCTCGACCGCTGTGCGCACGCTGTTGATCGACTCCTCGGTGGAAGTGGGCGTTCTGAAAAACTCAATGATCAGATCGGACAGCGCCTGCGTCACCACTTCCAGCATCTTGCCCAGCAGGATCACCATCACCAGAAACGGCAGGCCGTAGAGAACATCGACCACCCGCATCATCATCGCATCGACCTTGCTGCCCGCATACCCGGCAATGGAACCATAGGTGACCCCGATGCTTACCGACACGAATGTCGCCAGCACTGCCACGGCAATGGAAATGCGCCCGCCGAAAAACACCCGCGAAAAGATATCGCGGCCGAGGTGATCCGTTCCGAAAAGATGTTCCCCGCCCGGCGGCATGTTTTTCCCTAACAGATTCGTGCTGTTGGGATCGGGCAGCCAGGGAGTGAAGGGCAGAATCACACAGGCGGCGACGATCAGGAAAAGCAGGTACATGCCGATCACGGCAGCACGGTTTCTGCTCAGGCGATGCATGGCATCGGCCCTGAGCGATGATCCTTTTTGTGCGACGACAGACATGACTGGTCAGGAAGTGGAACGGGCGCGCGGGTTGAGCCAACTGATGAGAAAGTCGGATGCCATGTTGCCAAGGATGATCAGCGATCCATACAACAGGACGATCCCCATGATGACATTGATGTCATCGGTTTCAATCGCCTTGATGAAGTGACGGCCCAGGCCGGGGATTTGGAACACCGCCTCGATCACCAGCGATCCGGAAACGATGCCGGCAAAGGCGGGACCGATGAATGCCGCGGCGGGAATCAAGCCGCCGCGCAGGCAGTGTTTGATGAGGATTTTCGACATAGGCACTCCCTTGGCTTGCGCCGTTCTAACAAAATCCTGCGACAGCACATCGAGCATGCCTGCGCGCGTAAGCCGGGCCAGATAGGCGGCGTACACCAGACTCAAAGTCGCGACCGGCAGCACCCAGGTCGAGGGCGAACTAGTCTCCCATCCCATTACCGGCAATAGTTGCCATTTCCTGCCGAAAAATTCAGCGAGAATCGGGCCGATGACGAACGACGGCAGGCATAGGCCGATCATCGCAACCGCCATCACCGTGAAATCCGTCATGCTGTTTTTGCGCCATGCGGAAACCACTCCGGCGGGAATGCCGACCATCACCGCGAGAGACATCGCCAGCACACCGAGTTGGAACGACACCGTAAACGCCTGTTGCAGAATATCGATCACCGGCCGGCCTTCAAGACGTGTGGAGACTCCGAGGTCGGCGTGCATCAACATCGCTTTCAGCGGTCGGATATACTGTATGTACCAGGGTTGGTTCAGTCCGACCTGTTCCATCAACTTCGCCTTCACATGCTCGGGCATCGCCTTGTCGGCTTGAAACGGGCCGTACGGCAACGCCTTGAGCATGAAAAAAGTCAGCGAGTAGAGCACGAACAGCACCACAACGCCTTGAATCAGTCGATGGAATAAAATGCGGATCATGGCGGAGGAGCATCGCTTTCAAAGCGCACGGCGGACCAGGGGTGATTGTCCAACAACAACGCATGCCAGCCCTTGACGCCGGGATCGTGAAGATAATTGCGGGCCTGCCAGGCGAAGGGCATGATCGGCTGCTCGTCCATCAGCAGCTTTTCCGCCTTCTCGAAAATGCGCAACCGCTCGGCGGTGTCGGGGTTGTGCGCGGCTTCATCGAGCATTTTTTCAAATGTCTCACTCGACCAGCCGGTGTTGTTGTTGCCGTTGCCCTTTGTCCACATCAGCAGGAAGGTGGTGGGATCGAGATAGTCGCCGCTCCAGCCCGCGATCGAGATGTCAAATTCCAGTTTCTGCTGCGCGGATGTGTAGGACCCCCAGTCCATCGCCTTGATGTCGACGAGGATGTTCAGATTCTGTTTCCACATCGCCTGAATCGCTTCGGTGGTCGCCCTGGTGCCGCCGGAGGACATCAGGATCGCATAGCGCGGAAAACCCTTGCCGCCGGGATAACCCGCCTCGGCGAGCAGCGCGCGGGCTTTTTCGGGATCAAAGGTAAGGACCGGAGCAGGTTTGTAGTCACCCATGTTCGGCGACAACGAGGTGGTCGGAGCGAATCCCAGCAAAACGGTGTCGCAAAGTGTCTTGCGGTCGATGGCGAGCGACATCGCCTGACGCACTTTCACATTGTCGAGGCCGGGACGGGTCACATTCATTCGCATGAATCGCGAACCGACATAGGGTTCCATGCGCAGGTACTGCGGAAACTCGGCCTTCATCTTGGGAATCAGATCCGGCGGAATTTGATAGGTCGTGTGAATCTGCCCGGCCAGGAAAGCCCGCGTCTCGGTGTAGAAGTTTTCGATCGGCAGAAACTTCACGCCGTTGATCTGCACATTGGCCGCATCCCAGTAGCGGGGGTTTTTGGTAACAAGAATGTAATCATTGAGTCGCCAGCTTTTCAAAACAAAGGCACCGTTGCCGACAATCTTGCCTTCCTCGGTCCAGGGATTGGCGCGATCACTGATGCCGCCATAGCTAAGCACGATGTGTTTGGGTATGGGAAACCAGGTATAGTGCCGCGTGACATCGGGCAGATACGGCACGGGTTCTTTCAAGGTGAACTTCAGAGTGTAATCGTCCTCCACGCGAACACCAATGTCGGCAAGCTCGAACAAATCCACGGCGGGTGCGGGAGGCTGGAGCGAGGAGTCGCCTGCCTTTTCGGCCAGCACGGTCAACAGCGCGCGCCTGCCCTCGTCAGCAAAAGCCTCAGGCCAGGGAAACCGCTTGCCGGGGTCTTGCAGAATCCAGCGCAAGGCCGGACGTTCGAGTTTGTCGAGACCCTTGTTGGTGACATACCGCTTGCGTTGCTCCGCCGACAAATCCTTCCAGTCCGGCGACTTGCCGAGATCAGCAATGTCCATTGCGGCATCGCCCGCTGCATTGACCGTGGCGATCATTTCCGCCGTTACACCTTTCACCACACCCGCACGGGCCAGCAACAGGCAACGCAAATTCTGGTTGTACTCCTTTGCGTTTTTCAAGAAATACAGCATCTCAACATACGGTGCGGCAAGATCGGGATGGAGCATCCGGTGATAGGCAAAGATGAAATCATGCGCGGTGAGATCCGCACCATCCGACCACTTCGCACCCGGGCGCAAATGAAATGTCCAGGCGGTGAAGTCGGCATTATGCTGCCATTTTTCTGCAGCGCCCGGCAACATTTTGGTGTCGCTGTCAGGACTGTCGGCCACCAGACCTTCGAACAAGCTGCCGATCACTTTTGCTTCGATCACTCCGGTGACCAATTGCAGGTCCAATGACTTCGGGTCGCCACCATTGGACACCAGCAGGATTTTCTCGCGATTCGCCTTCTGCACCTGGGTTTCACGCTGACAACCCGCCATGGCCAGAGCGAAAGTGAGTATCATTATGCCGCGTGTCATCCTCATCAGCGCGCAAGTTCTCGCCCATTGCCAGACTTCTGGCAAGCCCATTCCGCAATGAAAAATTTCATACATCGAGCTGCTTGAAAAAAACCTGTGATCCACGACCGCTATGTTCTAACAGAATCCGCCGCGCTTCGGGCAACGCCTCAGCCTGAGCTTCGCCGTAGCCCATGCGCTCTCGAAAGAAATCCGCCGCCCGGTTGGTCAGGGCGAAAACCCGCGGCACGCCGCGCTCGATAGCGGTTTTTTCCGCGTATCGCACCAGATCGGCACCATATCCCCTGCCCTCGTGATATTGTTTGACATACAAGCAGGCAATCTCCGCACAATTTTCCGCGGGATATTCGTGCAGGGCGACGCAGCCGACGACGTTGTCATCAATGAGCATGACATGGTAATCCTCGATCCGCGCTTCGATCTCCTCATAGTTGCGAGGCACAAGAAAACTGCGGCGCACCGAGCGACCGATCATGCCCAGCAGTTCCGGAATGTCCTCGGAAATCAACGCGCGGATGATGCGATAGCTGTCGGCATGCACCATGGTGCCCACACCTTCGTTAGAGAACAACTCGTCGACCAGCACGCCCTGCCGCATGCCATCGAGCACGTGCACCCGCGACAACCCTTGCTGGCAGGCTTTCGCTGCGGCGAGCAATAAATCCACTCCGACAACTCCCTCGCCGCCCGCCACGGCTGCCGCATCAGCCGCACGCAACGCATGAATCGGCGCCCCGTCGACCAGAATCCCCTTTTCCAACAGGGCGATCAGCTTTGTCGCGCTGAGTTTCAGGGCAAAAGCCACAACGACATCGTCGAACGGCCCGTGTCCCGTTCCATCAACCACCGGCACTTGGCCGCGCGCGAGGATTTCGAGCGTCTCCGCCGACAGCAGTCCGCTGTCCAGCGGATGCCGGGTCCGTGCGACCTTGATTTCGCATTCCAGTCCCCAATCGTAAAAATCCTTCACATCACCGCCAAGCACGACCAGCACGAGTTTGACACCGACATCCTCCAGTGCGGCGAGGTCGAGAAGACACTCGGCCACCGCCGATTCCGGCAGCTTTCCGGCTTCGATCAGCACGACAAACAAACGCCCGCGGAATTGAGGGACGTATTGGAGCACGGTTCTGACATCGTTTTGCACGCGCCCCTCCTGACACAGCCGCAACCACCAATCAAGCATTCATTGCGAATCAAACCAGGCCCCACCAAACAAGGTGCGTGAGTTTTCCTCACCTGTCAGAGAAAGTCCTTTGCAGGCCACCGGGTCTGTGCGAATTTCGGCGCGTCAATGATTCATCAACCAATCCGCCGCATTATGAAAAAAATCATCATTTCCCTGCTCGCCTTGTTTAGTCCCGTGATTTTCGCCGCTGAAAAAGAAGGACTGCCCAAGCAATTTACATCGCGCGACATCGAGGGCTGGAATATCCGCATCGACAATCGACTTCTTCCCGGAGGCGCTCATGCTGCCGAAGGCGAAAAAGCACTGAAGCTGCTGACTTCGCGTCTGGTCGCTATCACCTTTGTTGTGTCCGAAAAACCGCTCGCCAAGCTGCGCGCGGTAACCATCGAACTCGATTACGACTACGCAGACCTAAAGTCGATGCAATATCATCCCGCCGCCGGCTGGCTTAAGGATAATGGCTATGCAGAAAACGTGGCCCGCTGCGTGCACATCCCTTCGACCGCGGATTTCCTATCGTCCTTCGACATCCACCGCATGCCCTGGGTCATTCTCCATGAACTGGCCCACGCTTACCACGACCAGGTGCTGGGTTTCGACAACCCCAAGGTGATCGCCGCATGGAAAAAATTCTGCGACAGCGGGAAGTATAAATCAGTGATGACCAGCCCGGGTAACATGCGCGAGCATTACGGCCTCACCAATCAAATGGAGTTCTTTGCAGAAATGACCGAGAGTTATTTCGGATCGAACGACTTCTACCCTTTCGTGACCGGAGAACTGAAGCGTGACGAACCGGATATTTTCAAGCTGATGGAGGAAATCTGGGGTCCGCTAGCCGGTCGGGAAGCCAAGTAACTCGAGGCCACCCACAATTCAAGGAGCTGGTGGCGGACTGTAGGTGGTGCTGCGCTGGTTGTTGTACAGCACCGCGTCGGCACCGGTAATGTGCGATGACACGGTGACTGCGGCACCGTTTTTAAAGGCGCTGTTCGGTAGCGACAGGTTGAAGCTTTTCACCGCGCCTGGCGCCAGCGAAGCAACTGTTAGTTCGGTAACACCCGATGGCGTGGTCACTGTCACCGGAATGTTCAACAACGAGGTGGTGCCCTGGTTTTGAATGTTCACCTGCACGGAAGCGGAACTGCCCTCGGCGGGCGGTGTGATGAAATGCGAAGCCACCGCGGCATCCTGGATGTTGCCGCTGTCGCTTTGCAGAATGCGACCGAGATTCACCGCTCCAGCCCCCGTGAGCGGATCGGCACCGGCGGCACCGGTTTCGTTGGTGTATTGATAGATCATCGCCACGGCCTGCGATGCGCTGAGATTGTTAGAGGACATCACTGCCGCGATCGACCCCGCAATGATCGGCGCGGAGGCACTGGTGCCATTGAATGAAACGATGGCATCGCCGGGATAAGCCGCGTTCACTCCCCAGCCGGGAGCCGACAACGCGGTGTTGCTCGCCTGATTGGAAAACAGCAGGTGGTTGTTTTCGGCATCCACCGCCACCGCCGAAATCACTCCGGGATATCCCGCCGGATATGCGGACTGCGTATATCCATCATTGCCACTGGAAGCCACCACCACGGCTTTTTTTTGTTGGGCGTAAAACACCGCATCGCGCAACAGCGAACTGTCGCCATAGGAACCCATCGAGATCGAAATGATTTGCGCACCAGCATCGGCGGCCTGCACGATTGCCTGCGCCATCAGCCAACTGTCGGACGTGCCGTTGTCGTCGGCGATTCGATACGAAGTCAACTGCGCCCCGGGTGCCGCGCCGGGAATGCTCAGCGAATTCCCGAGAATCAAAGAAGCCGTTGCAGTGCCGTGGCCGTTCCAGTCTTCGAAATTCTGTGCGCCAGGGACGATCATCACGTTTTCGATCGCAGAGCTGAATGCGGGATGCGGCACGACCCCGGTGTCGAGCAACGCAATTTTCACCCCGCTTCCCAGAGTCAGGTCCGCCAACTTCAGTCCCAGCCAGGCCAACAAATTGTTGCCAAGCGGCACGACATTGTCCTGCACCACACCGCCACTTGGATTGGGGGTGTAGACGGGATAAATGAAGCCCTGTTCCTCGGTGCCGTCGAGCAATGAATTGAAATCAGCGGGATCGAGAAACGAGACACGCAGGGCCTTGAGACTGTCCAGGCGGCCCATGACCCGGATGCGGTCCCCCGCCCGTTTGAGAAATGCCTCGAGGTCTTCGAGCGAGTTGAACCGCAGAGTGCGTTGGCCCGACAGCGCCCCGGTCTGCAATGCGCCGTCGTCCAGACGAAAAGATGCCTTTCGTTCATTCGACGTCCCGGGCTTGCCCCACAGCGGTGCATTTGCCGTGGATTCGTCAAATTCCGCCACCACGGGCTTGCTTTTCACCGGACCGGTCCACGTGGATCGCCCTATGAACCACCCGCAGCCCAAGGCCACGATCAGAACCACCAGCAACCACAATACCATCCGCTCGTTACGCATCTTCTTCGTTACTATAATAACGCCGCTATCCCGGCTTTGTCGCGAAAAATGTTTTCCCGGCCCTGTGATGCGAAAAATGGCCTGCCGACACTGGCTTATCATGGTCACCACATCCTTCACATTCCTGCTCTATTTTCCTCTCTCCACACTTCAGCAATGCATTCAATCCCTGCATTGTGCTTAGGAATGGCGTTCGGGTGCTTTCCCTCAAGATTGAGTGAATCCGCACCATTGGACATTCAAGCGCGCTCCGCTCACTTGCCCTTGTTGACGGGGACTTCCGGGGTGGTGTCGACGATGGTTCTAACGACCGGTTCGGTCGAACCCGGTGTGAGGTGGACGAGGAAAATCCGCCGTGTGGTGTCGAGATACTGCAATTGTCGTTCGGTGAACGCCACCCATTCATCGGCCTGCTTGTAGTAAAAATTGGTTTGCGCCATGTTGTATTCGTTGACCTTGGTCACGGCGGGAACCTCGGTGATTTTTCCCGAGGGCAGCGGTAATTTGTGTTCGCCGGCCTGCAAGGCGATCTCGACGGCGGTGAGGTTGATCACCCGCGACTGTCCTTTCCGGAAGACGTTCGGGGCATCATCGATCAGCACAACTCGGTAGGGCGGTTTGGCATTTTCCGGGGCGGGAAAAATCAACAAATCCGCCTGTTTGATCTGCTCGGGAACCTTGCTGGTGGCGGCGAGCGAAGCCGAGGGGTTTTTCGGATCCACATTCGGCTGGGTAAACAACATCAGCGTGCCATTGGTCGTGCGCGCCACCTGCGGCGCGCCCAGACCTTCCACCACAAGATTCAATTTCACCATGGCACCCGACTTGTCGGCGACATAGAGATCCGCCACCGGGCTGATGGGATTGTGATAGACCGAGCGGATGAGGATCGCACTGTCAGCCTCTTGGGCGGAGAGCTGCGACAAGTTCATCAGTGACAGAGCAAGGGCGATGCGGAATGGATTCATGGTTTTGTTAAACTTCCTGCGGCGAAAGCCAGCGGAATGATACCAGCTTGATGCGCCGACCGAAAGATTTATTCGTGGCATTTGCGGTGGCGGCATCATAAACGTTCAGGGTCGGGGCATCCACCGGATTGACATAGTCGGCAACCCGTTGCACCACAGCTTCGGCGAAAGCCCGCGCCAGCAATCGGCCGGAGGGATCAAGCGACTCGCCGCAAACGCGGATCACGAGGGTATCCGCTCGCACCGTGGCGAGGGGTTCGATGACGTGCATCAGGTCGCCCTGGTTGATCCATCCCGGAGCTCCTTCCGCGGGGTTGCCGGTCGCCGCTTCCGGGGTTTTGTGTTTGTAAAGCGTTTGATCGGCGACATCGGCTGCCGCAACAGGAATCTGGCTCGCGAAGCTGGCGGCATTGAGACCGGCGTCCTCGATCGCCGCCTGCAGCGCGCCCATGCGGGTGAGCGTCGAATTGGCTCCGATCTGGCGGTTGACAAATTCCGACATCGAAAGAAACGGACCGCGAGCGCGCACTTGTTTGACGATGGCGGTGGCGAGTTTTTCCAAATCCACTTCGTTCAACTCCCGGTAGCCGTTCCACTCGTTGCTTTTTGCATTGTCGATCATGTTGGGATTAAAAATGGCGTTCGAGGCATTGCCGCCATTGACCAGCGACATCGGCAGGACCGGGGTGGAGTTTGTGTTAACGAGACTCTTCATTTCCACTGCCGCTGTTTTCGGCCAGAGGGTGGGAATTTGCAGGCCTTTCATCGACGCAAGCATCGCCTTCCATGCCTGCACCGAAGTTGAGTTCACATTGAACGCGCCCCTGACCATCAGGTACTGCGAAGCCAGCAGGTATCCACCCAGGGCTGGTTTGCCGCCGGAGAGCAATTCCGCGAGGGCATCATTAACCGACTTGCCCTGCGGAAGATAGGGCTGGTATGCCTGCGACAGCAGCGGCGCCTTCCCATTCATGAAATCCTGGAAGACCGCAGTGCTGGACTTTCCACCGTAGGGGGCGATGGTGGAAAAATAAAACTTGTCATAGAGCGCGTGGTTCGCCAGCACGCTGTGGTCGAGCAAGGGATAGGATATCACCCCGGTTTGCAGCACCTTGCTGGTATCCATCAGCGGCGATACGCTTGAGTTCGACACCGGCTGTGTGAAACTCGGCAGATAGGATGTGGTCAATGCATTGGATCGCCTGAAATCCGAGATCGACAGCATTGGACCGGTCGGTAGTTCCAAAAACGACCCTGCCTTGATGCCACGCGTGGTGGTATTGCCGGTCAGCACGTTGCCGCGGTTTGTCGCGTCGATCTCAAACAGGTCGTCCACATTGTTGTTGACCTGGAGGAAATTCAACTCGTGCGACTGCATGCCCGGCGTTTCCGTTTTCATGTCGATCATCGCCAGCGCGCGAGCCGGATTGTTGTGCAGGAATGGTTTGCCGGCAAAGCGACCGTCGCGCAGCACGTTGATGGCTCCGGCAGTGGTGCTGCGCGAATTGGTTTCATAAACGCCGCCGTTGGTTGTGCGCGCGGTGGCGGAGAAAAGTGCGAACGACTTGACGTTGCCCTGTGCCGAGAGCGATATGGAGTTCGAATGATAGGCCGAGCTGGCCTTGAATGCGCCGGACTGCGGGTATCGATAGGTTTGCGTGAAATATTTTTTCAGGGTCGCGTCGTCGGCATATTGGAAATTCAAGCCGCCATAGGCCCTGGACTTTCCGGCAACCGTGATCGTGGCTCCGACCTCGAAGTGATCCTTGATGCCGCGGGTCGGGACCTTTACCGCGTATTCGATGTAAACATCGTCGTTGTCGGCCAGTCCCAGTACTCCCAAACGGTTGTCGTTCGATATTCCATCGTCAAACTCAGAAGGAGTGAGCCAGTCGATATCATAACCAACGGACTTCCCGGCGAATCCCGGCTTGGCGGGGATCGCCACGGTCACATTGCCATTGACGTCGGTGCCGGTCAGGTTGTTTTGGAAATCGAAAAACTTGCCCTGTCCATTTCTGAAAGTCAGCGAGGGATCGAGTGCGGGACTGCAAACCAGCGTCTGGCCGGGTTTCATGACGATAGGTCCGGAAGTCGCTCCGCCATCGTAGCCGGTCCAGTTGGCAATGTCCATCGCGAATGATTTCTCCCCCTTTTCGTTGCCGTTGACGAACAACTCATTGATGGAAACCAGCTCCTTCATCTGCGGTTTGCCGTTGACGAAAAACCTGAATGCGATCGGCACGTTGCGGATCACGATCTGCAGTTTGTCGAATTTCAGACTGACGTTGTAAGGATTGTACAAGGTCACCACCGGAGTATAAACAAGATGCCCCATGCGTTTCAGCGAAGGATCATAATTTGCCAGTCCGCCGGTCCATACGGCGTGAGAATCCCTTGTCACGAAGCTGAAAAGAACCTCCGCACGGGCAATCACCGGGCCGGGGAAAAATCCCGTCGACGCCACATGAGCCGTAGTGAAAATGGTTTGTGGTGGCTCGCCGGAATAGGTAGGTGATGCATCCGGGGTCGCGATGCCTTTGTAAATGTTGTAATAACTGGCCAGAGCCGTCCAGCGGGGATCCGAAACCCCGGTGATCTTGTGCGTGGTGTCATACAAGCGCTTCGCATTGTATTTGATCGGCAGGGATGTGCCCTCGAACAACGAGGTAAGGTCCTCCTGCAAACCACCGCTGCGCACATTGGTGAGTAATCCTAACGAATAGGGTGTCACCGAGTTGCGGAATTTGCCTATCCGGGGAGTCTGGCTCGGAACGTCGGCCTGATTGAGCGAGATCAACTTACCCGATGATTCCGCAGCCCTGCCATACTCCACCGGAGTCAGGTCGGAGGGAAGAAAAGAAAGTTTCGATCCATCGGTCGCGGTCACCACCGACGCATCCGGCCGCTGTCCCGACATCAACGCGCGCTTCTTGGCCAGTGTTTCGTTTTGACTGGGATCACGATAGGAATTGATCCGGGCCTTGACGGCTTCGTCGGAGATGTGCCACGCATAATTGCCCTCCAACACGCCGTTGCGCTCGATCGGCACCAGACCAGCTTTGACTTTTTCGGTATCCGCAGCTCCCGCCCCCAGTGATCCGCTGCCAACGAGATCGACGACCTTGGAAGTCGCCGGCGTGGTCGGATAATTGCGATCCCATGTCGCCGCCAAATCCTTGTCGGAGACCAGCCATTTGCGGAACCGGGTGTTTTTTTCAGTAGCGTAGTTGAGGCTGGCCGCGTTGGGGTTCATGTCCCACGATGCCCACACTCCGGTGAGATTGTTTTTGGCGGGAGTGGCGCTGACGATCCCGGATGGCGCCGAAATCGCCTTGTCCGGCCCCATCGTTTTTTGCAGGTCCCCCAGGGCCAGCATCAATGCCATCCGCGCATTGCTGCGGGCCGCCGACATCGCGCTGCCCTGCGATGAGGCCCGCAAGCTCACCGCCGAAAGCGACAGCAGCCCAATGCCGACAATCGTAAGCAAGACCAACAGACTGATGGTGATGATCAGCGTAAAGCCTTTGCTTTTGCGGAATTTGTTCACGGCCTCTTCGATGTCGGCTGGTTGATGTGGGAATAATTGAATTTATAATGTAATCTCATTGAAACCACGCAGCCGGGCGAAACAACCTTGCAATTTAAATGAATGGAATCGGAAAACCTAGTGAGCATGAATTGTACTAAAACAATTTGCAGAACGCCATCAACCTATCACGGGAACAACGGATGTAAATACAAACAATAGGAAAAAATTCGCAAAAAGCTCATTGGCCGAAACTGTGAAATCGAGAATGGTGTCGAATGCGAAACGAAAGCACTCGCCTATCTGTCCGGGCAATGGTAAAGCCGCGGCAGCAGATGAGGTCGATCAAAGACGAACTGGACAGACTCGTGGAGGCAGACCTGTGGCGAAACATCCATCCCGTTGAACGGGTCCAGGGCGCGCTGGTTCGCAAAGGCAAGCGGGAAATGTGGAATTTTTCAGGCAATGACTACCTCGGCTTGTCCTGCCATCGAGCCGTGTTGGAGGCCTTTGCAGAGGGCATCGACCGCTGGGGAGGCGGAGCGACGGCATCGCGCCTGATCAGCGGATCTTCGCCGGCCCACGCGGATTTGGAATCGCGCCTCGCCGCACTCAAACACAGCGAAGCAGCGCTGCTTTTCGGCTCGGGATATGCCGCGGCAATGGGAACCATCCCCGCGTTGCTCGGGCGCGACGACTTCGTGGTTCTCGACAAATTGGCGCATGCCTGCCTCATCGATGGCGCCCGGTTATCCTCCGCCACTGTACGGGTTTTCCCACACAATGACACCTCCAGGCTGGAGAAAATCCTCCGCGGCTTGCGCGCCAAACACGGCAGCGAGCCAAGGATCTTGATCGCGACCGAATCGGTGTTCAGCATGGACGGCGACGTCGCGCCCCTGGCGGAACTGGTGCGACTCAGGAAGGAATACGATGCCCTGTTGCTGCTCGATGAAGCACATGGGTTCGGCGTGCTCGGCGAACAGGGAGCGGGTCTGGCGGAATTGACAGGTTTGCAAAATGACATCGACCTGCAAATGGGCACGCTCAGCAAAGCAGCGGGGCTTTCGGGCGGATTTATCGCCACCTCGCGGATTATGGCCGACCTGTTGATCCAGCGTGCCCGATCGTTCATATACTCGACCGCCCCTCCGCCGGCGCTCGCCCATGCCGCATCCGCTGCAGTTGCGATCATTTGTTCGGACGAAGGACGCATGCTTCGAAGTCGGTTGCAGGAGAACATCGCGCTCCTCACGGCGGGTGGCATGACCGCCTCCCCGGCGACCCCGATCATCCCCATGATTCTCGGCACGAATGACCGCGCCCTCGGAGCATCTGCGAAACTGGAACAGCAAAAGCTGCTGGTGCCGGCCATCCGCTATCCGACCGTGGCGCGCAACACCGCCCGGCTGCGCATCTCACTTTCCGCCAGCCATCCTCCTGATGCGATCCAGCAACTGAAATCGGCATTGCAAAACCTCGACTGATCAAAATCCCCGACATGCCCGTGGTTTCGCTTGCATTTGATTGCCGCACTCGCCACCTTCGCTGGTCACAGCAATGTCCACGAACCATTCCCTAACGCTGCTCTTCGGCATTATCGCCCTGCCATTGCTCCATGCGGAGGAAGGTTTCGTGCCGCTCTTCAACGGCAAGGACCTCAGCGGCTGGACCGTTGTCAATGGCGATGGCAAATTCGCGGCCGAGGGCGAATGCATCGTCGGCTCCGGGAAAGATGCCAAATCCAACACATTCCTGCGCAGCGACAAAACCTACAAGAACTTCGATTTCCATTTTGAGATGAAATTCGACGACCTCTCGGGCAACTCCGGCATGATGTTCCGCGCCTTGCAGAAACCCGGCAACGACGGCAGGGTCAATGGTTATCAATGCGAGCACGACAACAGCAAAGCCCGGTCCTGGACGGCGGGGCTTTACGACGAAGCGCGGCGCGGCTGGCTCTACCCTGCCAAAAACGACAAGGAGAAACAGACTGAGTTCACCAAAATCGGGCAGCAGCTCATCAAGTGGGACGACTGGAACAAGATCCGCATTCTCTGTGAGGACAAGCACATCCAGATCTGGCTCAACGGCGAAAAACGAGTCGACTACACCGACACCGCGCCGGAGTTCACCGCCGAGGGATTTTTCGCACTGCAAGTTCACGGCGGCAATTCCTGCAATGTCCGCTGGCGCCATCTCGAAATTAAAACCCTCTGAGCGAATCCTGCTCCGCTTGCTTCTCCTGCCATGGGCTTCTTCAAATCTCTGTATAACAAAATCACCAACCGCGCGGAAATCGAATGGGAGGAATTGGAAGCCGATCTCATCGCCGCCGATCTCGGAGTCAAGGGCGCAATGGCCATCACCGACGAACTGCGCGCCTTGGGACGAAAAATCACCGCGGATGACGTGATCGCCGCAGCCCGCGAGCACATTGGCAAACGACTGCCCGCCTCACACCCGCTTCCGGAACTGCGCAGCGATGGATTGCCAACGGTAATCATGCTGGTGGGGGTGAACGGCGTGGGCAAAACCACCTCCGCCGCAAAACTCGCCCACTGGCTGCATCGACAAGGCCATAGTGTCATGCTCGCCGCAGCGGACACCTTCCGCGCCGCCGCTGTGGAGCAGCTCGAACAATGGGGTCAGCGACTGCACATTCCGGTGGTCCGCGGCAATGCCAATGCCGATCCCTCGTCGGTCTGTTTCACCGCCCATCAAAAAGCCATCGCCGCAAAAACCGGTTTCCTGATCTGCGATACCGCCGGTCGCCTGCACACCCGCCACAACCTGATGGAGGAACTGGGCAAGATCCGCAGGGTCATGGGAAAGAACGACCCGACGGCTCCCCACCTCACCCTGTTGGTGGTCGATGCCAGCACCGGAGCCAACGCTCTGCAGCAGGCAAAGGAATTCCACAAGGCCTGCCCGCTCGACGGACTGATCGTCACCAAAATGGACGGCTCGGGCAAGGGCGGTATCGCGGTGAGCATTCACGAACAATTGAAAATCCCAACCTGCTTCCTCGGCACCGGAGAGGAACCGGGAGCCTTTGAAGCGTTCGACCGCGAAAAGTTCATCCATGAGATGATCTAACAAATTTCGCGTGATGGCTCGCTCGAAAAATGTCCACAATTTGATTCGCATTGAAAAACAAAGCCGCGTATAGTTTCCCAGCCCGATGATCACGATATCCGACCAGGCCGCCCAGGCATTGAGCGTCATGCTCACCCAGAAAAACGCCCCTGCCACAGCGGGATTGCGGCTCGCGGTCGAGCGCGGCGGCTGCGCGGGTTTGCAATATGCGATGCGGATCGGCACCGCCGAGCCCGGCGATGTCACGGTGACCCATGCCAGCGGGGTGAGGTTTTTCATCGCCGCCGATAGTCACTCGGTGCTCGACGGCAGTCATGTTGATTATTCCGATTCTTTGAGCGATGCAGGATTCAAAATCAGCAACCCCAACGCGGTCAGGGCCTGCGGTTGCGGCACCTCCTTTGAACCAGCGCCGCATGCGGGGGTCGAACCCGCCGCAGGGCAGCCCTGTTCGTAATCCATCATGGCCCGCTCGAAAATCGCCGACTTCGCACGCAAGCGTCCTCCGTATTTTTGGTGGCTTCTCGCCCATGCGCTGGCGATTTGTTTCAGCACCGTCTCGTGGATACTTTCGCTGTTCATCTTCAACAACCCGGAGCTGCCCCAGAACTACAACATCCTGAAAAAAATCGGTCGGGCACCGGTTCCCCAGTCCTTCACCGCGCTCGATGCGCCACAGGGGGAATCGATCCGCCCCGAAACCATCTATCGGAATTACGCCCTGTACGCTCTGCCGACCAACCGCAAAAAACTCACCAAAACCAACAGCCGGCTGTTGAGAGCCTATTTGCAAAGCTACACCGAGGACGAGAAGCCAACCTACATCGAGGGCAACTATCGCATCCTCCAGATCCGTCCGCTGGTCGAAACCGACATCCTTTTCCCCGGATTTTCAATCCGCGCGCAGGCCTTGGTGCAGCCGGACAAACTCCGCCCGCCCGGCCCCTATCCGGTTCTGATCGAATATCTCTACCCCTGTGACAACAAAGCGGCATTCACCTGGTTCAAGCCCGGCGACCTGCTGAACATCCAGAAAATCCCCAACTGTGCCACGATCCTTCACATTTCCCATCTGGGTACTGTCGATGAACCGATCATCAATCTCACGGTGGCTCCTGTTGCCTACGGAGATTACAAAATCGGAGAAAACAGGACTCTGAGCATATCGCCGCCCACCAAGCTGAACCTCTCCGCAACCATGCCGCTTTTTTCCGAAGCGCTGCCGGCCGGGCATTGACGGCGCGGTGGCAATTCAAAATGGCAGCGACCTTCCGTCACGACTATACGAATTCCAGCGCGTCGAGAATGATCCAAGCCACCATCACGATACCGATCGCGAGCTTGATCAACATCCCCGCCACCGTGCCAAGCACGCTTCCCATTCCCGAAACCACAGCAGGTGTCGTTTCCTTCTTGGCAAAAATCAATTCAAACGCCAGCGCTCCGATCAGGGGCCCCAAAATCAGGCCGATTGGAAAAAAAAACATGCCTGCCAAGCCGCCGATGAGCGCCCCCCACGCTCCCCACTTGCTGCCACCGAACCATTTTGTGCCCGCCGCCCCGCTCAAAAACTCCAAAACCTGGGAAAAAACCAGCAGCAAACCCAGAATCGCAAATGACCACCAATGCAGACCCGAAGCATCGCCGAGGATCAATCGATGCGCCACGGCTGCGAGCAATAAAATGGGGTGGCCCGGCAATATCGGAATCAGGCAGCCGACGATTCCAACAAACAACAAACTTCCGGTCACCACCCAAGCCAGCGCGTGCCCGGTCACCGTCCAACCCGCCCCGTGCCCGATGTTTTCCCCCAGCGCGGTGCCAATCTCCATCATCGCCAACACGCTAGCGGCTCAAGCCGCCGGGTCAAGCCGGGGAATAGATTAAAATAAGAAAAAAATCAACAAACAAAATATTTTGGTAGCGACGTTGTATTTTTCGAGTAGAATCACATCACTCGACCGAGTTACTACAAACAACCATTACACCAACCAAATCATGAAAAAATTATTGTGGACCACCATCGCATCCTTCGTATTCGCAGGCTTTGCGTTCTCAGCTGATTGCGACAAGTGCAAGAAGACGGACGGCGCGGAAGCCAAGAAAGAAGAAAGCACCGTAGCCGAAGGCAAGTGCAAGAAGAAGTGCGATAAAGAAGAAGAAAAGGAAGAAGGCACCCTGATCGCTGGCAAATGCAAGAAAGAGTGCGACAAGGAAGCTGAAAAAGAAGAAGGCACCCTTGCTCATTGCGGCAAATGCGGCAAAGACGGCAAACACAAGGACGGCGACAAAAAAGACGGCGAAGAGAAGAAAGAAGGCACCGTCCTCGCTTGATTTCCCGACCCGATCATTTCCCAAGCTGCCGTGCGAACGGCGGCTTTTTTTGTGCCTTCAAGACAGCCCTGGCTCAATTTCTGCCCCCCCGGCTCAGCACCCCCTTTCAGCAGCCAACTCCAGCAAAGGTCCAGAACCAGCGCAGTCAAAAAGCCCATGCGCCCTGACCTCAATAACCGCTCCGAAAATTCAGCCGTAAAAAAAGTTGCAAATTACTCTTGATGAGGTCCGAGACTACGGCCGCTATTCAACTTGATATACTCTGATACTGCTGACTCCAGTCACTTTGGCGATTGATGCCAGTTCTGCGTGAAAAGCGGCGGAGAATGTGGGGACTTCGCTCATCGCTAGAATTCCGTTTGGCGAATCGACAGCTGGATGGGAAGTGTGAAATCCTTCCATTTCCAATCTTGTCACATTACTGGGGCAAAGACTGTCGCCCACAACCTGGTCGCATCAACATCACAAAGCCAGTTGCCAATCTTTCTGGAAACTGCACAAGGTGTCCAATCGACTGATATGAGGCAAAAAGCGATGAGAATTTTCTAACAAAAATCTAACATGTTACCGCGCGAGGACCGACCCCTGGGACCGGTTCCAGCCCCTGCGAACTCGCCCGCCTGGCCCCTCCAAACGCGGGAGCGCAACGGCAGATGCATGAGCGATGCGGTTGCGATGGCTCGGTGATGACAGACGTTGCATTCCTCGGAAGTCACGACCGGCAGTGTCATGGTTTCGGCGTGGAATGAAAAGGAAAATCAGGATGCCGAACGGGAATTCCGAGGTCGGTTCCAGCAAAGCGAGGCTTGCACAGCAAATAACAAGGCCGCGCAATATTTTTTCTGTAAAATCTTTCAAGGCATTTAGTTGAAGTAGGTGGTTTGTGTATTTTGTTAGTTTTGTGGTTTGAGGTAAGATTTTCCTGATTCCCATGCGTCGGAGATTTCGACTAGGACTGCGGTGACGAGACGTT
>CAMAQB010000023.1 GCA_945860285.1 Akkermansia muciniphila | reverse complement strand
TATCCAATGTGTTCGCAATCGTTTCATGAGTGAGTCCCTGCAGCTTCAATTCCACAGCGCGGACACGCAGTTCGTAGATGACTTCGGGTGTCTCTTTGCGTACATCTCTGGTTGCCATGCCCGACATTAACATAAAATCTGAATAACGCCAGTATTTTATGGCCGGATAAATAGAAGCAGCCCGCAAGGTGATATCAGATGCTGGTGACTTGAATAGAAAATGCAAAAAACGCCGTGATAGCAAGGAAACCTTTCGGAATCGTGTATATATCAGGTGCCCTCGACGGGCGATCCGCGGAATGGGGTTCGCTGGCTGATATACGCACGCGAAGTAATCGGTGAGCAGTGCTGAGTGAGCAGTCAAAGGCTTTTAGTCATGAAAAGTGTTGATAGCTTCCCCCCCTACCTTCTCCGTTCTAAATCCATTTAGGCCGAAAAACATCTTCCATTTCCGTTCTAAAATCATTTAGGAGCCAAAACTATCTTCCATTTCCGCCCTAAACCCATTCAGGGGCCAAAACCATTGTCTTTTTCCGTCCTTGCAGCTTGCGAGAGCAAAAACACGCTTCATTTTTGATCTTGCACGGCAGCGGGAGGGAAAAAGAACCGGATTTTGTGATTTTTGGCCGATGGCGGACTCCATTACCGGCGTGCCACCGGTCCGAAGGTCATGCTTTTCCCTGGCTTGATCGCCGTGCCATCAAAATTCCGATTTTTCGATTCCTAAACCGCCGGGAATTGGGTTTACTCGACACGCATGCGCCGCCTCAAAAACGACCAGCCCTATACCTTTCGCCCGCCAAGGGTGAAGGAATGGCTGCGCCCCTTGGCGATGGCAGTGAACCGCCGGATTCATCTCGACAGGAAGTATAACGTTGCGAAAATCCACGACGAAGGTTTCGGCCTGATTCGGGAATTGTGCCAGGCAGGACATTCGGTGATGCTTGCTCCGAATCACTCCGACCACTCGGACCCACACGTGATGATGGAGATCGCCACCCGCCATGAGTTGCGACCCTATTTCATGGCGGCCAGGGAACTTTTCCAAGTCAATGCCGTCGTTTGCTGGGCCTTGCAAAGCATGGGGGTGTTCTCGGTGGATCGCGACGGCCCGGACCTTTCGTCCATCAAGACCGCGATTTCCCTGCTCGAACTCGGCGGCGATCCACTGGTGATCTTTCCGGAGGGGGAAATTTACCATCACCACCGCCGTCTAGATCCGCTCAATGAAGGTGTGGCGTCGATCCTGCTGAAAGGTGCCGCGCGCCTCGACGGCGAAAAAAAAGCGTTCCTTGTCCCGGTGGGTATGCGATTTTTTCACGACCCTGCGGTCGAAGCCACTTTCCGCGATCGGTTGTCCCGCCTCGAAGACCGCATCGGCTGGACACCGAAACCCAGCATGTCTGTCGGAGACCGCATCGTGCGCCTCGCCACCGGAGTGCTGGCATTGAAAGAAACCGAATATCTCGGCAGGGCCGGCACGGGGGCGATCCAGGAACGACTGTCCCAGCTTTGTGAAAACATGCTGGCGGATGTCGAGACCCGCTACCCTAAGGATGCCAAAGCCACGACGCCGCCGGAGCGCGTCCGCGCCCTGCGCTACCGCATCCGTCGCCGGATTCTGGATCTGGAAAACCCGCCCACCGGGCCGGAGCGCGGGACATTGCTCGATGATCTCGACCGCGTTTTCACCGCATTGCAGGCGCACAGCTACATCGGCGACTATTTGTCAGGTGATCCATCGATCGACCGTCGTGCCGAAATGATCATGAAACTCGAGGAGGACTTGCTGGGTTTCCCCAACTATCCCGTTGCCCGGACCGCCCGGGTCACCGCCGGCGAGCCCATTCCCGTGAGCGACCTGCTGGGCTCCGGCGAAATCCCCGCCAAGGGTGGCGCGCTGCCACTCACCGCGATGCTGGAAAAACGTCTGGGCGATCTTCTGGTGTGATCATCGAGCGGTACGCAAAGGAATCACTTCCACAACATCCGCAGCCCGACGAGGATCAACAGCACGGCGAAAATTTTTGTCAGCATCGGACTGGCCAACTGTTTCATCCAATCGCTGCCGAGCCATGAAAAGATCGCGGCACTGATCGAAACCAGGGCGACGATTTTCCAATGGATCATACCGCCAGAACGCATGTTGTTCGCCGTGGCAACAAGGGCGATGATCACGACGCCCGCCATCGATGTGGCGACCGCCTGTTTCTGGTCCATGCCGAGAGCCAGCACAAAAGCCGGCACCATGATGAAACCTCCCCCCAGTCCGCAGAGCGCTCCCAGCAATCCGGCTGCGGCTCCGACCAACAACAACAAAAGGATCGATTTCATGCCTTGCGCGCGCTTTGTTTGTTTTTTGGCACTGCGGCGGCCGAGGCGATTTCCGTCACCAGTCGATGCAACAACAATCGCTCGTCCAGTCCCGTGGTCACCAGCATCTTGTCGGCCCGGGCGGTTGCATGGAAAATGTTAGCCAGACTTTTCAGTGTGAATGCCTGCGCCCCTTTTGCCGCCATGAAAAGCGGATAGATGTTCACTCCATCGCCCGATTTTTTCTGCGGCAGCCAGGCTTTTTCTTCGGGAGGAAGACGATTGACCGCTGCTTCAAAGTCCCTGTAGCTGTAGGGAGATGCCTTGGCCCGCTCGATCAGAATGCGGCTCATGAACAGACTGCGCACGGTGGGAATGATCGAGGCGCGCATGATCGCCACCGCGGATTCACCGAACTCCAGTTGTTCGTCGATGAGCGCGATCGCCCGGGCGGCATCGCCGGATTGTAGGGCTTTGCCGGTTTCAAAAATCACCCCGATCCGGCTAAGCGGCACCATCACCCGCACGTCCTCGATCTCGACGTTGCGACGCTCGCCGAGATAGAGGCTGAGCTTTTCCAATTCATTGACGATTTGATTGGTCGCCTCGCCTGCCTGCATCACAAAAAGCTCCAGGGCATCCTCGGCAAATGTCAGATCCAGCGCGCCTGCTTTGTCCACCACCAACGCAGCAACCTCGGCCTCCCAGTTGTCCTTGCTGATGTCGATCATGTCATGCGTCTGCACGTCGGCATGTTTCTCAAGAAATTTCCAAAAGGCCCGGCGTTTGTCGATTTTCGGTGCGCTGAGAATCATCGAAACACCCTCGGGAAAACCGGCGGACAATTGCTTCAACAAGTCCTCCACCGCCTGCAATGTCGTCTCCGACTCCGATGTGCGGTCGTTGCCGAAAAATGTCGCATTGCGCAACCAGACCACCTTGTCGCCGCCGAACATCGAATAGGTCAGCAGGGCCTGCAGGGTCCTGGAAATGATCGCGGTCACCTGATCGACCTTGTCGGCATTGCCTTCAATCGTCTCGTGGGTGAATCCATCGTCGACACCCTGTGTCAGTTCCCTCCAGAGTTTCAACGACTGCTCGCGCACCACACCCTCATCCGATCCGACGACGACGTGGATTCTGCTGTTGCTGACGGATTTTTTCGCGGCCACGGGACTGGTGTAGCGCAGTCGACGTCGATCCGCAAGAGCGCGTTTTGAACCGCTGGTGCGGGCCGGGAATGTTCGCGTCACAGCGGAGATGACATCCCGCCGTCGCCATGCTATAGGAAGGGCATGCCGACACTGTTTGAAAAAATCTGCTCCGGGGAGATTCCTGCGGAGATCGTCCATGAAGACGAATACTGCGTGTGTTTTCGGGATATCGCCCCGCAGGCCCCCGTGCACCTGCTGCTGGTCCCGCGCAAAGCGATCGTCCGGCTCGAGAAAGCCGGGATCGACGATCAGCTTTTGTTAGGACACATGTTGCTCATGGTCGGGCAGATCGCCCGCGAACAGGGATTCGACCAGCACGGTTTTCGCCTGGTCATCAACAACGGTCCGGATGCCGGCGAGGCGGTGCCGCATCTGCATCTGCACATCCTCGCCGGGCGCCGCCTCGACTGGCCACCCGGCTGACGGCACTTTCGCAATGATAGACTTGCCATTCAGGACAAACCCATGCAGCTTGTGCTGCGAGTGAAAGAATATTTCATACGAAGGCTGCTGCTGATTCCGCCCACCCTGTTGGGCATCACCCTGCTGGTCTTTGCGACCATGCGCCTGGTCCCGGGAGGACCGTTGGCGGAGGATCTGAAAAAACTGATGGGACAAGGCGAGGGCAAGGCGGCGAAATCACGGGAACAAAGCAGCATCAACCTCAAACCCGACACGGTATTGCGACTCGCAGGGCAATACGATCGGGACAAACCGGCCCTCCGTCATTATCTCGAATGGCTCGGCGCACTGCCCCGCGACACAAAAAAGAGCGACGCGCTATTCAAAAATGACGAGCTGACAGTGGCGGTCGAAGTCCCCGGAACACTCGACACCCTCACAGTGAAACGGAACCCAGACGGCTCCGGAAGCATTGAGCCATACGACATGAATAAACTCGGTGTCTGGCATGTGCGGATTCAGTCGCCCGAAGATCAACTGAAAATCTGGGAGACGTTGGTGCCCGATGCGCTGGCGATGCCGCCCAACACTCCCCATCGGGCGGAAATTTACCAATCGGCCTTCAAGGGCATTCTCCAGGGAAAACTGGGCACGTCGATGCGCTATCAGGAACCGGTGGCGGCAATGATCACCAAGCGCATGCCGATTTCCCTGTTCTACGGCATTATCGAAATCATCCTGATCTACGGCATCTGCGTGCCACTCGGCGTTGTGAAGGCGATCAAACACCGCACCTGGTTCGACAATGTCAGTTCGGTCGCCGTGTTTGTCGGCTACGCCATCCCCGGTTACGCATTGGGCGCCCTGCTCGTGGTCTATGTCTGTGCCAAGGGATACTTCCCGATGAGCGGTTTCACCAGTGACAACTTCCACGACCTGTCGTTGCGGGGGCAAATCGTGGATCTCTTCCATCACGCCGCGATGCCGATGGTATGTTACCTTGTCGGATCATTCGCGATGATGACCATGATGGTGAAGAACAGCCTGATGGACCATCTGGCTTCGGATTATGTGCGCACGGCGATCTCCAAAGGCGTTGGTTTTAAAAGTGCGGTGTTCCATCACGCCCTGCGCAATTCGCTCATTCCGTTAGCCACCACGATCGGCGGCATTGTCAGCATATTCGTCGGCGGCAGCATGCTGATCGAGAAGATTTTCGACATCGACGGCTTCGGTCTGCTGCAATTCCATTCGTTGCTGGAACGCGACGAACCGGTGATCATGGGCACGCTCACCGTCGCCGCATTGTTGATGCTCGTCGGCAATGTGATTTCCGACATCGCCGTGGCTGTCGTTGATCCCAAGATTTCTTTTGAATAGCAGTCACATGACCTTGCCCCGAAAAATCGCCCTGTTCCTGCTGGTGATCGTGCTGCTTGCCGCGACGGGCCGGTACTATGAACTGGAACTCCCCACCCTGCGGTGGTTTTTCACATTCGAGTACCCCGAATTTCTTATCAGCTACCTTCCCGGGTGGGAGAAGTCATTTTCCGACATCATCGGTTGGACGATGTTGGGCATGCTTCTCGCGGTGGCCATCACCCTGTGGACAACGGGCGGAACATTCGAGTGGAATCCGATGACCATCCGTCGCTTCCAACGTTTCCGTTCGCTCACCCGCGGCTATCGCTCGTTCCTGTTGCTGCTCGCGCTGCTGCTGATCACCTTTCCCGACCATGCCCTGGTTGGCCGCAAGGCACTGGTGGTGCGCTATCAGGGTCGATGGTATTTCCCGGCCTTTGTCTCGCACAATTTCAACGACGGTGATTTTGGCGGCGACCCGGAACAGGGCGCGAACTACCGCGAACTGGCACAACGCTTCAAGCAGGATCAATCCGGCAACTGGTTGATCCTTCCACTGCTCCCGTGGGACACCACCTTTGACACCGATGAGTTGCAGAAAGTCTCGCTCGTCAACAAGGAGGGAACCTTTTACGAAAAAGACAGCGACAAACCCTATCAGGGACTGGCGACCTGCTTTTACTCCGATCAAGCTACTGCGAAATTCAAGGAATCCAGTTTCCGCAAGGGCAGGTTGCAGGGCCTGACGACAGTTTACAACCGCAAGGGCGATCCAGTGGCGCGTGAACACTGGCAGGCGGGAACCATGACCAAACGCGAGGCGGAGGAACCCGGCGAGGCAACGGAAAGCACGGCGGATGCGAGCAATTATTTCGCACTGACGTATCCACCCGTCTCACCATCGTGGAGTCATCGCCATTTGTTGGGAACCGACTCGCGCGGCTGGGACCTTGCTGCGCAACTCTACGGCGGACTGCAGGTCGTCTGCAAGGCATCCTTCCTCTATGTGCTGATCACGTTTTTCGTCGGCATCTCGGTCGGTCTGATCAGCGGGTATTTCGGCGGCCTCTTCGATCTGGTCATGCAACGGGTCATCGAGATCCTCAGCAACATGCCGTTTCTGTTCATTGTGATGATCATCTCCTCGCGCATCGGCCGCGACAACGTGAGCATTTTCATCATCGTCAGCGTGCTGAGTTTCTTCTCTTGGCTGGGTGTCAGCACCTACAAGCGCACGGCGGCATACAAGGAAAAAGCCCGCGACTATGTTGCCGCGGCCCGGGTGCTGGGTGCGGGAACTCCCCGCATCATTTTCCGCCACATTCTTCCCAATGTCTTGTCCACCACGATCACTCTGGTGCCGTTCTATGTCACCGGTGTGGCCACTTCACTGACCGCCCTTGACTTCATCGGCTTCGGACTGCCCGACCGCTACCCGAGCTGGGGAACTTTGTTGGCCGACGGTCTGGCCAACCTCGAGGCCCCGTGGATCGTCGGTTCGGTTTTCGTCGTGTTGGTGCTGCTGCTGCTGCTGATCACCTTTGTCGGCGAAGCGGTCCGCGAGGCGTTTGATCCCAAAAAATTCACGACCTATTCATGAACAAGCCCCCGAAATTCTTGCCCTTGCTCGCGCTGTCGGTGCTGTTGCTCACGCACTGCGACAGAAAAGAAGGATTCGCCGCCCATGACAACAGCGCCGAGCGGCAACTGTTCTACCAGCGCCACAATGAAACATCGCGCTCACAGTGCAGTGAAAAAATCTCCCAGCTCAAAAAGGAAATCGCCTCGACGACGGATGCCGCAGCACTGGCGGAAAAAAAATCGATGCTTTCCCTGGCGGAAAAAAAACAAGCGGACGGCGATTTTTTTCAATGGAAAAAAGAAGACGAAGTGCCGACCGGTCTCGACTGGCAGAGCAATGACCGCGACCCCGATGTCGGATCGCCCGATGCCAAAAAAGGTGGCACCTATCACACCTTCATTCCCGGCATGGCGTATCCACCGACCATCCGCTGCCTCGGCCAGGGCGGCAACAACAGTTTCCGTTCCTATCATTGGGATTACATTGAAATGGGCTTGCTCAGCACCCATCCCAACACCGGCAATTTGATTCCGTGCATTGCCGACCGCTGGGCGATCACCGCCGACCAACAGACGGTCTACTACCACTTGAATCCCCTCGCCCGCTGGTCCGATGGCGAGAAAATCACCACCGATGATTTCTTCATGTCGTTTTATGTCTACCTCTCCCCCTATCTAACGGAACAGTGGTACCGCACCTACTACGGCGAACAATTCAACGGCATCACCGCCTACGGGAACGACATCATCTGCGTCCGCCTCGCCAACCCCAAACCGCGCGCGGCGCACTACGCCAACCTGGTGCCCTTTCAGTCCAAGTTTTACCGCGAGTTCGGACCGGACTTCGAGGAACGATACAACTGGCGGCCACGACCGACCACCGGGGCCTATCAAATCCTGCCCGAGGACATCAAAAAGGGTGATTCGATCACCTTGTCCCGCGTGAAAACGTGGTGGGCCAAGGATCTCAAATACTATCGCAACCTCTACAACCCCGACCGCATCGAATACAAACTGATCCGCGAATTGGACAAGGCCTTCGTGCTCTTCAAGCGCGGCGAAATCGAATTGTTCCCTCTCGGCCAGCCGAAGTACTGGTATGAAAAAACGGAAATCCCCGAGGTGTTCGACGGCTATGTGGAGAAGTCGACTTTTTTCAACGATTATCCACGCAGCCCCTATGGTCTGTATTTCAACCAGGCCTATCCCCCGCTGGCCAATGTGGACGTCCGCATCGGATTGCAGCACGCCACAAATTGGCAGCGGGTGATCAATTTCGACATGCGCGGCGATGCCAACCGCCTGGATATTCTCAACGACGGATTTGGAAAATTCTCCAATCATTCTGTTGTCACGCGAGAATTTTCTCCGCAAAAAGCCTCCGAAGCCTTTGCCCGGGCCGGTTATACCGTGAAGGGCAACGATGGCATCTGGCAAAACCAGCAGGGCGAGCGGTTGTCATTCATCATCAGCTATTCTAAGCAGGCCTTCCTCGACCAAATCATGCAACGTCTCAAGGAAGAGGCCGTCAAGGCAGGGGTGGAATACAAGCTCGACGCTCTCGACGGCACTTCCAACTTTCAAAAAACCTCACAGAAAAAACACCAGATCGCTTTCACCGCGTGGGGGACCATTCCGCCGTTTCCCGACTACTACGAGTTTTTCCACTCGAAGGATGCCTACGAACCCGGAACCAAAACTCCGCGGGCGATGACCAACAACATCTTCACCTATGCGAATCCCGCCATGGACAAACTGCTGGAAGCCAATCGCAATGCGAAGAGTGAGGATGAGATCAAAAACACCAGCTACAAAATCGAGGAAATCATCCACGATGAGGCCGTGTGGTGCCCGGGATGGAAAAAGGATTTCTACCGCCTCGCCTGCTGGCGCTGGGTCAGATGGCCGGAACAACACAACGTGCGCATCAGCGATGAACCGGAGATGAGCTATGTGTTCTGGATCGATGAGGACATGAAGAAGGAGACACAGGCAGCCATGAAAAATGGCAAAACTTTTCCCGAGGTCAACAATGTCTACGATTTTTATCGCGTGAAGTCAGGAGGGTCCGATGAGTGAAGTATTGCTGGATGTCAAAAACCTGATCACCGCATTTGACACCGACACGGGCTTGATGCGCGCCGTGGACCAGGTTTCGTTCAGCGTGGAAAAACGCCAGACTCTCGGCATCGTGGGCGAATCGGGCTGCGGCAAGAGTGTCACCGCGATGTCGATTGTGAAGTTGCTGCCCCAGCCCAGCGGTCGCATCCTCGAGGGCAGGGTGCTTTTCAAAAACCGCGACCTGGTCCCACTGGAATCGCGCGAGATGAGAAAAATCCGCGGCAATGAAATCGGCGTGATTTTTCAGGAACCGATGACCGCCTTGAACCCGTGCCACCGCATCGGCAAGCAGTTGAGCGAGTGTTTTCTGATCCACAAGAACATGACCAAGAAGGAGGCCTGGGAAGCTTCAATCGAAATGCTGAAAATGGTGCGCATCCCGGCGCCGGAACATCGCATCGGCGACTACCCGCACCAGCTTTCGGGAGGCATGCGGCAACGCATTGTCATCGCACTCGCGCTCGCCTGCCGGCCTGATTTGATCATCGCCGATGAACCGACCACCGCGCTGGATGTGACGGTGCAGGCGCAGATCCTCGACCTGATCAAGGAGCAGCAGGAACAACTCGGCATGTCGATGATCCTCATCACCCACGACCTCGGAGTGATCGCGGAAACCTGCGATGACGTGGTGGTGATGTACGGAGGAAGGATTGTCGAACGCGCCCCGGTCAATGAAATTTTCCATCAGCCCCGCCATGCCTATACCAAGGGATTGCTGGCGTCGATGCCGCATCTCGAAACGCCGCGAAAATCCCTGCTTCCCGTGATTCCCGGCATGGTGGAATCGCTCCAGAATTTCGTGATCGGCTGCCGTTTTTGCCAGCGCATGAAACGCGCGGGAGCCACAACCAGGGAAAGGCCGCCTTACCGGGAAATCTCCCCCGGTCACTGGGTGGAAGCCTGTCCGCAATGTGTCGAGGGAATCTAACGAAAATGACATCTCTTCTTTCCATCAACCGGCTCAAGGTTCACTTCCCCGTCGTCGGAGGCGTGTTCCGACGCCAGACCGGCGCGGTGCGCGCCGTCGATGACGTGACGCTCGACATCGCCCCCGGTGAAACACTCGGGCTCGTCGGTGAGTCGGGCTGCGGCAAATCAACGCTCGGCAAAGCGATCGTCCGACTCTGCAATCCGCTCTCCGGAAGCATCCACTTTCAAGGACACGACATCACCCGTGCCAACCAGTCGCAGATCCGCCCGCTGCGGCGCGACATGCAGATGATTTTCCAGGATCCATCGGAATCCCTCAACGCCCGCCACAGCGTGCGCGCGATTCTGGAGGAACCGTTTGTCATTCACAAGATCGGCAATAAATCCGACCGCAAGAAGTGGGTCGATGAACTGCTGGACCGTGTCGGTCTGCCATCGAGCGCCGCCGACAAATACTCCTTCGAATTCTCCGGCGGCCAGCGCCAGCGCATCGGCATCGCCCGGGCGATCGCACTCAAGCCGAAGCTCATCATCTGCGACGAACCCGTAAGCGCGCTCGATGTCTCGGTGCAGTCGCAGATCCTCAACCTGATGTTGGAACTCCAGCGGGAAATGGGTCTCGCCTATTTGTTCATCGCCCACGATCTGGCAGTGGTGAAGCACATCAGCGACCGCGTTGCGGTGATGTACCTGGGAAAAATCGTCGAACTCGCCGGAGCCGATGCGATCTATCAGGCTCCCCGGCACGCCTACACCAAAGCCCTGTTGTCGGCCATTCCCGTCGCGGATCCGATGGCAAAAAAACAGCGCATCCTGCTGGAGGGCGATGTTCCCTCGCCGATCAACCCTCCACGCGGCTCGGCTTTCGGCCACCGCATGAACCACCCGCTTTATGAACAGACCATCGACCAGGATCTCTTCCTAACGGAAATTGAAACCGGTCATTTCGTCACCGCCGATCCCTGCTGCCTATCCGCGGAAGACTATCGAACACTTTCACCGCGATGAATGTTGATTTGACCATCCTGCCCGACACCGACCCCGCGCCGATCCTGCGCTATCGCGACCGGCAGTATGCGGCGGAACTCATCGCCACCGCGCTGCTACACTTTGATTTTTTCTCTTGGCTGCACGAGCATGACGGCGCGACGGAACAGGAAATCTGCGGACACTTCGACTTTGCCGCGCGACCTGCCGATGTGCTGCTGACCTTGTGCCGGGCCAACGGCTTCATCACTGCCGATGCCGCCCACGGTCTGCATCTTACTCAACTCGCCCGCGAACATCTGGTCGTGGGATCGCCATGGTTTCTCGGTGCCTATTACGCACCGATCAAAAATACGCCGATCGTGCAGGACTACGTGAAGGTTCTCCACAGCGGCAAACCCGCGCACTGGCAGGCTCAAAGTGATGCCGGCGACTGGCACGAGTCCATGTTGAATGAATCATTCGCGCGGGATTTCACCGAACTGATGAACTGCCGCGGCATCGCCTTCGGGCAGGTATTGGCGAAAAAACTCACCCCATTGCTGGGCGGGCGACGCCATATTCTCGATGTCGGCGGTGGCTCCGGCATCTATTCCTCCACCCTGCTGGCCGCGCACCCGGCGCTTCGGGCAACCGTGCTGGAGCAAGCACCCGTCGATGCGATCACCCGCAGTGAACTCGCCCGGCACGGACTGACAGATCGGATCCAAGTCATCCGTTGCGACATGTTCGTCGACCCATGGCCAACAACCGACATCCTGCTGCTTTCCAATCTACTCCACGACTGGGATTTCCCGGAAGTAAGGCGATTGCTGGAAAAATCCTCACAAGCTCTGGAGCCCGGTGGTTTACTGGTGATCCACGAGGCATTTTTGCACAACGACAAAACCGGCCCCCTTCCGGTCGCCGAGTATTCGGCACTGCTGATGAGCATCACCCAGGGAAAATGTTACACACATGATGAATACGGAAGCATTCTCGAAGAACTCGGTTTCACTGTCGGAAGCTATCAGGACACCATTGCCGATCGCGGTTTCATGACCGCAGTGAAAAAATGATAGACGGCTAAGATGCCGGGCTTTTTTTTCTGCACGAAACAACCATTCTAACGAAACAACTCCACGCCGGGCTATTCGCAAACAGTTTGAGTTCGACACCCCTGAAAAAACGCCTGAAAGCATTACTGGATGAGAACTACCGCGATAAACTTCTCTCCCTGGCGTGATCGCCGTGTGAGATTCACTCAAAATCTGATGTTGCAAAGCCCCCCGCAATCGCCTAAAGTTCTCACATGAACACTACTCTGGGTTTTCTGAATTTGGGTGGACAGGAAATGATCATCATTTTTGTGGTGATTCTTCTGTTGTTTGGTGCCAAGAAAATTCCCGAGCTCGCCCGGGGTTTAGGCAAGAGCATGGGCGAGTTCAAAAAAGCACGCGAGGAGTTCGAACGCGAAATCACCCGTGCCGAGGATGACGTGAAAATCCGGGAGGCCGCCGGCAAGGAACCACGCGACACTTGATGGCATGCAGCACTGTGTCGGTTCATTGTTCGCGCCTTTGAAATCAGGCGCGATATTGTTGGTCACCTGCCTGCTGGCATTTTCGTGCCGCGAGAAAGGCACGGCAGGCATGGGCGGAACATTGCCGACCCGCGAACAGGTCGACTCAGAAGAAGCGGTCAGGCGCGCCGGGGAAAAGAACAACTCCCGTGGCCCGGAGAAATGTGATCCACCCGCCCGGACTGAGGCGATGACGGTGGTCTCCGGTGCCGACAAGGAAGCAACTTCCAAAGGAGCGGGTCTGCGGTTTGTCGGGTACAACCTGGCCAACTGGCTGGTTCTGGGCGAACGCTACGATGAGGAAACAAAAAAGAGCGGCAAAAACGCTCCCAAACCCGAGGATGAAAAAAAAGCGGTGGTGGCGGTCGTGGCCGGGGCGAAACCCGATGTTTTCGGCGTTTGTGAAATCGGCACCAAGGATGATTTGATCGACGTGCAGACTCGCCTGAAGGCTGCCGGGATCGATCTGCCCCATCTTCATTACACCGGTGGCGTGGATCCCACCCGCCATCTCGGTTTGCTGTCGCGATTCCCGATTGTCGGCACGGCGAAGCCCACCGACACAACCTACCAAATCGGCGGCAAGGACTACGGTATTCAAAGGGGGATTCTCGATGCCACGGTCAAAACTCCCGACGGTCGATTGTGGCGTTGTGTCGGCGTGCATCTCAAATCCAAACGTGAAGTGGAGGACGGCGACCAAAATGAAATGCGGACAAGAGAAGCGGAACTGTTGCGGCGGCACCTCGATGAAATTTTCAAGGCCGACCCGGCTGTGAGGTTGATCGCTTACGGGGATTACAACGACACCCGCATGACGAACCCTTTGAAAATCGTCCAAGGGCCATACAACAGCCCGCGCGCATTGATGCCGATTGCGTTGAAGGACTCGCGCGGGGAATTCTGGACCCATTACTGGGGCCGTGAGGATGTGTATTCGCGCATCGACTTCATCATGGTCAGCGAGGCGATGCGCAAGGATGTGATCAATGATCAATGCCGGATTCTCGAAGCAAAGGATTGGAAGACGGCATCGGATCACCGGCCGTTGCTGGGTGTTTTTCGTTAGTTTGTGGAGGCTATTTGCGGGTGAATACGGTTCAACTGAAGTATCTGTCGTTTCACCCGAATGTGTGGGGTCGCATGATCGGCGAGGTTTCGGCAGGATGTGCGGCCGGCGACCTGGTGAAAGTTCTCGATAAAAAAGGCGAGCCCTTCGGCTTGGGGTTCTGGAATCCTCGGGCAAAAATCCCCTTGCGGGTGGCCGCGCACGGCGACCATGAACCGGACGAGGAGTTTTTCACCAGCGCCATTCAGCGGGCGGCGGACTTGCGGCGGCGGATTCTGCGGCTCAATGCGCACACCGAAGCCTATCGCGCGATTCACGGCGATGCCGACCAGCTGCCCGGATTGGTGGCCGATGTTTTTGCCGATGTGCTATCCCTGGAAGTTTCCTCGCTCGCGGTCTGGCAGCGTCTTTCCCGATGGCTTCCTCTCCTGCATGAGGCATTCGGCACCAGTCGCACGCGGATTCAGGTCGATCCGGACATCGCGCGCATCGAGTCGATTCCTTCGGGCGCGCATCCGATGTCGGAAAACATCAAGCCGATGAAAATCCGCGAGTTCGGAGTGCCATTTGAAATCAACTTCGCGGAGTCGCACAAGACCGGGTTTTTCTGCGATCAGCGCGAGAACCGCCGCAAATTCGCGGCGTTATGCCACGGGGCCGACGTTCTAGATCTTTGTTGTTACACCGGTGGTTTCACAGTGAATGCCGCATTGGCCGGCGCAGCGGATGTCACAGCCGTGGATCTGGATGAACGGGCGATCGAGATGGCGAAACGCAATGCCAACATCAACAAAGTGCGGGTGAAGTTCACTCACGCCGACGCCTTCACCTGGGTGCGCACCATGGTGGAAAACGGTCGTCAATGGGATGTCGTATTGGCCGACCCGCCGAAGTTCATTCACGGCAAGGATGAAGATCGTCTGGGCCACAACAAGTACTGTGACCTCAATGCCCTGGTGCTCAAACTGGTCAAGCCGGGTGGAATTTTTGTCACCTGTTCCTGTTCCGGTCTGCTCAGCGCGGAGGAGTTTGAGCGGATTGTCATTTCAGCGGCGCACCGGCAGAACCGCCGGCTGCAGATCATCGGACGCAGTGGCGCCGGTGGCGATCATCCGGTTATGTCCAACTATCCCGAGTCCAGCTACCTCAAGGTGATCTGGGCCCGGGTTTTGTAGGATGATCACAAGGCTGCTTACTTGGGAACGGCGCGGATCGTTTGATAGGCCTCCAGTTCAGGGCGGCTCGGGATTTCGCCGAAGAGGTTTTTTGCATCGAGAACCTGAATGTGGTAGAGCCGGTTGATGATCTTCGCGGGATTGGAGAATCCGGGAATTTCGATGCGGACTGACTTGCGGTCGGCACTCATGGTCACGGCTTTGATTTCATCGCTGCGTTTTTCTTTTTCATCCGAACCGTAATTGTTGGAGTCGTTATAGGTCCACGAAGAGATCTTGATTTTCTGCTGCAACTCCGCTTCCTTGACCTCCTTTTGTAGGGCGGCGGTGAGTTGCAGAACGATGCCGTCCACGGTGGTTTTCACCGAAAAAATATCGGCAGCGATCGTTTTGCCATCCCAGAAAATCCGTTGCAGACTCGCTTCATTGCCACCCTTCGACTGCCAGCCGCGTCCGGTCTGGCCCAGCAGAAGCGAGCCGTCAGGTTGAAAGCACGGGCGCATCACTCCGGAGGCGAGGTTCTTGGCGAACAAGGTCATCATGCCTTGGTTGGTGTCGCCGACTTTTTCCGTGGATACCCGCATCAGCGTTGACAGCGTCTGATCGCCGATGAACATCTGCTTGTCGTAGGGGCCGAATTTGCCTTTGGTCAAATCCCAGACCGGGCTGCCGGGGGAGTTGGCATACTTGCCATGGGGAAACCACAGCGCGCACAGATTGGCGGACTTTTTCCATTTTTCGTAAGCGATTTCAGGAGAGTCCGGCTTCATTCCGGGCAGGGAGACAAGGCTGGAGGGGTGACCGTAGAATTCACCTTTGACAATGTAGGAAATTTTCGAGGTTCCCATATACTCGCCCTGGTTGTCGGCCATGACCAGGCGACCCTCCGGATCCATGGCAAAGCCTGCGGGGCTGCGCAGACCGGAGGCGTAGGGTTCGAACACGCCCGCCGGAGTCACCCGACAGCACCAGCCACGAAAGCCGCCCATGCTGCCCATGAAAGGACCGCCGGCCCGGTAAGACGCCTTGTCATTGCCGGTGTGGCACAAGTTGAGCGTGAAATAATAATTGCCCTCGGCATCCCTGACCGGGCCGTGGGTGTATTCGTGGTAGTTGCCATGAAAACCGTAATCATCGCAGACGGTGAGAAATTGATCCGCACGACCATCCTTGTTCGTATCGCGGATGCGTGTGAGTTCGGGTTTCTGCGCAATGACGATGGTATCGCCGTTGTCGTCCTCGATGCAGAGCCCAAGGCACTCATAAATGCCTTCCGCGAAGAGTTCCCATTTTTTGTCCCGCAGTCTCCAGATGCCAGCCGTGCGGGTGCCGACAACCAGCGTGCCGTTTTTGGCGACTGCCATAGCCGTAGGTTCGAACAATTGTTTTCTGCCATAGGTATCGCGCGGGGCATCCCACGATTCAATCTCGTAACCCGGCGGCAAATCGGCCTTGCTTGGCTGGGCATTCAACGTCTGTGGCGCGAAGCTTTCTTCAACGGCCAGTGCCGGACGGGCCACCAGACCTTCGCCGATTTTCACCTGCAAGCGATTCGTTTTTTCACCTGCTGGCAAGGTCCACACGCCATTGGTCAATGTGCCGCCCGTTACAGTAACTCCTTTCAAACCTTCCTGGCGAACTTGGAAAGACTGGGGTGTTTTCAGGCTGCCCGAAATCTCGATCACGAGCCAGCCTTCCGCCGAGAAAGAAATGCGTTGCTTGATGGTGTTCTTGCCGACCCGGAATGCGAAGTCGGGTTCTCCGGTCGCCGTCAATGAGTAGCCCAGAAATGCGCAATCCCACGATGCCAGTTCCTTCAGAAAATCGCCACCCTTCCAGAGATGTTTCTCGGTGGTCGCCTCATCGCCCACGTCCGGTTCCATGAATTCGAGGTCGATGGGTTTTTTCGCGTCCGTCAGCGGCACCAGCAGGGGTGTTTGATCCAGAACGTCCCGCGCACCCAGACCGTGATCGGATCCGGGAGTGCTGCGGCCCTTTTGTTCCTTTTCCATGTTGAGAAAACCACCACTCCAGACCTTGCGAACCGAAAGCATGCGAGGGTCGAACGTGTAGTTCAAGCCATTGGGGAGACCGACGTGGATCGCGCGACCGCTGGATTGCAGCAATGGGGCCCGGTAAACACGCGGGCGTTTGCTGACGACAATCTCCGCAGGGTTTTCGAGAATGTTTTTCGGCGGTGCTTTGGCTTGAATCTCCGCCATCACAGCCGCCGGGCCGGCATTCGGCTCATCGGCAGCGTGACGCAGATAATGCCAGATCGCCTCGAGGTCGGAATCGGTGACTGTTTCCACGGTGAACTGCGGCATGATCGCGGCGTACGCCGTTCCTTTGGTGGGGCCTTTTTCCGAAATCGTCAACTGTTCCGCAGGTTTTCTGACCGATTGCAGAAAGTACTCGCGGTCCGCCTTGACCGTAGTTTTTTTTCCGCCCTCACCCGCCAGCACTTCGATCTCCCGCGGCGTTGTGGTGAATAGGTTGTAGAGCGAGGGGCCGGTTTTGATGGAATTGTCATTCTTGGTGCTGACGTGGCATTCCGAGCAGCCCCAGAGATGGAAGGTCTTGTCGCCAAGCTCCACCATGTTGACTTGTTCGGCATGCAGTGGAATTGTCGATAGCGACAGGATGGGCAGGATGAAGGCGACTTTCATGTGTGCCACTATGCTTGCAGATGCGGCAACCGAGTCAAACGGAAAAGTGAGGAGCACTTTTTTATTGTCGTCCGCTGTTCCCTGTCGCAGTTTTGTCCGCGTGGAAATGGCTATCGCTATTTCATGCCTTTGCATCATGCCATCTTCGCCGATAGAATTACTGCAGCAATTGATTCGCATTCCTTCCGTGAATCCCGATGACCAGTCCGGCCGGGCAAACGAGGGGGAAGGTGAGATCGCGAAATGGCTGGCAGGCTGGCTTGAGGGATTGGGTGCCGAGGTGTTCCTTGAGGAGATCAAACCCGGCAGGCCGAATCTCATCGCGCGCTTCGCGCCAATGGACGGCCGACCGCGGATTTTGTTAGGCCCGCATCTCGATACCGTGGGGGTGGACAACATGAGTATCGCCCCTTTCGCAGCAGAACTGCGCGACGGGAAAATCCATGGTCGTGGTGCTTCCGACACCAAGGGGCCGATGGCGGCGATGCTGTGGGCGCTGCGCGAGCATGCGGAAAGCCTGCGCAGCATGCCCGTGGCGGTTGATTTTGTTGCTTTCATGGCTGAGGAATCCGGGCAATGGGGTTCCAAACATTTTGCGGCTCATCACGGCAGTCATTATTCTTTCGCGGTCGCCGGTGAACCCACGTCGCTCGATGTGGTTCACGTGACCAAAGGTTCATTATGGGCCACACTGGCAACCGAAGGACGCGCCGCCCATAGTTCGATGCCGGAAAAAGGCGACAACGCCGTGATGAAACTGGCGTCCGCGCTCTGTGTGCTCGAGAAGGCCATGCAACAAAGGCTTGCGGACTTCCCCCATCCGCAGCTTGGGGCCTGCACGATCAACGTCGGAACATTTCACGGTGGCACCCGCGCCAACATCGTGCCCGAAAGCGCCTGCGCCCAGCTCGACATCCGGCTGACGCCGAATTTGTTCGAACGCGGGGGAGCGCTGGCATTGCTGGAAGATGTCATCTGCGAATTGCAATTGCCGATCGCGCTGCAATACGCGCATGAAAACCCGCCGATGGAGACGCCGGTAGAAGATCCGTTCCTGCAACTGCTTTTGCAGGCCCGCGACGGCGCAAGGCCTGTCGGTGCCCCGTGGTTTTCGGACGCGGCGCACCTGAGTCGCGGGGGCATTCCTTCGGTCTGCTTGGGACCGGGTTCGATCACTCAGGCACACACGGCGGATGAATTCATCCGGATTGAAGACCTGTTGGACGGTGTCGCGCATTTCTCGCGCTTCATCGACCTGTTGGCCCGGTGACATGCTCAAGGTTTCACCGCGAGCGCGGCGACAATCGCCTTTATGTTGTGGCGGACCATTTCCGCGTAGGTGTTGACATTGGTGCCGTCGGCTATCAGCGGCTCGGCGAGGAGAATTCCCGTATCGGTGGTCAGCGTGGCGAGAATCTTCGGATTGGATTCTTTTTCAGGAAACAGGGCGACGATGTGGTTTCTTTTCAACTCTCCAATCATTGTCGCCAGTTCCAACGAATCGGGCGATTGTTCGCGGTTCACTCCCTGAACCGGGAAAGCCATGAACTGGTAATCCTTGCAAAAATAAGCAAACGCATCGTGTGCGGTGGCCAGCTTGCGATCATTTCGGGGGATTCTGGCGATTTCCTTGCGCACCCAGCGGTCCAGTTCCTCCAGTTCGCCGCGGTACTGCGCCGCGTTTTTTTCAAACTCCGCCGCGTGTGTCGGATCCGCCGCCCCGAGCTCCGCCGCGACGATGTCAATTGCACGACGAAACAGATCGATCGAATGCCACCAGTGCGGATCCAGGTTGTGAAGATGTTGCTCGTCGGAGTTTTCATGATCATGCCCTTCGTGATTGCAGCGACCCTCAATGGAGGGCAGGGTTTTGCCGACTTCGACGATTTTGGCGTCACCGGTCACGATGTTTTGCAGAGAGGGCAGGTACGACTCCAGACCTTTGCCGGAAACAAAATACAGCCGGGCTCCGGTTGTTTCCTGCAGGCGTTTTGCCGTGGGTTCGAAGTGATGAGGATCGCCGGTCTTGCCGATCAGGTCGATCACTTCGATCCGATTCCCCCCGACCCGTTTCACCATGTCCGTGAGCAAGGGATGCAGTGTTACGGTCTTCATTTGCGCCGACAACGGACCGATGGCGAGCAACATCAGAAAGAGGATTTTCATGTTTTGGCAACCTATTCCGGAGTGTTTACTTTCGCAATCGAATAGTGTCTTGGGCACCAAAAAAAAATGCCGATCCATCAACGGACCGGCATGAAAGGAATTCGAGTTGGGCAACCGTTATTTGGTGGCGGCGGTGCGCGCCTTGCGGATGATTGATTTCACGGTCTCCGAAGGCTTGGCTCCGGTGCCCAGCCATTTGTCAGTGGCTGCGAGGTCGATATCATAGTTCACGCCTTCCTTCATCGGATCATACGTGCCCAGTTGTTCGATGAATCGTCCATCCCGGCGCGTGCGGCTGTCCACAGCAATGATTTTGTAATAAGGACGATCCGAAGAGCCCTGGCGGGTGAGACGTAATGCGACGGCCATAAAAGAAGGTATGTAGTTGAAATGGAAGTTGGCCCATTCGCGCTTATGGAATCGGGCGGGAGCGGAAGTTGCTCAAATTCGGGCATCTTGGCAAGAAGAATCTTCAGGTCGGGCGATTTTTTTGGTTGGGGCCACGAAGCCGGGCTTGCCATCCGTCGTGTGGAGGATTAGAGAGGCACATGCGTTTGTTTGATACCATGGAGCGTGCATATAAGGAAATGTCGGCCCTCGACGGGAGAACATTTCGCTTTTATTGCTGCGGTCCCACGGTGTACGGACCCGCTCACATCGGCAATTTCCGCACTTTTGTTCTCCAGGACGTTTTTCGTCGAACCCTGGAAACCGGAGGCCAGCGGACCATGCATGTGCGTAATTTGACCGACGTCGATGACAAGACCATCCGCGAATCCCGGCAGGCGGGGAAGACATTGACCGAGTTCACCGGTTTCTGGACGCGGCAGTTTCATCAGGACTGCGACAAGCTCCACTGCCTTTCACCCCATGTGGAGCCCAGCGCGGTGGCGCACATTCCCCAGCAAGTCGCCATGATCGGTGATTTGGTTGAAAACGGCCATGCCTACAAATCGGATGACGGCTCGGTTTATTTCAATATCGCTTCGTTTGCCGACTACGGCAAGCTGTCGCGACTCGATGATCGCGAACTGGAAATCGGGCGCAGTCACGCGCAGCGTGCGAGTTCGGACGAATACGAGAAGCAGTCGGTCAGTGATTTTGTGCTGTGGAAACACCGTCGCCCCGAGGACGGGGAAAATTTCTGGACTTCGCCCTGGGGAGAAGGTCGTCCCGGGTGGCATCTTGAGTGTTCCGCGATGATCCGCGAGTATCTGGGGGATACCTTTGATCTGCACAGCGGCGGCGTGGATCTGGTTTTCCCTCACCATGAAAATGAAATCGCCCAAAGCATCTGCGCCTGCGGAGGTCACTTCGCATCCTGCTGGTTCCACATCGCGCATCTGATGGTTGACGGCGGGAAGATGTCCAAATCGCTTGGTAACCTCTATACCTTGGAGGATCTGGCGCATTTGGGTTGGTCGGCGATGGAAGTTCGCTACGTCTTGATCAGCGGTCATTACCGCAAGCCGTTGAATTTCACGTTCGATTCGCTCCACGCCGCACGCGAGGCGCTTGCCAAGCTGTCCAAGGCCGCCGCGATCCTGGCGGAAAAAGTGACATCTCCGACCGCAATAGACAGTGTGGATTTCGGTCCCTTTCAACCCGCCTGGGAATCATTGAATGACGATCTCAACACGGCGGGCGCGCTGGGCGGAATTTTCACGGTGCTTCGCGATGCCTCGAAAATCGAAGGACTGGAGGCCGCGAAAACCCTCGCAGCACTGAATCGGATGCTGGGGGCTTTGGGGCTTATTCTTCCCGAACCTTTGCAGAAAATCGATATCCCCGCGGAGATCCGCGCCATCGCCGAAGAACGGCAGGCAGTGCGTCAGGTGAAAAACTGGGCGCAGTCCGATGTGTTGCGCGATTTGCTTGAGGAGCGCGGCTGGCTGGTGAAAGACGGCAAGAACGGCTACGAACTCAGTCCCAGATAACCCCGCAAAACCCATGAATCTTCCCATCCGCCCCCGCCGCAATCGCAAAAGCCCTGCCATGCGCTCCCTGGTTTGCGAGACAGTGCTCGGACCATCCGATTTTGTTCAGCCCCTGTTCGTTCAGGAAGGCGATCAGAATGATCCCATCGCCTCCATGCCGGGCATCACCCGCTGGGGCGAAAAAAATCTTATCGCCGAAGTCCTGTCCATTCATGCAAGCGGCGTCCCGGCGGTCGTACTGTTCCCCAAGATTGCAGAAAGCCTGAAATCCAGCGATGCGGCCGCGTGTTTTGATGACTCGGGCCTGATTCCGCGGCTGGTCCGCGCCATCAAGGCTGCCTGTCCGGAAATTTGTGTGATCACCGATGTCGCACTGGACCCCTACAGCTCCGACGGGCACGACGGGCTTGTGCAAACGGCCGGCGATGGTTCCCTGCGCATCCTTAATGATGAAACCGTGGAAATTCTTTGTCGCCAGGCTCTTTGTCACGCCCGTGCCGGGGCCGACGTGGTTTCCCCCAGCGACATGATGGACGGGCGGGTTGCGGCGCTGCGGCATGCCCTGGACGGATCGGGTTTTGCCGATGTTTCGATCCTCAGTTACAGCGTGAAATACGCATCGGCGCTTTACGGGCCTTTTCGCGGGGCTCTGGACTCGGCTCCAAAGGCGGGCGACAAAAAAACCTATCAAATGAATCCCGCGAATGCCCGCGAAGCGCTTCGCGAAGCCCTGCTCGATCAGGCCGAAGGTGCCGACATGTTGATGGTGAAACCGGCGGGTGCGTACCTCGATGTCATCGCTCTCGTTCGCGGTTCGACCCATCTGCCCGTAGCGGCCTATCAAGTCAGCGGCGAGTATCTCATGATTCAAAGTGCCGCCGCCGCGGGGTGGCTGGATCGCAAGGCGGTCATTCTGGAATCGCTGACTGCGATCAAACGCGCCGGCGCGGATTTCATTCTAACGTACTTTGCCAAGGAAGCCGCGCTCTGGGTGCGCGAGTGAAGATGCATCAGCGCAGGAAAACCCCGGCGATCAGTCCAATCAACAGCAGCAGGGCGGCCAGATACCAATACCACTTGATGCCCGTGCGATTGTGCGGCGCGTTGCCGAATTCCGAGCGCACGAAAGAGTCGTAATCGAAATCATCATCGGGCAGATCCAAACCATCGGCAGCGCGGTCCTGCTCCCAGGAATGTCGCTCTTTTTCTCTTGCAGGTTTTTTTTTCCGATCGCAGCGGGGACACGGGCTGCCCACCCGCACTTCCTGGTCACAGCCGGGACATAGATATTTCATCAGCCGCGGCTGCGGTAGGTCGCGATGCCATCAGCGATGCCGTCGGCCACCGATTGGCGATACCAGGCCTTGCGCATGTTGGAGCGCTCGGAGGGATTGCTGACAAATCCGCATTCGACCAGAATCGCGGGCATGAGGGCGTTGCGGATCACATAATAACGCGCGGTTTTGACCCCGCGGTTGACGACGTTGACCCGCTTCATGATCGCCTTGTTCACATAATAGGCGAGCGACTGGCTCTGTGGGGTGGAGTAAAATGTTTCGATGCCGGATGCCTCCTGCCGCCAGGTGAAATTGTAGTGCACGCTCACGAAGATCGAATTGCGGTATCGCGCAGCCATCGAGACCCGCTGGGGAAGTGAAATGAACTCATCACTCCGCCGCAATACCGCCGTTCGGTAGCCTTTTTTGCGCAGGGCGTTTTCCAGGCGCAGGGAGGTGTCGAGACAGAGATGCTTTTCATACACTCGCCCCCACTGACAGCCCTTGTCGTGTCCGCCGTGACCGGGATCGATGACAACCGTGCTGAATGATCTTGCCTGCAAGGGTGCAATCGCCAAGATGAGCAAAGCAAGACGGACAGCGGCGCATTGGAAAATTTTTTTCATAAGCCTGAACTCGTCTAAGAAAAAGTGGTCACCTTGGCAAGAAGATAATTATGCAATTGCTGATTATTTGGTATCACTTAGTTGTATGTGTAAGGAGGGCGTTCCGAAATTTTGCGGATTTTCGACTGGGCCTTCGCAGCTGCCTGGGGGTCGTACATGACGCTGCCGGCAATTTTGACGGAGCCGTCGGCAAAGGTCATCAGGCGCGGGTCTCCACTTGCACCACGGGTGTGGAGTTCGCGACCCAGGAATCGGCCATTGATGTCGATGCGGGCATGTACGTAAAATTCCGGAGTGGCGAGGTACAGCACATGAAGGACCTGGCCACGATCCACGGCAGCCTGTGGTTTGCGGAAGAGCAACGCCTCGCCCAAGCAGAGCGTTTGCAGGGAAGTTCCCGTTTTGTCATCGACAACCTGTGCGTACAGCAGGCTTTTCGAGTTGTTGTTGAAATTCATGATGCGGAACTCGCGCGTTGAGCCTGGAGAACCGGGAACTCCGACCTTCTGGCTCCAGTCCGCGCGGACATTGCTGCATGTGAACAAGATCCGGTTGGATACGAATCCACTGTCGGATGTTCCGGGTGCGCGTACTATGGCCGAGACCGAGTAGGTGCCCGATTCACGAAGATTGTAGAGCTTGGAAAGCTCGATCGTTTTGCTCATTGTCTGGCCTGCGGCAATCTTGACCGGACCGAAGTCGGCACGTGCGATCGAGGCGGCAGGCTCGCCATTGCCGCGCTTGACCACCAAATCGAGCCACGGGGTGCGACCGCTGTTGGCGAGTGTGATATTGTTTCCTGTGCTGTTGGTGATGGTGACGCCCACGAGAACGTTTTCCCCCGCGAGAATCTGCGATTGATTCATGCGGATGCTCACCCCGAGTTGCGCGCTTGCGGTGGCGACCATCGAGAACAAGGCAATCAGATTAAGAAACGGCTTGTTGATTTGTTTCATTAGCAACGTTGTATAGTGGATCGTCGGACTGTCAAGCAAGGGAATGCGAAACTCGAAAAATGCCTCGATCACGGGTTCCAGTTTTTTGCTTTGATCACCAGAACTTCCAGAAACGCACGTTTGCCGTCTTCGGTCGTATTCCACTGGAGCGTGACGATTGCTGGCATGGGATTTTTCCACTTCAATCCTTCCAAAGGGTTGTCAAATGCCTTGCAGGGTGCAGATTGTTCGTTTGCATACGCGGTGGCAAGGTTCTCGCCGGTGTTGTGGGAACGAAGGAAAAATGTCGATTTTTTCCGCGCGTTGGGAATTGCGTTGTCAGAACATTTCACGCGGGCGTCCATGATGACATAAAAATCCCGGGGCTCTTCCGTCGGCGTTTTTGCATATTGGGCAAGTCGACCGCCGATGGTGTCCAGCAGAGGTTCCAGCAGGACTTTCGGCGCATCGTCAGCCCGCGTTTGAACGAGGATGGTGGCTTTCTCGGGAAATCCCATGGTGTTGTTGTCGAAGTGCACTTCAAAATAATATTCGATCAATCGCTCCGCCGTGTGCGGGATTTGTGTTTCTGCACTGATCCGGGCGCGGGGCCAGGGCTTGTTCATGATGGTATTTTCTAACTCCGATTGCGATTTGCGGGTGTGGATCAGGGGCAGTCTCTGTTCCAGATTTTTCGCCGCAACGAAGTCCTTGACCAGTTTGCCAACCGCGGCCCTCGCGTCGGTCGGTTGATCGACGGCATCCGCGTTCGGAATGAGAGGATCAATCGCTTCTGCAACCGGTTTGTCGGATTCGGTCGCTTTCTTGGCCGTGTTTTTTCTTGGTACGCTCGGAATTTCCACGGGCTCAAGTGCTTCTTCAACGCCCGGTGAAGGTTTCGAAGGGATCAACGTTTCAGCCGGTTTTGTGGTAGCGGTGGAGTTTGGCTCCTTGGCTGGCATCGCCTGGTTTTCCTCGCTTTGTGTTTTGGCTGTCGCTTGAGTAGCGTATGGAGGGGCTGCTACAAGTTGCTTCGCCTTGTGAAACCGATGAAGGAAGAAAAATGAGAGAGCCAACGCCGCAAGGATAGTGATGGGGACGAGAACCCTGAACGGGAGGATTTTTCTTTGCGGATGTTTCGGCGGGATAACCATGGCGGGCGGGAGAACGTTCGCGATTTTTCACCGGCCGATGTCGGCACGGTGGCGTATTACCGACCGGAGGACTTGGCAAGTGCATGTAAAAATAATACTGGGTGGTGAGGTCACGGAAATTGATCGCAAGGATTCAAATTTCACCAGACGACACCCGGGTATCATTGGCGAACGCTCCTCACTGCTCGACGCTGTCCAGATTATAGGAGGCGCGTTTTGCAAGTCAAGGGATAACTCGACGGAATTTGTTAGGTGGTGCCTTGTGCCTGGCCCGAAGCGTTGCCGAGATTCGCGAGGTTGGCCGGCAGGTATTTTTTGAAGCGGTTTTTATCAATGGCTTTCATGTAGGCCTCCTGCGGGGAAATGATTCCTGCGCGGAGTTTGGTCCAGATTGATTCATCCATGAACTGCATGCCCTCACCCTTGCCTCCGGTAATCACATCGTTGAGTTTTTGCGTGGCACCCTCGCGGATGATCGCCGCAACAGCGGGAGTGGCGAACATGATTTCGTGAACAGCAACCCGTCCTGGTTTGTCACAGCGGCGGCAAAGCAATTGGGCGAGCACACCGCGGAGCGAAGCCGCCAGCATGGTGCGAACCTGCGATTGCTGGTCGGCTGGGAATACATCGATGATCCGGTCCACCGTTTTACGCGCGTTGTTGGTGTGCAGGGTTCCGAAGACCAGCAGTCCGGTTTCCGCAGCGGTGAGGGCGAGCGAGATGGTCTCGAGATCACGCATCTCTCCTACCAGAACGATGTCCGCGTCCTCGCGCAGCGCCGCGCGCAGACCGTCGGCAAACGAGGGTGTCTGGATCGGCACCTCGCGCTGGGTGAGGATCGAGCGTTTGTTCCGGTGCACGAACTCGATCGGTTCCTCCACGGTGATGATGTGGCGGTTGAAATTCGTATTGATGTAGTCGAGCAGTGCCGCGAGAGTCGTGGACTTGCCGGAACCGGTCGGACCGGTGACCAGCACCAGACCGGAACGCATGTGCCCGAACTCCCGGACAATCGGAGGAACACCAAGGGCATCGAGCTGCATGATGTCGGTCGGAATCAACCGGAACACCGCTGCCAGGCCGTTTTTTTGCTTCAGGTAATTGCAGCGGAAGCGCGACGCTTCATCCATAGCATAGGCAAAGTCAAGATCGCCCGTGGCCAGATAGTGCTGGAACGCTTTGGGTTCGCAAATTTCCTCCAGCAACGAGTGGAAGTCGGCTCCGGACAGAACCGGTTGTTCCGGGATTGCATAGATGCCGCCATGAACGCGGATTTTCGGCGGTTGGCCTTCCGATAAATGAAGATCCGAACCTTTTGATTCAACGAGATAGCGGAAGTAGGCGTCGATGCGGGCCATTGTGGATGAAGTGTGAGGTGTTGTTGCTTTGGAAATCAGGATTGAAAGAAAGCGCGCATTTGAATCTTGTCTTCCGCCCGGAACAGGCACTCCTCGCGCGTAATGATGCCCTGGATGTAGAGTTTGCGCAGCGATTCATCCATCGTGATCATGCCGACGTTTTTGCCGGTTTGCATGACTCCCGGGAGCATGTAGGTTTTTCCTTCGCGAATGCAGTTGGCCACGGCCGGAGTGTTGACCAGCAGTTCGAGCGCCAGAACCCGGCCACTGCCGTCGGCTTTGGGAACGAGTTGCTGGGACAGCACGCCGCGCAGGGACTCCGAAACCATGATGCGGATCTGGTCCCGCTGGTCGGTGGGAAAGACATCAAGAATCCTGTCGAGTGTCCTCGGAGCGTTGCCGGTGTGCAGGGTGCCGAGCACAAGGTGCCCGGTTTCGGCTGCCGTCAGTGCGAGTTGGATGGTCTCCAGGTCGCGCATTTCACCCACCATGATCACGTCTGGATCTTCCCTGAGCGCGCCGCGCAAGGCCTTGGCGAATGAATCCGTGTGCGAGTGAACCTCGCGCTGATTGACATGACAGGACTGCGAGTCAAATACATATTCGATCGGGTCTTCGAGGGTCAGGATGTGATCCTCGCGGTCGCGGTTGATGAAATCGACCAACGCCGCCAGGGTGGTGGATTTGCCCGAACCAACCGAGCCCGTTACCAGAACAAGCCCGTTGTGATAGCGGGTGAGTGGAATGATGTGGTCGAGCGGCAGGCCAATGCTTTGAATCGAACGGATCTGGGTGCTGATGATCCGGAACACCAGATCGAGACCGAGTCGTTGCTTGACCACCGAGGCGCGGAATCGGCCCGAGCCATTGTCGTAGGCGAAGTCCACATCACCTTTTTCCTCAAGCCGCTTCCATTCGGGAGGTCCCAAAAACGACTTCGCGAGTTTTTCCGTTTCCTCCTCGGTCAAGGGGGCGTGGTCTTCCCAGATCGGCTGCAACTGGCCATTGCGCCGCCATGCCGGGGGAAATGAAGTGGCAAGGTGGACATCGGAACAATCGTATTGTTGACCCAGACGGAGATATTGATCAACGTGATCGAGGACGGTATGCGCGGACATGATGGTGGATGGTCAAGTGGGAATTGTTAGGGAGAAAACGGGCGCGATGCGCCGACTGGTTTTGCTGCGGCGGAAGGCGACAAAATGCGCTTGCGGACTTCCGCTATCAGCAGGGTTTTTAGTGTCGGTTTGGCCAGGGCTGCGACCGTGCCAAGGGCGAAAGCGAGCACGCCTTTGCGTTGTCGTGTCGGCGGTCTGGCAGCCGTCCTTCTGCCGCGGACAAGCACGGTAAACAACCAGCCAAGGAGTAAAGAGCCTCCGAACCAGAGCGAGGGACTCGAGTGGAACGATTCCCTGAGCCGCGCAGGAATGTCGGCACGATGCCTCAGCGTGGCGACTCGCCCGGTGAGAATCAGTCGCGACGCATGGGCGCGCTCGATCAGTCGTTCGATTTCTGAGATTTGAGGCTCTGCAGCCATAGGCGGTCTTTTTGAAATTCGTTGGTTGTGATCGGAAACACAGCGGGTGATTTTTTCTTGAGAAGATAGATGCCCAGCAGGGCGGTCACGCCGTGCAGCACGAAGAGGATCAGAGCGACCAACCACCATGCGCCGTGGGTGTAATGAGCGGCCAGTCCGACAATTCCGGCGATCAGGCAGATGTATGCGAAAAGCGACATTGTGGCGACGACGGCCACCAGCACCAGGTTGCGGAGCAGCACCCGCGAAGCATTCTTGGACTCGAGTCGGATCAACTCCAAGCGGGACGAGACCAGATCGGCGAATGCGGTCTTCCAGTCCAGCGAGGCGGTGCGGGAAGCGCTTGCCTGCGGCGGTGTAGCGGCGTCAGTCATGATCGGGCCCGATTAGCGGCGAACGATGAGGCCGATGAGAAAACCTATACCCAGTGCGCCAAGGACGCATTTGGTGGGGTGCTCGCGAATGTAATCTTCTGCCGTGCTATGGAATTCGAGGGCTTTTTCGCGGGTTTCACTCCATTGGTCTTCGGCGATTTCCTTGAAATGATGGGCCTTTTCGCCCGCGCTGGCACGCGCTTCATGGGCTTTTTCCGAGGCGACGTTGCGAAAATGTTCGGCACTTTCGATCGCCTTGTCTTTGAGTGATGCCGCCTGAGCCGTGAGATCCTTGATTTTTTCGCCCGCCGCAGAGCGCAGCTCTTGCGCGGCCTGGTTGACCGATGGTGCCTGCGCAAAGCCCGCTTCGGTGGAGGGTGTCAGCGAGTTTGTGGAATGGGGATCGTTCATAATGGGATAAAAATTGTTGGTTGCTGTGCTTGCGTGGCCATGGATTCTATCACCGATTGGCCTTATGGCAAGAAGCGACTTCTGTGGCCGCGGCAATTTTTTGTCATAAATTTCAGGTCAGCGAGCGCCGGGCGTATGTGGTTCGAAGGTCAGCGAGCGTTCATGTTCCATCGCTTTGGCCAGTCGCTTTGCCTCTTTGTAAAAATGAAGCTGCGCGCGGAATGTCTTCTGGCCTTTTGCGGGTTTGATCAAGGTGGACGAACCGTCCGGCAGGATTTCATGCGCGTTGCAGTTGTCCGCCATGCAGCTCTTGAGGATGTTGACAAGCCGGCGCCTCAAGGCTGGCTCGTCGATGGGGATCATCAATTCGATCCGTCGCTCCAAGTTGCGGGACATCCAGTCGGCTGATGCGATGAAGACGGCCGGTTCCCCGCCCTGGTGGAAAGAAAAAATGCGTGCGTGTTCCAGGTAGCGGTCGATGATCGAAACCACCTTGATGTTTTTGGAAAATTTCTTATCGCCCGGTTTCAGGCAGCAGACGCCGCGGATATTGAGCTGGATTTGCACACCCGCCTGCGACGCTTCATAGAGTGCTGAAATCACATCGGGATCCTGAAGCGAATTCACCTTGGCCATGATCTGAGCGGGTTCACCCAAACGGGCGCGGTCCGCCTCGGAGGCGATCAATTCCAGCAGACGTTGCTTCATCTGGGTGGGCGCGGGAACCAGATGGCGGAAGCGCAGCAGCTTCGACCGACCGGTCAGGGCGTTGAAGAAAAGGGATGCGTCGTTGCCGAATTCCGGCCGACAGGTGAGATAGGAAATGTCGGTATACAACCTGGCGGTGGTTTCGTTGTAATTGCCCGTGCCCAAATGAACATAGCGGCGCAGCTGCCCTTCCTCTCTGCGGACCACCATGCAGATTTTCGCATGGGTTTTTAATCCCTTGACGCCGTAAACAATGTTGACTCCTGCGTTCTGGAGTTCATCGGCCCGCATCAGGTTGCGAGCTTCGTCAAAGCGCGCCTTGAGTTCCACCAGCACGGTGACCTGCTTGCCGTTTTGCGCGGCGCGGATCAGCGCATCGATGATGCTGGATTTTTTCGCCGTGCGGTAGAGTACCTGTTTGATGGCCAGCACCTGGGGGTCGGCTGCGGATTCCTCCAGCAGTTTCATCACCGGATCGAAGGACTGATACGGATGGAAAAGCAACAAGTCCCTTTGTGCAATGCTTTCGAACAAGGATGCTCCGGGAGCGATGTCAGGAGAAGGTTGCGGGCTCCATTCCTCGTTGCGGAGATGATCGAAATCGGCAAGTTGCGCAAGTTCCATCAAACTCGCCAACCCCACCGGACCACGCGGAATCGTATAGGTGTCGCGGCGTTCGGCAGACGTGGCGCTGCGGATGATCGCAAGCAATTCACGGGGACAGGAAATCGGTATTTCGATGCGCACGGTGTCGGCGAAACGGCGGGCCGTGAGCACATCCTCCATTTCATCGGCCAAATCATTGATGTTGTTTTCATCCACGGAAATGTCGCCGTTGCGGGTCAGTCGAAATACTCCGCTGGCGGTGACGTTTTCGCCGGGGAAAAGCGATGAAGCATGCAGCGCCACCAGGTCTTCGATCTGGATAAAAGTATTGGGCTTGTTCGTCAGGGCAACATGGCGGCCCAGGGAATCGGGCAAGGGGATGAACGCATGGCGCTGCACTGCGGTGGCGGGATCGGTGATGCTGCATGCAAGGATCGGAGTCAGCGCGGGCAGAATCGGCGCTTCCTCGCCAGGTTCGTAGGCAAGCGGCGTGAGCACGGGCAGAATCGAATGTTCGAAGATCGCTCGCAATGCCGTTTTCTCCGATTCAATGAGCCGGGCTGGCTCGAGGAACTCGATGCCTTGCTTCGCAAGCAAGGGCATTAGCGTGACGTGCAGTAACCGGTATTGATCCTCGACGAACAGGCTCATGCGTTTGCGCAATATGTCGAGTTGCTGCGTCGGAGTCAGACCTGACGGGTCGGTGCCTTTTCTGCCCGTGCGTTTGAGCAGGATCAGTCCGCCGATGCGGACTTGGAAAAATTCATCGAGATTCGACGCCGTGATGGCGAGAAATTTGACGCGTTCGAGCAGCGGAACGTCGGCACGTTGCGCTTCATAGAGCACCCGTTGGTTGAACTCGATCCACGACAGTTCACGGTTGAGAAAGGGAATGGTCATGCAGACATGAGAATAGCCAGTATGCAGTGATTTACCAGCACAAGATCATAAGGCTTCATTGCCTGGTTTTCAACCGCAGCGCGCGACGGCAGTTGGATTCGAAATTCTCATACACGGAGCTATTCTCCCCCGTGGCACGCTTGCTGCTCGTGTTCGCCATCATCATGATCGGATTTTTGTTGGACATGGATGGAGTGATATACCGCGGCACCGAGTTGATTCCAGGCGCGGACCGGTTTGTCGCACGCTTGCGGCGCGAGGGAATTCCTTTTCGGTTTCTTACAAACAATTCGCAACGGACCCGGCGGGACGTTGCGTTGAAACTCTGCCGCCTGGGTTTGCATGCGGAAGCCGATGATGTGTTCACATGCGCCATGGCCACCGCCCGGTTCATCGCACAACAAAAGCCGGGTGCCACAGCCTTTGTGATCGGAGAGAACGGTCTTGCCGCAGCCCTGCATCAAAACGGCATCAGCGTGGTCGATGACGAGGCCGACTACGTGGTGGTGGGCGAAGGACGCATTCTGAATTTCGAGATGATCGAGAAAGCATTGCGGCTCATGGAACAAGGCGCCCGTCTCATCGCCACAAATCCCGATGCCACTTGTCCGACCAACAGCGGAACCAGGCCGGGCTGCGGAGCGATCGTGGCGATGCTGGAAAAAGCCGCTGGCCGGCAGTCGTTTTCCGTCGGCAAACCCAGCGGGGTGATGATGCGAATGGCGCAGAATGAACTCGGCGTGCGTTCGGCGGATACGGTGATGGTCGGCGACACCATGGACACCGATATTCTCGGCGGAGTGGGCATGGGCTATCAAACAATCCTCGTTCTCAGCGGCCACACCAAGATGGAGCATTTGCATCGCTTCGCTTATCGACCCGACTGGGTGATCGAATCGGTCGACCACATTCCGGAACAGATTTTCAAGTCATCCACCCATGAGCAGCTTCGTTCTGCTTGTGCTTAGAGTGCTGTCGTGTACGCTGGTTCCGTGCAGGGAGCAGTGTATGGTTGGAAATACCGCATGGTTGCGCGGTCGGCGCTGAACACGCGCAGCGCATCCCGGCAGGTTGAGGGGTTTTTGATTCGCGCGCACGGCGGCTACGGTTGCGTGCAGCCATGGCCGATGTTTGGTCACGCGGATTTGCCGGATCATTGGGCGGCACTGGCGCAGGGGAAAAGTCTGCCGCTTCTCGACCAGGCACTGGCCTGTGCACAGCAGGATGGGGTCGCGCGGTCCGCTGGCAAGTCGTGGTGGACCGAATGCCCGGTGCCTTCCAGCCATGCGACTGTCACTGATCTGGAAACGCAGGAGGATGCGGCAATCGCGGCGGGATTCGCGATATGGAAACTCAAGGTGTCGATGGACGATGCGCGCACGGTCGCGGAGTTGTTAGAGAGACGGCCCTTTTTGCGGCTGCGCTTGGACTTCAACGAGGTTCCGCGTGAAGAGCAAATGCAACACTGGGCCAGGGAGTGGCCGCAGGAATACTGGCGGCGCATCGATTTTCTGGAGGATCCCTTTCCTTATGAAGCAGAGGCGTGGAGGCGGTTTTCTTTGCAAAGGGCGGTCCCACTTGCCGTTGACAGGGCCTTGTCCGATTCAACGGTATCCGCCGGGATCGTTGCTGTTTGGAAGCCGGCGTGGATGCCTCTGCCCGGGGGGATTTCCGCAGAGACAGTTGTCGTGACCAGTGCGATGGACCACCCGGTTGGTCAGGCCTGGGCGGCGTTTCAGGCTGCGGCGATCCGTTGTCCGGGCACTTGCGGCTTGCGCACCGATCACTTGTTCGAGGGCGATCCATTCACTTCGTGCATGGGCGCTTGGTCGCCGGAGTGGCCCGCTCCGGTGGGTTCGGGCATGGGCTTTGACGATTTGTTAGAAAATCTGCCATGGACCCGAATTCGATAAATCAATCATCGTTCTGGCAAAATTCCCTTTCGTTTTTGTTGGAAAACGGCGCGGTTTCAGCTCTCGATGACTTGCAACTGCCCTCCATTGCATTCGCGAGTTCGGGCTCCACGGCAGCGCCGCGCCGCTTCGTGCTATCGAAGGAAAGCCTGCTCCTTTCCGCAAGGATCGTGAACGACCATCTGCATGTCGATTCCGCAAGTCGATGGGGGCTGTGCCTGCCGTGGTGGCATGTCGGTGGATTTGCCGTTGCCGCCCGCGCATTTGCGGCTTCCTGCGGATTGGAGGTTTTCGGTGATCGATGGAATGCCTCGATATTCTTGGAATGGCTGAAGCAGAAAAAAATCACGCATCTTTCACTGGTGCCCACCCAGGTATACGACCTGGTTGCGTTGGCAGTCTCAGCTCCCGCTGGTCTTGTCGCGGTTGTTGTCGGCGGTGGGCGTTTGGAAGGTCGACTCGGCCAGCAGGCCCGCGATCTCGGCTGGCCGGTGTTGGCGAGTTATGGAATGACCGAAGCCGGATCGCAGATCGCCACCGCGTCGCTGCAATCCCTGACGAAACCGTACCGTGGCGATGATTTGTCCATCCTGCCCTGCTGGCGGGTTCGTTCGACCACAACCGCTACGTTACAGATCAAAGGGCCTGCGTTGTTTCATGGCACGCTGACAGCTTATCACGGGAACTGGCGCTACCTGGCCCGCGTTGATGATTGGTATGAAACCAGTGATTGCGGGGAAATATCCGGGGCGCTGTTGACAGTCACCGCGCGCTGTGATGATCTTGTCAAGGTGCTGGGCGAACTCGTTAGTCCGGTGCGGATCGAATCGCAGTTGTCAGACCTCGGAATGCCCCTGGGCAGATTCGCCGTGCTCGCCGTGCCCGACAGCCGGAAAGAGCATCGGCTGCTGTTGGTGATCGAACACGGCTGCCACGCCGCATGGCGGGAAATTCTTCCGGCCTACCATGCCAACGCGCCGGGATTCGCGCGTTTGGACGAGGTCATGTTTACCGAAGAATTGCCGCGCAGTCCCTTGGGAAAAATCCTGCGCAGGGAAATGCGCGATCGATTCTCCTAGCAGGATAACCGAGAAATCACGGCTTGCGCACGAGCTTCCTTTCTGCTTTTCTCCGCGTTCCTTCAACCAATACAATCATGGCAGACAAAACAAACACCGATCCACAGCGCATGGAAAAAATCGTTTCCTTGTGCAAACGCCGTGGATTCATTTACCAGGCGGGCGAGCTGTATGGCGGATTGAACGGCTGCTGGGATTACGGCCCGCTGGGCGCGGAATTGAAGCGCAATTTGAAGGACTTCTGGTGGCGCAGAACCGTGCAGGAACGCGATGACGTCGTCGGCATGGACGGCGCGATCCTCACGATGCAGCAGGTGCTGACATCCTCCGGTCATATCGGCGGGTTTTCCGACCCGATGGTGGATTGCAAAACCTGCAAAGGAAGGTTCCGCGCCGACAACGTCGCGTCGATGCCCTGCCCGGAAAAGCCCAGTTGCAGCGTCGGGGGCTCGCCGAAGTGCGAATTGACGGAACCCCGCGAGTTCAATCTGATGTTTAAAACAAAGATGGGCGCATCAGCCGATGAAAGCGACCCGAATGCCACGGCCTACCTGCGCCCGGAAACGGCCCAGTCGATTTTCGTGCAATACAAAAACGTGCTGGATTCGTCGCGGGTGAAAATTCCCTTCGGCATTGCCCAGATCGGCAAGTCGTTCCGCAACGAAATCAACCCGCGCAATTACACTTTCCGCTCGCGCGAGTTCGAGCAAATGGAGATCGAATATTTCTGCCATCCCAACGACGGCATGCGCCTCACCGACGAGTGGCTCGAGTCGCGACTTTGCTTCTATGAGGAAATTGGCATTCCCCGCACCAAACTGCACATTCTCGATGTGCCCGATGGCGAACGTGCGTTTTATTCCAAAAAAACCTACGACATCGAATACGAATTTCCCTTTGGAATCCAGGAATTGGAAGGCGTGGCGTATCGAACCGACTATGATCTCGGCGTCCACCAGAAAGGCGCGGGGCGCTCGCTGGAGTACTTCGATGAGGAGACCAAGGAAAAATACCTGCCTCATGTCGTCGAACCGTCCGCCGGATGTGACCGCACGATCCTGGCGTTGATCTGCGAGGCTTTTGACGAGGAAGTTCTCACCGATGAAAAGGGCAAGGAGGACGTGCGCACGGTGCTTCGTTTCACGCCGCGCATGGCTCCGATCAAGGTGGGCATTTTTCCGCTGCTCAAGAAAAACGAGGAACAGGTGCGCATTGCGAAGGAAATCCAGCGCACGCTGCAGCCGTGGATGAATGTGTTCTACGACGACGGCGGCGCGGTCGGTCGTCGCTACCGTCGTCAGGACGAGGTCGGCACGCCGTTCGGGATCACCATCGACTTCGAAACCTTGGGCGAAGGCGGTGAGGAATTGAAAAATACGGTCACTTTGCGGCATCGCGATTCGATGGAGCAGGAGCGACTGCCGATTGCCGGCTTGCTGGAATGGTTGTTGGAACGCGTCCGCTGATGCGCTGGCAGATCTTCGTCGCCGGAAAACCCGCGCTGGCCTATGCCAAGGCCGGGGTGGAGGAGTATCTGCTGCGGCTGCGTCGTTATCTCGATTGCGAATGCACCATCGTCAAGGCCGGCAACTCGGCGGAGGTTTCGCAACGGTTGCTTGAAAAGTCGGCGGGCAGCTATCGAATCGCCCTCGATGAGCGGGGCGAGCGACCAACTACCCGACAACTCGCGGAGACCATCGCCGCTTGGGAAATGCGCGGAGAAATCAAATGTTTGAGCTTTTTAATCGGCGCGGCGGACGGGCACACAGCGGAACTCCGGCAGTCCTGCGACATGGTGCTCTCACTTTCCTCGCTGACCATGCAGCACGAGCTGGCGCTGGTGGTGCTGTTGGAACAACTGTATCGGATCGCCAGCTTGCGCAAAGGTGAACCGTATCATCGCGACTGATCGAGGTCATTCGTGATGTCATCATTTGTCGTCGTTCGTTGGTTATCAACAACATGGCAAAATTTTGCCGAAATAAACAGTGCAAGCTTTGGCGATTTGCTGCTAAACTATTTCCGCAATGATCAAACAAACATTGTTTTCAATTCCCCTTCTGGCGCTGGCGATGGCGCAGGATGTATCACTGATTCCCTACCCCCGGGATGTGTATTTTCAGAATGGATCGTTTGTTTTCAGCGCGGAAACTTCAATCCGCTATGACAGCCGATTGAAGAACGAAAGTACTCTGCTCGCAGCGGAACTCAAACGTTTGACCGGCAGTGAGACAAGGTCGGCATCGGAAGAGATGAAGATCTTTTTTCATTCCGAGGTGACGTTGGATCTCGATGAATCATCGACCCTCAAACCCGGTTCCTACACGATGACTGTGACTCCAGAGGGTGTGAAAATTCTCGGCAAGGATCCAGCGGGTGTCTTTTGGGGAACGCAAACCTTGCTGCAATTGCTTCCCGCCAAAACACCGATGGAAACGAAAACGGCGGACATTCCCGCTCTGGTAATCAAAGACGAGCCGGAATACGGCTGGCGCGGCATGCTTCTCGACTGTGGACGGCATTTTTTCCCGCTGGAGGATTTGAAGAAATTCATTGATCAGATGGCGTTTCATAAATTGAACGTATTGCACTGGCATCTCACCGAGGACCAGGGTTGGCGAATCGAGATCAAAAAATACCCCAAACTCACCAGCGTGGGAGCCTATCGGGATTCGACACCACCGTACGGAAAAAGGCTGGGCGACGATGGAAAACGGTACGGCGGTTTCTACACGCAGGATCAAGTGAAGGATTTGGTGGCCTACGCTGCGGCCCGGCATATCACCATCGTTCCGGAAATCGAAATGCCCGGTCATGCGGCGGCGGCGATCGCTGCTTACCCCGAACTCGGCAACACCGACATTCCCGGTTACGCGCCCAAGGTGATGACCCGCTGGGGTGTGCATCCCTACATTTTCGCGCCCAAGGAGGAAACATTCACCTTTCTCGAAAATGTTCTCACGGAAGTCTGCGACTTGTTTCCTTCCACCTACATCCACATCGGCGGCGACGAAGCACCGAAGGACCAGTGGAAGGCCTCGCCCTTCGCCCAGCAGGTGATGAAAGCCGAGGGCTTGAAGGACGAAAACGAGCTGCAAAGCTATTTCATCCGTCGGATCGAAAAATTCCTCGCTTCCAAAAACCGTTCGCTGGTCGGCTGGGACGAAATCCAGGAAGGCGGACTTCCGAAAACCGCAACGATGATGGTTTGGCGCGACGTCAACTGGGCTCATCACGCGCTCGACAAGGGCAACAACGTGGTCATGGCTCCGAATGCTTTCGCCTACCTCGACCATTACCAACATCCCGAAGCCAAGGAATTGGCGAAAGGAGCGGAGTTCGAAGCCATTGGCGGTTTTCTTACGGTGGATACGCTCTACAACTACGACCCGGCGGCCATCGCCCGCAATCCCGAGGAGAAAAAGCGCATTCTCGGAGTGCAGGCGCAATTGTGGACGGAATACATGAAGGACTGGAAAAAAGTCGAATACATGGCCTTTCCGCGCATCGCCGCACTCGCCGAAATCGCATGGGTTCCGGCGGAGCGGAAAATCTATGGCTCGTTTCGCAAACGCCTCGAGGGTGTGATGTCGTTTTATGATGCCCGCGGAATTAACCGGGCCGTGCCTGATAATGCCGTCAAATGATTCGTGCCCGCCTTGAGAGGCCGTTGCCTCCGGCGGAACGAAGTTTTTTCACCAGCCGTCATCTTGGGAATTGCCATCAAGGGTGAAAAGTGATTCCATCTCCAAGCATCGCAGCACAATATGACACCCAAAGCACCTGTTGATCCCCGGAAATTCCGCCGCGCAATTTTGAAATTAAGCGGCGAGGCCCTGCGCGAAGTGGGCAGCCGGGACAACATTTCGCCCGAAATCGTGGATCGCATTGCCAGTGAAATCTGCGCGTCGCTGAAGGATGGCCTGCAACTCGGCGTGGTGGTCGGCGGTGGAAATTTCTGGCGCGGTGCCGCTGCCAGTGCCCGTGGAATGGATCGCGCCACGGCGGATTACGTGGGCATGCTGGCCACGGTGATGAATGCGCTTGCTCTGCAAAGCGCTCTTGAGGACGAAGGGGTCGATTGCATCGTGATGTCGGCGATCGAGATGAAAAACGTCGCCGAGACCTTCATCCGGCGTCGCGCCGAGATCGCGATGACGGAAGGCAAGGTGGTGATCTTCGCCGCCGGCACCGGCAGTCCGTTTTTCTCCACCGACACCACGGCGGCGCTGCGGGCGAGCGAGATGGGGGCCCAGGTGATCTTCAAGGCTACGATGGTGGATGGAGTGTACGACAGCGACCCAAAGAAAAACCCCGATGCGAAACGCTACGACAGCGTGAGTTTCCAGGAGTGCATTTCCTCGCAGTTGAAAGTGATGGACACCACCGCATTCAGTCTTTGCATGGAAAACCATATTCCGATCATCGTTTTTGACATCGAAAAGAACGGCAACATCACCACGGCATTGACCGGCGGCGAGATTGGCACGGTCATTCATTGATTTACAACAACCCGAAACCATGGACCCAGACGAAGCATTGTTAGAAGTTGAAATGGACATGCAGAAAGCTGTCGATCATTTACTGCATGAATTCAGCAGCGTGCGAACCGGAAAAGCATCGCCTGCCTTGATCGAGAACATGGATGTATATGTCCGCGCCTACGACTCGGTGATGAAGCTCAAGGCTGTCGCAGTCGTGACCACTCCCGAACCGCGGATGTTGATGGTCCAGCCGTTCGATCCATCCACCACCCAGGACATCGAGCGGGCGATCCGCGAGAGCAAGCTGGGCCTGAATCCCTCCGCGGCCGACCGCTCGATCCGCGTGCCGGTGCCCGAACTGTCGGAGGAGCGTCGCCGCGAAATGGCGAAGCTGATCAAGCAGATGGGCGAGGAAGCCAAGGTGAGCGTGCGCCAGGTTCGCAAAGAGGGCATGGATGCCGCCAAAAAAATGAAGGCGGAAAATGTGCTCACCGAGGACGGACAAAAGGTCTTCGAAGAGGACGTGCAGAAACTGACCGACAAGTCGGTGAAGGAAATCGATCTGCACGTTGTCGCCAAGGAGAAGGAGATCATGAAGATCTAGTGATCCTTCATTTTTTCATTGCGCTCATCAAACCAGCAGCCCTGATGAATCCCGACTCTAGCCACTTGGCCCGGGCGGGGTCGATTCTCGCCGGGCGCTCGTCATTCCAGAGTCCAGTTGATATACTTATTACCTGTCGAGTTTTGAGCGGGCACCGAGAATTGCCGCCGGAACAACGCCATGCGTTCACGAATGCTCATGCCTGCGGTCTCGGCAGCCACGTCTTTTTTCCAACGGCGGCTTTCAGCCACGGCATCGAAGCCGCGCTGGGAATCACTCTGGCGGTGTTTCATGGGCATGAATAATCTCTTCGGGGCTAACAATACGGACAAGCATTATTCAACCTGTTTCTCTCCATACGTAGGTGGCTCTTCGCGAAGCAGCGGTTCGCCCTGATGCGGCAACTTGCTGGTCGCGTGGATATGCCCGTTGAGCAACGCCAGCTTTTGTTCGCGGGTGAGTGCTGCGAGCTTGAGACTGGTCTGTTCACGCAGTCGGCGCGACATTTCCAGGGCGTCAAAGGTCTTGGTCATCGGAGTTGGCATAGATCAATTCTTTCGGGTTGACGATACTCACAGGCGGGAAGCCTTGCAAGAGGTTAACGGCGTTGAACCCTGCGGAGCGCCGCACGTTTACGAGATGTTTGAAGTTCCAGCTCACAAGGTAATCCACGCGGTGAACCGTGCAGATGGCAACGTGCAGCGCGTCGTCCTCGAACTTCGTGCTCACCACACCCGCCTTGAGATACTCCATCGCGAGGTCTTCCATCTCGCCCGTGATGAGTAGTAGGTCTTTGGCGAGGTCAAAGGTTTCCTCAAAGGTCTGCCTGACCTCCGGCGGCGCATCCGAGATTTCCTGCGCCACAAGACCCGAGCTGAGGAACACCCATAAGCCGCGGGTGACCGCCGCCTAAAAAACTGGTCCAAGTCGAGTGAAAGGATTTGAATCAAATCAAGTCCGAAACCATGAAGCAAAAAAGACACACACCAGAAGAAGTTATTCGATTGTTGCGCGAGTGCGACAGCAGCCCATTGAGTCAGGAAAAGTT
>CAMAQB010000022.1 GCA_945860285.1 Akkermansia muciniphila | reverse complement strand
TCACCACCTGCCAGGTGCACATGAGAAAATTCCGCGATGGCGACACGATCTGGATCGAGCCATTTCGTGCGAAGTCCTTTCCGGTAATCCGCGATTTGATTGTCGATCGTCAGGCATTCGACCGGATCATCGCGGCGGGTGGTTATATCGACGTGCGCACCGGGTCGGCGGTTGATGCCAACTCGCTGCCGGTTCCCAAGAGCGATGCCGACAGTGCCTTTGATGCCGCCGCCTGCATCGGTTGTGGTGCCTGTGTGGCCGCGTGCAAGAATTCCTCCGCCATGCTTTTCACCGCAGCCAAAGTCTCGCACCTCGGTCATCTGCCCCAGGGGCAGCCCGAGCGCGACAAACGCGTGCTGGCGATGGTCCGCCAGATGGATACCGAGGGATTTGGAAATTGCACCAATCAGTATGAGTGCGAGGCAGCCTGTCCAAAGGAAATCAGCGTCGATCACATCGCCCGCATGAACCGCGATTTTGTCGCCGCACTGGTGAAAGAGCAATTGCTTTCCTGAACTACGCGAGAATCTCCTTCAGGACCCGTGCGGGTTCCACGCCGCTGAGTTTGAAATCGAGGCCTTGGTATTTGTAGGTGAATGCGGAGTCGTTGATGCCTAGAAGCCGCAGCATGGTCGCGTGAATGTCGTGGACGCTCACTTTGTTTTCCGCCACACCGTAGCCCAGCTCGTCGGACTTTCCGTGCACGACACCGCCCTTGATGCCGCCACCGGCCATGAGCAGGGTGAAGGCATTGATGTGGTGGTCGCGGCCCGAACCCTGTCCCATCGGCGTCCGTCCGAATTCGCCGCCCCAGATGATCAGGGTTTCATCCAGCAAACCACGCTGTTGCAGGTCGAGCAACAGACCGGCCGTTGCCTGGTCGGTTTCGCGCGCCGCATTGGGCATGCTTTTCTCGATGTTGTCGTGATGATCCCAGGCCCGGTGGTAGAGTTGCACGAAACGAACTCCGCGCTCGACCATGCGGCGCGCCAGCAGGCAGTTCCGCGCATAACCCGGTTTGTTCGGTTCGGTGATGCCGTAAAGGTCGAGCACGTTTTTTGACTCGTCCGCGAGTTCCGTTAGACCGGGAACCGAGCTTTGCATCCGGAATGCCATTTCATATTGTGAAATCCGCGCGGTGATCTCGGGGTCGCGGCGGCTCTCGGCCAGCAGGCCGTTCATCCGTTTCACTTCATCGACCACCTGGCGCTGGGTGGATTGGCAGATGCCTTCCGGGTTGCCGAGATAGTGAACGGCGGCACCGTTGGACTGGAATTGCACACCCTGGAATTTTCCGGGGAGAAATCCCGATGACCATTGCCGCGCGCTCACCGGTTGCGCGCCTCCGCCGACCGACATCAGGACGATGTAGCCCGGCAGGTTAGAGGTTTCCGCGCCGAGTCCGTAAAGCACCCATGAGCCCATCGAAGGACGGCCTTTGACGATCGAACCGCTGTTGAAAAATGCGTGGGCGGGATCGTGATTGATCTGCTCGGTGGTCATCGAATTGATCACCGCAAAATGATCGATCTGCTTCGCCATGTGGGGGAAAATTTCGGAAACGTAAATGCCCGACTGGCCGTATTGCGCGAATTTGGTGCTCGGTCCCCGTGCGATCAGCTTGCTGCCTTGCAACTGGGCGAGTTGTTGTCCCTTGGTGAACGACGCGGGAAAGGGCTGGCCGTGGATTTTCTGCAGTTCCGGTTTGTAGTCGAACGATTCAAACTGCGAAGGCCCGCCCGCCATGCAGAGATGGATCACGCGTTTTGCCTTGGGTGCGAAATGCAGCGCGTTGTCGAACACTCCCGGCCAGGGAGCTTCGTCGCCCATCGATTTCTGCATCAATGAGGCAAAGGCAATCCCGCCCAGTCCGGCGAAGGAGTTGTCGAGAAAGGAACGGCGGTTGATGGAGAGCGGGTCGTTCATGGCAACTGTCAGTATCGGGTGATGCATTCGTGCAGATTGAGAATGATGCGGCAGGTCTGACCCAGTGCGGCCTGCTCGGCGGAGAGACCGGGTGCCTTGTTTTCTCCTGACTGGAACAGGGCGATCTGTTTGTTGTAAAAACTTGTCAGGCCCGACAACTCATCGGGTTTGGGTTGACGCGCCAGCGCCAGGAGAAACGCTTTTTGCAGGGAAGCCTCGATGGAGGACTCGTGTTTGATACGCGCGGCCAGTGCCTGGGCTGCTTCCACGAAGACCGGGTCGTTGAGCAGGGTCAGCGCTTGTTGCGGGGTGTTCGCCTGCATGCGGTCGGCACTGCATTCCTCCCGTGAGGGGGCATCGAAGTTCGCCAGCATAGGATGCATGAAAGTCCGCTGCCAGTGGGTGTAGAGTCCCCGGCGCAATCGTCCGTGACCCATGTCCATCACGTAGTCGCGGTCGGGAAACTGGATGGCAGTGTAGTAACCAGGAGGCTGGTAGGGTTTGGCCGGTGGTCCGCCGACATAGGATGTATCCAGCAGGCCTGCGATGGTGAGCGCGTTGTCCCTGACGAATTCGGCATCGAGACGTCGGGCCGATTGTTCGGCAAGAAGGCGGTTTTGCGGATCGATCTGCTCCAGATCCTTGCGCACCGCTGCGGCTTGTTGATAGGTGCGGCTGTTGACGATCAGGCGGACCATGTGTTTGGTGTCCCACCCCGAGTCGCGGAATTCCGCCGCGAGCCAGTCTAACAATTCCGGATGACTGGGAGCTTCACCTTGGCCGCCGAGGTCGTCGAGCACGTTGGAAATTCCCTTGCCGAAAAATTGTTTCCACAGCCGGTTGACATAGTGTCGGGAGGTGAGGGGATTTTCCTTGGCGACAATCCAGTTCGCGAGATCCAGGCGGGAAAGCGTGCGGTCCTTGGGCAGGCTGTCCGACGGCAGAAACGACAGCACGGCGGGTTTGACAATTTCACCGCTTTCATCCTGCCAGTTGCCCCGTTTCAAAATGCGCGTTACCGGACGTTTGTCCTCGGGCACGGCGGCGGCAGTAACAGTGCGGGTCCAACCACCCCGCGAGCTGCGGATTTCTGCGAGAAGGTTTTTGTAGTTAGCCGGCATCTGCGCTTCCGCTGTGTTGCAGAGGTGAAACGGTGCGGGCGAATTTTCCAGCGCTTGAATGAAACGTGGCGAAAACGCCGCCTGGCCGGGAATCGGATTGAGCACCGGCGAGGTCGAAAACCGCAGTCGCCCGATGTCCGCCGATTTGATGCGTGCTGTGAGTTTGTTCCCCTCCGTAATGGTCAGGGGATTGCCCAGACAGAACACGGCAGTTTGCGTGCCTTTCGCCAGAGTTGCGGGCACTTCAAACAAGGCGGGTGCGCTCATCCAGGTGTCGCCAAAGCTGATGTTTTTCTCCTGTCCGTTGCTGTAGCCCGGCGGCCGACTCAAGTCCGCCTGAGTATAAACGGGTTTCAGCGCCGTTGCTTTCCCGGTGGCATCGACGACTTCAAACGCGACGTTCATGGAAAAAGTTCCGCCTGGCGAGCGTCCGACAAATCCCTGATTGGCGTCGTCGGGCATTGCCTCGATGCGAATGCTCGAAAAAGGGATCGCACTGTTGCCGAGTTCGAAAATGATTTCATCATCTTTCGCCGCAGCACCTTCGAAACTGACCGAGTTGTCGGGATTGGTTGCCGCGTGGGTGTTTTTGCTGCTTTTGACCGAGGAAACCGTCAGCACCTGCCAGCCGTCGGGATGGGCCGCAAGGTATGGTTTGATTTGGTTCCGCCATGCCTGCAGGGCGTCCGCTGGAGCGGGATGTTTGTCCAGCAACTGATAAACATCCGCCTCCAGTTTGTCGATCCGCGCCAGCAGGGCGGGGGATGCGCTGACAAATTCCGGAGGAAAGGGCGAGTCGTTGTTGACACCGCGCAGGTCGGGATTGGGCGTGTAGGGATAGTCGGCATAAACGCCCCATTGTTGCAGGTCATCGAAAAATGCGGCGAGCGAATAGAAGTCTTTCGTTTTGATCGGATCGTACTTGTGATCGTGGCACTGCGCGCAACCGGTGGTTTGGCCGAGAAAGGCCGTCCCGATCGCACGAACGCGGTCGGCGGCCGATTTCGCGATATACTCCTTGGGTTGCGCGCCGCCTTCGCGGGTCATCAGGTTCAGTCGGTTGAAGGCGCTGGCGATGCGCTGTTCGTCAGTTGGATTGGGCAGCAGGTCGCCGGCGATTTGTTCGCGGGTGAATTGATCGAAGGCTTTGTTCGAGTTGAAGCTGTTGATCACATAGTCGCGATAGGCGAACACGCGCATGTTTTGATCGCCGTGAAATCCCACGGTGTCGGCGTAGCGCACCGCATCGAGCCAGGGCACGGCCATGCGTTCGCCATAGCGCGGCGAGGCTAACAATTTCTCCACTTTGTCTTTGTAGGACGCCGGGTTCTTGGAAAATTCATCCAGATCCTGCGGTGAGGGCGGCAGACCGGTGAGGTCGAGACACAGGCGTCGCAACAGGTCGTTCGGTGCCGCAGGTGGTGTCGGCTCGATTCCCTTTTTTTCCAGAGGGTCAAGAACGAAGGCGTCGATCGGATTGTCCGCTGTTGCTTTCACTTTCGGAACTTCCGGGCGCAGGATCGGGGTGTAGGACCAGTGGAGCTGATAAACAGCGCCCTCGCGGATCCATTGCTCCAACAAATCGCGTTCCGCTGGTTTCAATGTTTTGTGCGTCTTGGGAGGCGGCATCACCTCTTCGGGGTCGTCGGAGTTGATGTGTTTGATCAGCAGGCTTTGTTCCGGTTTGCCCGGGACGATTGCAAAACCCTGGCTTTCGGTGAGCTTGGCGAGCGCGCTTTCGGCCAGATCGAGCCGCAGACCCGCCTCGCGGTGTTTGGCATCGGGTCCGTGGCAGGCGAAACACTTGTCGCTGAGGATCGGCCTGATGTCGCGGTTGAAGACGACCTTCTCTGCCGCCCAGGAAGGCAAAAGAAGAGCAACGCAAGAAAAGAGGTGGCACAATCGCATCATGGGAAAATGTAGAAATCTATACTCAATTCGTGGCGGAAAAGTTTCAGATGTGGCATTGTGTGCTGCTGCAATTTTCGAGTTAACATCTACCTTATTGGCAAAAAGTCAATTCCTGCTGATCACCACGCCCAGCGGTAGTGACCGGTGTGGTGGAATTCGAACAGGCGGTCTTCTTCTTTTGTGCCATCGCCGATGTTGTGAAGGATCATGCGGTTGCCGGATGCTCCTTTGCTGTCGCTGACGATCATGATGTGCGCTAGTTTTCCCGCGACCATGCAGGCGACCAGATCGCCCGGCAGGAAGTCGGCATTGTTTTTGCTCATTGTCAGCTTCATTCCCTTGCGTTTGAAATAGGTCATCAGATTCGGCACGCGGCGGTGGTCGATGTTTTTGTCGGTGGATTTCAAATCCCAGATTTTCGGATAGGCGGCGAAGTTTTGATTCATGTCTTCATGCACGGCTTTCTGCAGATCGGTGCCACAAGTGCGCAGGGCGCGAATCAAGACGTCCGTGCAAACACCGCGATCGGCGGGCACGTCGCCGTTGGGATAGGCCAGGGCGACATAGGCCGGGTCGTAGGATGTGGTGACACCGATTTGTTTTCGTGCGGCGGCGACAAGGTCGGCGGGACCGGATTTTTTCCCATCCGCGGGTTGACCGCTGACGTACAGGCAGCAGAGCGACATCAACAAAAACGAGAGGGGAAAGGACATGCGACACGATACGGGGCAGACCGGTATTTTTTGCAATATTTTCCGGAGTTGTTGACCTGGGGTCGCGGGCATTTCATTTTCGGACATGTCTGCGGTGAAGGTGGTCTGTGCGGTGATCGTGAATGAAGCGGGCCTGGTGCTTGCCTGCAAGCGCGGCAGCGGGCGTTATCTTGGCGGCAAGTGGGAGTTTCCCGGCGGCAAGGTCGAACCGCAGGAGAGCGCGGAAGAGGCATTGCACCGCGAGTTGCACGAGGAATTGGCGATCTCGGTGCTGGTTTTCAAGAACCTATCGGAAGTTCGATGGAATTACGGCAGGGGCGACATGCTGTTATTGCCTTTTGTTTGCGGGATTCGGGATGGCACGCCCCGGGCGCTGGAGCACGAGCAGATCCGCTGGTGCGATGAGGCCGAACTTGCGGCGCTCGATTGGGCCGAGGCCGATGTGCCGGTTTTGCGCGAATATCTGGAGACGATCCGTTAGATACTCATGCCCTGAAATTTTCTGGACAATCGCGCGGTTCCTTGGATGCTGACGGCAACTCAACGCATCAAACAACCTAATATGTCATTGAATCGCAAACTTCGCATGGGAATGGTCGGTGGTGGACGCGGTGCCTTCATCGGTGCTGTTCATCGCATGGCTGCCAACTTGGATGGAAAAATCGAACTGACCGCCGGATGTTTTTCCTCGGATCCCGAAAAGTCAAAGCTGTCGGGAGAGGACTTTTTTCTCGACCCCTCGCGCGTTTACAGCAGCTACGAAGAGATGGCGAAAAAGGAAGCGGCGCTGCCGCCGGGTGAGCGCATCGATTTTGTCAGCATTGTCGCCCGCAACGATCTGCACTACAAAGTGGCCAAGGCGTTTCTCGAGGCCGGCATCCATGTGATCTGCGAAAAGCCGTTGGCGTTTTCCCTGGCGGAAGGAAAGCAATTGCGCGATGTGGTCAAGAAGAGCGGTCTGGTGTTTGCGCTGACCCACAACTACACCGGCTACCCGATGGTCAAGGAGGCTCGCGCGATGGTGAAGGCCGGAAAGCTGGGGAGGATCTTGAAAATTGTCGCCGAGTATCCGCAGGGCTATGCGATCACCGCATTGAAGGATCAGGCGGACGGAGCGATCTCCAACTGGCGCATGGACCCCGGTGTGTCGGGCGTTTCCAATTGCATTGGCGACATCGGCACGCACGCCGAAAATCTGGCGCACTACATCAGTGGTCTGGAAATCGATGAAATCGCCGCGGAGCTTTCCACATTCATTCCCGGCCGGCCTCTCGACGACGACGGTAACATGCTGGTCCGCTACAAAGGCGGTGCGCGCGGGGTTTTGTATGCTTCACAGATATCGACGGGCGACGAAAACAATCTCAACATCCGGATCTATGGCACCGAGGCTTCGCTGGAGTGGCATCAGGAGCATCCCAACGAATTGATTGTGAAATTCGCCGAGCAGCCACGGCAGATCTGGCGGCGTGGCAATGCCTACAACGGTCCGGAGGCGGCGAAATACACCCGCACGCCCTTCGGTCACCCCGAGGCATTCATCGAGGCGTTCGCCAACGTGTATCGATCGGCGGCGGAAGCCATCAGCGATGCCGTTCAGGGCAATCCGGCACCTGCGGAAGGCTACGATTTCCCGAACATCGATGACGGCATTACCGGCATGGCGTTCATCGAGGCCGCCGTCAAGTCATCGAAAAACAACTCGGCTTGGACCAAACTCGATCTCTGAAATCGCGGGCGAAAAACTTCGCGACCCATTTCGTGACCCGATTGCAAGTGTGCTTAATCGGGTTTCGTGCTTAATCGGGTTTCGGCGGCAGCAAACCGAACTCCGGATTGTCGATGGCTCCTTGCGGAAGTTCCGGCTCTTTGAAGTCAACAGGTTTGCCAAAAAACGAGCCGAAGAATCCCCGGCGCGAACTTTGATAGGCCAGTGCTTTTTCCTTGCCGGACTTGATTTCCTTCAACTGGTCGGGGCGAACTTTGACAATCGGCACGCGGGACGGCATGAGGTCGGAAAATGACCAATGAGCCAGCCCTCCTCCTTTTTTTTCCGGTTCTTTTTCCTCTGCCTTTCCCCGCACGTTTTCCTTTTCCTGTTTTTTCGCCACTTCGCCCTTTTTGGAGCGGCTTTTAGTGAAGGCGGAAATCGGGTTGCTCATGCCGCAGGAACTGAGTCCAACCACGGTGATGAGAGCAAGGGATTTGACGATGATTTTCATGGCAAATGAAAGGACGGGGGGAGAGACAGTAACAGTTTTCACGACCCAATCAAGTCAAATCATGCGAATTTCTGTGTCGAAATCGCCAAACTCCGCGCATGTCTTTGCAACAGCCTGACTTCAGGGCACAGTGGTCTTTGTCGACCGCAGCTGCCCGCATCCGGCTGCGACATCGATACCGCGACGCTGGCGAAATGTGACGGGGTAACCCGCGCCCCGCAGAATTCGCTGAAACACCAGTCCCGCTTGATGGGCGCTTGCGGTTCCCTCATAGGCATCGGTGGGATTCAGCGGAATCAGGTTGATGTGGACATTGATGCCCTGAAGCAATGATGCGAGCTGTCCGGCAACCTCGGGGCTGTCATTTTTCCCCGCGATCAAGGTCCATTCGATGAAAATGCGTTTGCCGAGCGCTTGCTCATACGTTCTGCAGGCGTCGATCAATGATTCGATCGGCCATTTCTTGCTGATCGGGATCAAGGATCGACGTTGTTCTTCCGTTGCCCCGTGGAGACTGATGGCGAGGTTGTAGGGCGATTTTTCTTCTGCCAGCCGGAGGATGGCGGGCACCAGGCCGACCGTGCTGATAGTGATGCGGTCCTGCGCCAGGCTCGGTCCGCGGACATCGGCGATTGTGGAAAGGGCCTTCATCACGGCATCGTAATTGTGCAGCGGTTCCCCCATGCCCATCAACACGAGATTGCGCAGGTTTTTTCCGTATTCCGCGCGGAGAATCCTCTGCACATGCAGGACCTGGGCGATGATTTCCCCCGGACGAAGGTGCCTGGTGAAACCCATTTGGCCGGTTGCGCAGAAAACGCAGCCCATCGCGCAGCCGACCTGGGTGCTGACGCAGGCGGTGAAACGCCGGTCGTATCCCATCAATACGGTTTCGATGGTCCGGCCGTCGCGCAGCCGAAGCAAATATTTGCGGGTTAAACCGTCGCTGCTGCGGCTCTCGGCAACCTGTTCGGGCTGGTCGAGAAAAAACGCCCGACCATCGCCAAGATACTGGTTCAGCCATCGCGCGAGCGGAGGCGGAAAACCATCCAGGTTTTCTCGGAACCGGGAGGCTTCGTAATGCAGGGCGCGCCAGAGCAATCGGGCATGGACTTTTTTGACTCCGGATTGCGCGAGTTCCTCTTCTAGCTCAGGAAAACTCAGGTCATGCAGTGATCGTGCCGTGCTCATGCGCTGCGGAAGGGAGCCGACCTGACATCAATTGATGGGAACCATCGTGAACCCCTTGTCGCCGCCCGTTTCGACGAGATCGGAGTAGTGTCCGGGACCGGTCTCCGCATTTTCAAAAATGAATTCGGCCGTTTTGCTGACACAGCGGCCCAGCAGGTTGTTTTGGATTTTTTTGTCGAACCCAAGGTGCAGATCGAGAATCTTCTGCTTGTCCAGTTCCAGGCGGATCAACGCGTGGTAGGGCGACATCGCATAGTCGATGTTGTTGATGAAGCCGGTTTGCGAAGTGTTGGATTTGTGCGGAGTGAACATGTATCCCGGCACACCCTGCACGGGGAAGGAAAACAGATAGGATCCATCGGCATTCTCCATGCTCAATGACCAACCGGCCGGGGACACGGGTGTTATGGCATCGACATCGTACTTGACGAGAACGGGACGCAAACCGGAAACCGGATTGCCGGCCGGATAGGTGACATCGTAGTAACGCACGCTGACCGGCGACGGCGCATGCCAGCGCGGCGGGAGTTTCTGCCAGTTATGCAGATCGGACTCCAGCGCGGCATACGGCAGGAACTCGCTGCGCTGCCCCTGACTGAAAAAATAGCGGTTGGTGTCCGTGGCGGGTGCGGGGGCGGGTTCGACATCGTAATCAGGAATGCTCATTGTCGGCAGGCGCTGCGTGCCGGCCTTGAACTTGCCCGCGCTTTCGCCGACGCGGCGGATGAACACGCTGTTGATGGTGATGTCTTCCAGCGGCTGGTCGTCGTCATCCACGGATGCATGGAGAATCGCATCAATGACCGCCTGACCCGATGTGACTTTGCCGAACACGGTGTGTTTGCCTTCGAGTCCCGGAATGGCGCCGCCGGTGATGAAAAACTGGCTGCCGTTGGTATTGGGGCCCACGTTGGCCATCGCCAGACTGTAGGGCTGATTGAATCGGAACGTTGCAGGTAGCTGTGAATTCATCTCATCGGGAATCTCGTAGCCCGGACCATCGGTGCCATTGCCCGTTTTCGAACCGGCCTGAATGATTTTGAATCCCTCGGTATTGACCACGCGATGAAAGCTGACACCGGTGTAAAACGGCTGCGGCGGAGAAACTGTCGACATGATCCCGGTGCTTTCGTCCACCCAGTTGCGCGTGCCCTCGGCCAGCGATACGAAATTGCCCACTGTCCTTGGCGTATCCGCGTAATTGAGTTCGCAGGTGAAATCGCCAGCGGTGGTGGAGAAGTCGGCAAACAACTGCGCCCGACCGGAATTTGCTGCAAACAGCAAAATCAGCAGGGTTGAAAGGACAGGACGCATGGTCGGCATTATGGCACGGCTGGCTATGATTGACAAAAGAATATTTCTTGAAATAGCGGCGGGCGCATCCGGCATGGCCTGTCAATTTTCTTGACTCTCTACGGTGGGGGATTAGCCTCCGTCTTGCCTGCCCATGCATGCCTGAAGAATACCTAATGCTGCTGCTAAGGATGCTGATGTCATGAAGGGCGTTGCGTCCAAGCATTCTCACTTTGAGCCATAGAAAACAATGCCTCCTGCCAAGTTGAATTACAACATTCCACCCGCTAACTCGAGTCCGGCCCTTCGGGAGGACACTATTGTAAGCGGCATGCGCCTCAATTCTTTCAAGGCTTCCACCCTGCTGAAGGACAACGCTGACATCATGAAATGCCTTTTCGTCGTGGAGCGCAGGGATCTCAACCGCCAGACGCACAAGGAGTTCAACCGCTTCCAGGTTGGCTGCGTCGAGGAAAACACCCACATCGCCGCAAGCTGTGAACGACTGCGTGACAATTACCATCGGCACGGCTCAGGAAACATTCGTCTATTCTATTCATCCCGCTCCTAACATTATCCGTAACTCATGCCAGCTTCCGCCTCAGAACTCTTCATCGTTGATAACAGCGACAGCGAATGGAAGGTCCGCAACTACCTGACGGATTGGTGCGAGCTTTCGAAGACCATCGACATCGCCACGGGATACTTCGAAATTGGTGCCTTGCTTGCACTCAAAGACAAATGGCAGCAGGTCGATTCGATCCGCCTCCTCATGGGTGATGAAGTCTCCAAGCGCACCAAGCGTGCGTTCGAGGAAGGTCTGAAAAAGATCGCCACCACGCTGGATGCCAGCTTGGAGAGCGAGAAGAAAGCCAATGACTTCTTGTCTGGCGTGCCTGCCGTGGTTGAAGCGCTGCGCTCAGGCAAAATCCAATGCCGCGTCTATCGAAAAGATAAGTTCCACGCGAAGTGTTACCTCACTCATGCGCGGCAGGCTGTCATCGGTTCGTTCGGTCTAGTGGGCTCGTCGAACTTCACTAAGCCGGGCCTTGAGGATAACGTCGAACTCAATGTCCAGATTCGCGGCAATGACGTGAAGATTCTCCAGGAATGGTATGAGCGGCATTGGACCGAGTCGGAAGACATCACAGCCGAGGTTCTCCGCACTTTCGAGCGCCATACGAATCCACGCACCCCTTTCGAGGTCTGGTTCAAGGCACTCCATGAGTTGCTCCGTGGTCACGAACTCACGCCCGATGAATGGGATCGCGAGCACTCCATCATCTTCCCTATTCTCGCCCGCTACCAGCAGGATGCCTACAAAAACTTGGTCGAAATCGCCCGTTTGTATGGTGCCGCATTCCTTTGCGACGGCGTCGGTCTTGGCAAGACATATGTAGGCCTCATGATCTTGGAACGCATGGTCATGCATGAAGGGAAACGTGTCGTGCTGTTCGCTCCCAAAGCGGCCCGCGAAGATGTTTGGGCTCCTGTCATTGAGCGCCTGCTTCCTGACCTGAACAGCGGCTTCGTCACTTTCATTCCCTACAACCACACGGACCTCCAGCGTAAAGGCACTTTCCCGCGTGATTTGGAACGCACGCTTCGTGATGCTGATGTCATACTCATTGACGAGGCTCACCACTTCCGCAATCCCGGCGGTGCCGGAGAGGGCGAAAAAGAGGAATCCCGCTACCGGAAGCTACAGCAATATCTCAATCAGCCGGGAGGACGCGAAAAACAGATATTCCTTCTCACCGCCACACCGATCAACAACGGAGTCCACGACTTCCGCCACATTCTGGAACTGCGCACCAATGGTGATGATGCCTACTTCGCCACCGGCACGCGGAATCTCGGTATCCATAATCTCCGCGCCCATTTTGTACAATTGGAAAAGTCTCTGCTCCAATCACCCGAGGCCTCAATAGAGAACGAGGCCAGCGAACTTTTCCGCGCGGAAGACGCGCTTCAAAAAGACCTTATCTTCGAAAAACTCGTCGTTCAGCGTTCCCGCGTCTATGTGAAGAAAAGCGAGAGTGCTTGTGCGGGAGGTCTCGTCGTTTTCCCCACGCGCGAAGCCCCGCGCGTGGCACCCTACAAGCTCAAAATTACCTATGGACGCTTGCTGGAATCCGTGGAGCAGGCATTCAGCCGTACTAAGCCATTGTTCGCGCTGAGCATCTATTATCCGCTTGCCTACTGGAAAGGCCCGACGGATGCGCCAGAGCTGGAATCCTTCAATACGGGTCGCCAGGCCCAAGTTGTCTCTCTCGTTCGCACTCAGTTCTTGAAGCGCTTCGAAAGCTCCGCCCATGCCTTCGAGCAGTCGTGTTGGCGTTTGCTGAAGAAGCTACTGTCTTGGGTGGAAGTCCACACCAGCAGCGAGCACGACAAGCGCCGCTTGGAGCGATGGAAATCAAAGAATGACAAGCTCATCGGCTATGCCACCCAGCACCAACCCGAACTCTGGCCGTCCGACGAAAGCGGAAGCCATGACGAAGATGAAGACTTCATCACCCAAGATGATCTTGATGCCGTCGAGCGCCTCGACCCAGAACTTTATAAGGTGGATGAGATTCTCGATGAAACATTCATGGATCTCGACCAGATCGTCGATTTCCTCAACCTCGGTGCCAAGGTCGATCCTGCAAAGGATGACAAGCTCAAAGCTCTAGTGAAGATGCTCAAGTCCGACAAAGAATTGAAAAACCGCAAGGTCATCATCTTTACCGAGTTCGCCGACACCGCTTGGTATCTCGACCAGCAACTCAAGAAGGCAGGCATTTTTGGCGTCGAGCGCATCGACGGCAGTTGCAGTCAGCGAGTGCGCAGCAGCGTCATTCACCGCTTCTCACCATTCTACAATGGCCTTTCCTCCTCCGAGTTGACTGAGAATGGGCAAAACGAAATCCTGGTGCTCATTGCTACTGATGTGCTTGCAGAAGGCCTGAACCTTCAAGATGCCGACCGCCTCATCAACTTCGACCTTCATTGGAATCCAGTACGCCTCATGCAGCGCATCGGTCGTGTGGATCGCCGCGTGAACCCCGAGACGGAAAAGGCTCTGCTCGCCGCTCATCCCCACCTCGCCGACTCACGCGGCAAGATCATTTATTGGAACTTCCTCCCGCCCGACGAGCTCGACAGCCTCCTCCGCCTCTACAATCGCGTGAACCGCAAGACTCTCGTCATCTCCCGCACCTTCGGCATCGAGGGCCGCAAGCTCCTCACACCTGATGATGAGTTCGATCCCATCAAGGAGATCAATGAGCAATACGAAGGACAGGAAAGCGAAAGCGAGGCTCTGCGCCTCGAGTATGAGGAACTCGTCCGCCTTCACCCCGCTCTGGCCGCACAACTTCCGGGACTGCCACTCAAAATGTTCTCGGGTCGGAAGACCCCGCAGTCCGGTATCCGTGCTGTCTTTTTCTGCTTCCGCATCCCGCATCCTGATCCCGATCTGATGGAAGCAGCCGACGGAGCAGCCCGCTGGTCCGAGTCCGCCGGGGAAACCGTCTGGCTCTGCACCGATCCCGAAGCCAAAGCTATCGCCGATACCCCACGCACCATTGCCGCCCTCATTCGCTCGCTGCCAGATACGGGCATTCACCATTCCTTGGATCGTGCCGGCCTTTCCAAGCTGCGGGAGAAGATCGAAAAGGAACTCATCAAAACTCACCTCCGCTCTCTCCAAGCCCCCGTCGGCATCTCGCCTGTTTTGAAGTGCTGGATGGAAATTTCCTAATTCTTAAAAAAACATTTGCCAAAAAAGTATCAATTGGTAACTTCTGCTCGTGAAAAAACATGTCTGCCAAAAAACGCATCGCTCCCGTTCCACAACGCTGGTTCAAAATCGTGGTGGAAATTTTGCGAGATGGCGACATTCGCAATATCCGATGGACGTACACCGCAGAGCAGGAATTTCACCACTTCGGATTCAAATCTAAGGAACAAGCATATGATTACTGCATTGATCTACTCAACACTCCCGGCATCTGCGGTGAGATGATCACAGGAATGTATGATCAACACGATCAAACCCACTGCGAAACCTGGGCCATGCTCGGCGCACACCCACTCGGATCCCCCACCGATGTCTATGTTAAAATCGGCCTTCACCAAAACAAAGTCATCCTCAACTTGTTTTCTCTCCACATCGACCGCAAAGGCGACCTCCGCACTGCGATCCACGACTACCTAGCAAACAAAAGCAAAAAACGGAAAAAATGAACCACAGCACCAAGAAAGTCCCCTTCGACATCTACTTGCCTGCCACGGCAGCTACACCTGCCAAACTCGTAGAAACCATCGAAGTTGAGGTCTATGAAAACTTCGGCGAGGAGTTCCTCACCGCAGAGTCCTCCGAACTCATCGAACGCACGCGCGCTCACCACATGGGTTTTCTTCATGGAAAGGACATCCGCGATCTGCGCAAACGCCTGAATCTCACTCAGTATTCCTTCGCAAAGCTACTCGACTGCGGAGAAAAATCCATCCCACGCTGGGAAAGCGGACGCGGACTGCCATCCGGCATCGTCAACAAGCTCATGCGCTTGTTGCATGACCAAATCATCACCCCGCAAGATCTGATGGCCACCTCGGATCCTGTCTCATCTGCCACCACCGCACATGCCTTCACGCAGCGCTCGGCAAACGTCATCCCCTTCGATTTCTCTCAACGCTGGCCAACGGCACGGGAATCGGAAAAATGGCTCGATCAAAACACCAGGGAACAAGCAGTAGGAGAATGAAACTAGCACCATTACAACTCGTCGATTACTACATCACGCACCTGACACTGCAAGCGAACCCTCGTTTCCTCAATGATCAATCGTGCCCCGCTCCCGAGGATTCGCTACAAGTCACAGCAAAATATCACGAAAACCCCAAAGACCCATCCCAGCAGGGCGCTACGGAGTGGATTGTCTCTCTGGATATCGTGCAAAACATTCCCGAGGGCGCAAACCTTCCCTATTCTTTCCATCTGGAAATCCAGGGCATCGTCATTGCGGCACCACATCTGGAGGGTCCCAAGCTCCAGCGATTCATCCATGCCAACGGCCCCGCCATGCTCTTCGGCGCCGCTCGCGAAATCATACGCGCTGCCACGGGGCGCGGCCCATGGGCTGCCGTGATCATTCCTTCCACGAATTTTCTCACAGACCTTCCTCCCTTACCTGCTGCCCAAGCTCCAGAGGCTCAGAGCACTGCGGTGAGGAAGTCCAACGCCGCTGCCACAAAGCCAGCAGCTAAGGTAGCCAACCAAGCCAAAAGTAAAAAACCCTAATCGTCTCCGCCATCCGCCCTCCGCCCTTCTCTCATGCCCGCGCCCGATCTCCGCAACGTTCGCAACTTCACCGCCCTCATCCGCTATCTGGAGGACGAACTCGGCTGGCCTCTCGATGGCTATGAAATGGAAGACCTCACCTTCGACTACGAGCCCGCCGATCTTGGTCTTAAGGAAGAAGAGGCGGCAAAGGTGAAATCCATCCGCCAGCTCCGCCCACTAACATCCAGCCAGCCTTGGGGCATCTTCTTCATCGAGTTCGATAAGAAAAAACTCCCGGTCGTCGTCCTCCGCCGCATCCTTTCTCACCTCGTGGTGAAGAAACGCGCCTCTGCCAACAAGGCCGACCGCGCGGTCTGGAATGCAGAGGACCTCCTCTTTGTCTCCGCCTTCGGCCCCGAGGATGAGGACGGGCGTGAAATCGGCTTCGCCCACTTCCATCAGGAGTCCGGTGACCTCCCCAGCCTCCGCGTGCTCGGTTGGGATGGCGCAGACACAACCATGAAGCTCAACACCGTCGCCGCCACCCTGCGCGAGCGACTCAGTTGGCCCGAGAAAGGTGAGAAGCTCGACGTCTGGCAGCAGCGCTGGGCCGGAGCGTTCAAGCACCGCATCGGCCACATCATCCGCACCTCCGACATGCTGGCCGAGGCCATGGCCGCCCTCGCCAAGCGCATCCGCGATGCCGCCACCACCATCATGCAGCATGAGACGGAGCGCGGCCCGCTCACGAAACTCCACCGCGCCTTCCAGACCAATCTCATCCACGACCTCACCCCGGAAGGATTTGCCGACACCTACGCCCAGACCATCACCTACGGCCTGCTCACCGCGGCCATTTCCCGCACAGAAATGTCAGAGGGCCGCAAAGGCACTGCCCTCGTCGCCAGCAACATCTCCGACATGGTGCCCGTCACCAATCCCTTCCTCAAGGAGATGCTCCAGACCTTCCTCCATGCGGGCGGGCGCAAGGGCGGCATCGACTTCGACGAACTCGGCGTCCAAGACGTGGTGGAACTCCTGCGCGGCGAGGAAACTGACCTCCCCGCCATCCTGCGCGACTTCGGCAACAAGACCCGTGGCGACGATCCCGTCATCCACTTCTACGAGCACTTCCTCAACGCCTACAACAAAGCCCTGAGAATCCAGCGCGGCGTCTTCTACACCCCGCAGCCCGTCGTCTCCTACATCGTCCGCTCCGTGGACGAACTCCTCAAAACCGAGTTCGGCCTCGAACACGGCCTCGCCGACACCATCACCTGGGGCGAATTCATTCAAAAATCCAAAATCAACAATCCTCAATCGGAAATCAAACTTCCTCCCCTCACCGACGAACCCGGCTGCACCGAAACCATCTCCCCCGACGAATTCTTCGTCCAGATCCTCGACCCGGCCACCGGTACCGCCACCTTCCCCGTCGAAGTCATCGACGTCATCTTCAACTACCTCAAGGACCTCTGGAAAAAACGCGGCGCAGCCGCCATGCCAAAGATCAAAAATCAACAATCATCAATCGGCAATCATCAATCCGATTTCACCAGCTACTGGAACGCCTACGTCCCAAAATGCCTCCTCCCCCGCCTCCACGCCTTCGAGCTGATGATGGCCCCCTACGCCATCGCCCACATGAAAATCGGCCTCAAGCTCGCCGAAACCGGCTACAAGTTCGCCACCGAGGAACGCGCCCGCATCTACCTCACCAACGCCCTCGAACCGTGGCAGAAACAACTCCCGCTTATCGGCTTCGACGCCCTCGCCCACGAAGCCGCCGCCGTGAACGAAATCAAACGGCATAAGCGGTTTACGGTGGTCATTGGGAATCCGCCATATAGTGTCTATTCTTCCAATCAGAGCGAGTGGATCCAACAGCTGATGGATGGATATAAGCAGATTGACGGGGTTCGAATCCAAGAAAAGAGGATTGCCCCATTGATGGACGACTACTGTAAATTCTTCCGCCTCTCACAACACTTGGTATCCCAAAGTGGATTTGGAGTCGTAGGAATAATCGCTAATCACAACTGGCTGACAGGAATTGTTTTTCGAGGAATGAGAAAATCATTTCTCGATAACTTTTATTCTACTATACTAGATCTTCACGGTAACTCGATCCGAAATGACTCGGGTGAGTGTGACGAAAATGTTTTCGATATCAGGGTAGGTACAGCGATTTGCATTTCAGTTGCCGATTCATCTCGATCACAAGCCAGATCAAACTTTCTGAGTCACGCGGATCTTCGTGGTGATAGAGAATCAAAGTACTCGTTTCTTTCGAAGAGCACCATTTCAAGTATAAATTTTCAGCAGATTTCACCGGCCTCTGACGCTTTCTACTTCACACCCCAAATATCAGAAGATTCTGATAAGGACTGGTCGCATTTTCTGCCTTTGGAAAATGTTTTCAAAATTGGGACGCTGGGAATGATGACCGGGAATGACGAGATTTCAATAAGTGAAACCTATGAAGAGGCGAATCAACGAATTGTTGATATGACCTCAAGTCTATCTGACGCGGAAATCCGTGAGAAGTATGATCTTACTGATAACACTAATTGGAAGCTTGCTGATGCAAAGAGGGTGAAGATGGATAAGGAGTTAATTACTAAAGTGTCTTACCGCCCATTCGATATCAGATATACCTATTTCAGTAAGCTGACATTGGCGCGTCCCCAGTTTCAAGTAAATCAGCCTCTTATAGACATCAAGAACAATCTAGCTCTTTGCCTGCCTCGTCAACTTTCCAAGTTACCGTATTGCCACGTGTTAGTGACGCGCCATCCAACAGAAATGTGCTTTGTCTCGAACAGGACCAAGGAGCAGAACAGAATTTTTCCGCTTTATGCTGGGAATCCCAAAAAAGCAGCTCAGGGAACTTTCCTGAACATGGAAAAGACGGAGACGAATTTCAGTCCAAATTTTGCTCTCCAGCTTGCTAACGATTTCAAAGATTCTCACTCCGACGCTTCGAAATCCCTCACCCCCGAAGACATCTTCCACTATATCTACGCCGTCTTCCACAGTCCCGGCTACCGCTCGCGCTACGCCGAGTTTCTCAAGATCGACTTCCCGCGCCTGCCGTTGACCGGGAACCTGGAGTTGTTCCGCGCGTTGGCCCGGCTCGGCGGCGAACTCACCGCCCTGCACCTGCTGGAATCGCCCAAGCTCGACAAGCCCATCACCCAGTTTATCGGCGGGTCCAAGGAAGTCACCCGCATTGGCTGGTCTGACAACACCGTCTGGATCGATGCCCCGGCCAAGAAAAAAGACATGGCCCAAGCCCCCGGCAGCAGCGGTTTCAAGGGCGTGCCCGAGGCCGTCTGGAATTTCCATATCGGCGGCTATCAGGTCTGCGAGAAATGGCTCAAAGACCGCAAAGGCCGCACCCTGACCGACGAAGATATCGCCCACTACCACAAAATCGTCATCGCCCTCACCGAAACCATCCGCCTCATGGCGGAAATTGACGAAGTGATCTCCCAGCACGGTGGCTGGCCGGGAGCCTTCCAAAGCGCGCAGTCATGAACCTCTAAGCCCCGCTGCGGACCACGCCCTCCAGAAAAAAAAGCCGCACGTATAGGAGTCTTTTGGACTCTCACGGCGCGGGGCCGAATTTCGCGTGCAGCGCAGATAAAGTCACCGATGTAGCCCTTGATGTAAAGAAGAAATTTCAGTTCCAAATTTTCCATGGCAGGGCGATTGTTTTGAGACTCGCAAAGTCTTTTCGCAGCATTGATGAAAATAGCAACTCCTCTGCAGCGGGGATTCTGGTGCTAAAAACCGGAATGAGTAGGAACAGGAGGAAGCGGGGACAGCGTAGGTTCAGGAGTTTCCCATCGGCTACGGGGCGATTGACATGCTCCACAACCGTGCCGGAATGGTCCGCAACCGGGCTGGAACGCTCACAACCGGGCTGGAATGCTCGACAACCGGGCTGAAATGCTCCACAACCGGGTTGACAGGCTCGACAACCGGGCTAACAGGCTCGACAACCAGGCTGACAGGCTCGACAACCGCAATTTTCCATGCCGCCAACAGGGCGATTCGTTTGAGCCTCGCAATGTCTTTGCGCAGCGGCAAGCTGGATGCCAGCGGGTGGCGACTTTCCTTCGCCCTCATTTCGCATTTGAGATTTCCGATTTTCCGTGCACAGTGGCTCGGACGATGAACGAGGGGGATCAGCAGCAGCGGGGGGTGTTTCGCAGGGATTTGGCGGTTTTGACCAAGGTGCGCCTGAATACCTTCGTTCTGGTCACCACTTTTTTCGGTTACTATCTGGGGTCCCGCACATTTGGTTGGAATGGCATGACCTTGCTGAACACCCTCGTCGGCACGGCGGCGGCGGCTTTTGGTTCGGCGGCATTCAACCAGTTGATGGAAATCGACGAGGACGCCCGCATGAAGCGCACGGCGGATCGACCGCTGCCCTCAAAGCGCATGGGTGTCGTCTTCGCATTTCTCACGGGCGCCGTGCTGTGCACTTTCGGGCTAACGCATTTGTCGGTCACGGTCGGGAATCTTCCCGCCGTGCTGGCGCTGATCACGGTGGTGGCCTATGTGTTCATTTATACGCCGATGAAATGCAAACATTCGGTCAACACCCTGCTGGGCGCCATCCCCGGGGCGATTCCGCCGGTGATCGGCTGGACGGCGGCGGGTGGGGGGATCGATGCCGTGGCGTGGTTTTTGTTCGCGCTGCTGTTTTTGTGGCAGTTGCCCCATTTCATCGCGATCAACTGGATGTGCCGCGAGGAATACGAGGATGCGGGCTATCAAATGTGGTCGAACGGAGATGTCAGCGGGATCAAGAGCGGGCGGCTGGCGCTGATTTTTTCATTGTCGCTGGCCTTGCTGGCCTTCTGGCCCTGTTTGCTGGGTCGAGCTTCGTATGCATGGGGCGTGGTCGGATTGTTGCTGGGTTCATGGATGGGTTTGTTGGCCTATCGATTCATGAAACGCGGCGACAGGGAGCATGCGCGGAAACTTTTCCTGTTCACCTTGTTGTATCTGCCACTGGCTTTGACAATGCTTGCGGTGTTTTGGAAAAAGGGCTGAGCGGGTGGGTTTTTATTGCGCTGATCCGCCGGCGGCATCGAGCAGGTTGCGGAAGGTGCCCGGTTGCTTTTCCAATTCTTCGAAAGTGCCGTTGGCGACGATCCGGCCTTTTTCAAGAACCACCACCCTTTGTGCCATGCGGATGGTCGAAAAGCGGTGCGCGATCAAAAATGTAGTCCTTCCGGCGCATAGTTCGCGCAGGTTTTCGGCGACGGCTGCTTCAATTTCGGCATCGAGCGCGCTGGTGGCTTCGTCCATGATCAGGATCGGCGCGTCCTTCAGAAATGCCCGGGCCATGGCGATGCGCTGGCGCTGCCCGCCGGAGAGGGTCGAACCGCGTTCGCCGACCACCGTTCCGTAGCCCTTGGGCAGGCGGCTGATGAATTCATGGGCGTGGGCTTTTTGTGCGGCCACTACGACATCTTCATCGCTGGCATCCTGTCGACCGCAGCGGATGTTTTCCATCACGCTCGCCTGAAACAAGACCGGCATCTGCGGCACGACGGCGATCTGGCTGCGCAAGTCGTGCAGCGACCACTCGCGGAGATCGATTCCATCGATGGACACCTGGCCTTCGAGCGGGTCGAACAGCCGCGGCAGCAAATTGACCAGGGTAGTTTTGCCTGATCCGCTGGGCCCGGCGAGCGCCACCATTTCGCCTTGTTTGATTTCGAGCGAGACATTGCGCAGCACTGGTTCGTCGTCGTAGGAAAAGCTGACGTTTTTCCACGAGACGTTGCCGGAGATTTTGCCGTGCGCACGAATCTTGGCGGGCTCGGGTTCCGAGACAGTCTCCTCGGCCTGCATGATCATTTCCAATCGTTCGGCCGCGGCGCCGCCTTGTTTCAGCAGGGCATTGACACCGCCGAGTTTTTTCACCGGTTCGTAGGCCATGAACAACGCCATTCCCACCGACATGAATTGTTCCAGCGACATGCCGCGCTGCACGCCGAGATACAAGGCCAGCGCGAAGCCCACCGAAGCAACCACTTCAATGGCCGGGGAGATCATCGCCTTGTATTTGACCACCTTGAGCATCAGTCGCAGGATCTCCCTGACCTGGTTCGCGTAGGTTTGCTGCTGCCGTTTTTCGAGCTGATACACGCGGATTTCCAGCGGCGATTGCAAGGTCTCGTTGATCGTCGATGACGTTTCGCCCATTTCCTTTTGCACCGCGCGGCTGCGCTGCGAAATGCGCTTGCCGGCCCTGGAAATGGGGATCACGCAGATGGGGATCGAAACCAAACCGATCAATGCGATGTTCATGCTGTCGTTTTTGAGAGATTGCATGATCAGATACGAGATCGCCGCAACCAGGGTGGCGGGTTGTTTGATCAGGTCATTGCTGCCCTGGGCGATGGCATTGCGGATGACGTCGGCATCGTTGGTCAGGCGCGACAACAGGTCGCCTGATTTGTTGCCGTGATAGTAGCTCATCGGCAGGCGCTGGAGTTTTTCAAAAGCCTGAGCGCGAACCTTTTCGAGGACAAGATAACCTGATTTGTTGATCAGGTAGGTGTTTAAATAAGCGGACACACCGCGCACCAGGAAAACCAGCGGGATGAAAAGGCAAACCAGCATGGTCAGTGCCGTTGTCGAGTCGTGAAGCCAGTCCCTCTGGATGTTCAGCAACCAGCCGGGAACTTCCTTAATGCCCTTGCTGTCTCGAAAAAGCAGGGGAAAAACGTATTTGACCATCGTCGGTAGCCCCAGTCCACTGGCAACACCATAAACAATTCCTGCCAGAATGCCTGCACCGAACGTCGCACGAATGTCCCACAGCAACGGGTAGTATCTTCGCAAGGCAGTTTGCTTCACCGCTCCATCATACTACGGTTGCGGGCGCGCGGCAATCTCCAATTGGTCCGTCAGACACGGGTCGAAACCAGAACGGCCGGTTGGGATCTCAACAACCTGAAAATCACCGGTCGCGACCGCGTTCCGGAACCCAGATGAGTGAACATGGCTGGTCATGCCGCGCTAACTTTTTTTTCGCGCCGCCGCCGCCAATCTTGATCGAATTCCCATTTCCCGGAAGTCCGCCTGCTTTTGCCTGGCGGTTTTTTTGCGCCAATTGGCACCGCATCCGCGCAGCAGGCAATTTATTGATAAATTTCATTCATTGCCGCAGTAGGGAAAAAAACCATATGATGAAAAAATTGCTTTATACATGTTGTGCACTGGCAAGTGGCGTGTTTGCCCACGCGGAGGTCAAACCCTTGAAAGTCCTGCTGGTGATCGGTGGCTGCTGCCATGATTACTCCAAGCAGCAGTTCATTATCGCGGAGGGAATGCAGGCTCGGGTCAATTGCGAGGTCAAGATCGAATATTCGGCCGATGGCTCGACCAAGCCACAGTTCGCAATCTATCAGGATGCAGGTTGGGCGAAAGCATACGACGTGGTGATCCATGACGAGTGCGCGGCCGATGTGACGGATCAGAAAGTGATCGATAACATCATTAACGCCCACAAGGACGGTGTGCCTGCGGTGAATCTTCATTGCGCGATGCATTCCTACCGCAAGGGCAATTTCAGGGCCCCCATGCAACCCGATGCACCCGAGGCGGCATGGTTCAACCTGCTGGGACTGCAATCCAGTCGTCACGGCGCTCAGAAGCCGATTGCCGTCGCTTTTACCGACAAGGAGCATCCGATTGTCAAGGGCATGGCCGACTGGACGACGGTCAATGAAGAGCTTTACAACAATGTTCACGGCATCGAGGGGAATTTCAAGACCTGGCCAACTGCCCATCCTCTGGCGGAAGGCAAGCAGGATGCGGGTGACAAGCCGGGCGACAACCATGCGGTGGTTGCCTGGACGAATGAGTTTGGCGCGAAAAAAACCAAGATTTTCAGCACGACCCTCGGGCATAACAACGATACGGTCGCCGATGCCCGTTTTCTCGATATGGTGAGTCGTGGATTGTTGTGGACCTGCGGAAAACTTGACAAGGATGGCAAAGCGCTGCCGGGCTACGAGGCCAAGAAAGTGAAGTAATCATACTGTTCATCCGTCGCATTCTAACAAAACAAGCTCCCCGGTCGGGGAGCTTGTTTTGTTAGAAAAGGGCGCTTGTGAGATCATTCCTTGCCCACGTCCAGTGAGGCGTATTCACCATCCTTGCGGCGGTAAATGATGCTCAGGCAGCCGCGGCGGGCCGATTTGTAGAGCACGAACGGCCGGTCGCCCAGTTCGAGTTCCATGATCGCATCCTCTTTGTACATCGTCCGCAACTTGTAGTTGTCGGGATGGATGATGAACGGTTCGGGATCGTGCTCGGAATCCTCGGGGTGATCCATCGCCTCCTCGTTGTAAAACCTTTCCTCCAGATAACGAATCGACTCGTTGCGGTGGGGGCGGCTCTTTTTCATCAAGCGGGTCTTCTGCTTGCGCATGCGTCGGGCGATTTTGTCGATCGTGGCATCCAGTGCCGCATACATGCTGCGGTCCTCGCTATGGGCATCGATGGTGATGTGATTGGCGCAAAACAGAACGATCTCCGCCACGTGGCGGTTCTTCTGAACATCGAGCACGATCTTGGCCTCAATGATTTTCGGGTAATCGAGATGGAGGCTTTCAATTTTCTTTTCAGCGTATTCCTTGATTGACGGGGTCAGATCTTCATGGCGTACGGTGATGGTGATCGGTGGATTCACATTTGCGGTTTGCATTGTTTTTGTATTTGTAGTTTTGCGGAAACGGACCCATTCCTTTTCCACTTGGTACTATGCATGAAAGAAGACGAAAGGCCATGATAAAAATAGGAATTTTTTCCATGAACTGAAAACGAATCGCGCGGATTCCGCCCCAGGATCGACAGGTGGATCGATGAAAATTCGCAAGCATTCCGGTTCCTTGGTTGACGGACAGGTGAATTCCTTTCACCGTGACGGCGATGATTGCCACGATTCTCACCCACCCCGGAAGCGCCCACAGGGATGAATTTCTCGCCTGTTGCCTGCTGGTGGCCGTTCACGGGGTGCCGGTCATCCGGCGCGAGCCAAGAGAAGAGGACCTCGACGACCTCTCGGTGGTCGTGGTTGATGTGGGTGGCCGCCACGAGCCCGAAAAGATGAATTTCGACCACCATCAGTTTCCTGCGGATGCTCCGCCGATTTGCGCGCTCAGTCTGGTGATGATGCATCTCGGGATCTATGACGATGCCCGGATGTTCTGCGACTGGTTGGAGCCAGCCGAGTGGTTCGACACCAAGGGCCCGGTCAAAACCGCTGAGTGGCTCGGCATGCCGCGCGAGATTCTGAGCAAATTGCAATCCTCCATCGATTCCACCGTCCTCCGTCGTTTCGCTGTTTCCACCCGACTGGAGCCCGGCGACATCATTTGGGAACTCATGCATATGATCGGTAGCGACCTGATCCACTACCTCGGAGCCATGCGCGGAAGGTTGAAGCAACTGGAAGGGAATTTGCATTTCTGGGATATGGAAAAAGGCGGGGAACGATTCTGTGCGGTGTTTTTGCCGCGCACGGAGTCGCCTGTCGACGATCCATCCAGCGCGCTGTCACATTATCTGCGCAGCATTGGCCGCGATGCCGAGGTCGCGGCGATGATCTATCCGGATCGTCGTGGTATGGGCTACGGATTGAGCCGCAACAATGATCACCCGCGGCTCGATTTCACGATGATCGAGCATCATCACGATGTGCACTTTGCGCATCCGCGCGGTTTTGTGGCGAAAACTTCGGCGTCCGATGTCGAACGCCTACGCGAACTGCTGGCCGCAGCATGGGTGTGACAAGTCATGGATCGGGATTTTTCACAGTCGCCGTTGAGCACCACGGTTTTGAAGGAGGTTTCCCGCTCGTTTTACCTGAGCTTGCGTCAGTTGCCCGAGGGGATGCGCGATGCGGCGGGCATTGGATATTTGCTCGCACGGGCCAGTGATACGATCGCTGATACGTCTGCGATTGCTGTTGCGGAGCGTATCCGCGCGCTGGATGAATTTTCTGCAGCGGTGGAATCCGGCACATCATTTGCGGCACCCCAGGCTTTGCTGCAATCGTGCAGTGATGGGGAGAAACGACTGCTCGAACGCTGCGGTGAAGTGATCGAATGCCATCGTGCCTTGTCGGGAGAGAGACAGGAATTGGTCCTGGACGTTTTCCAGGAGATCGTCTCCGGCCAGCGTCTGGACTTGCTGCGCTTTGGCAATGCCAATGCCGACAATGAGGGGGCAATTCACGATGACCGGGAATTGCTGGACTACTGTGACCGCGTGGCGGGCAGCGTCGGTGTGTTCTGGACCCGACTTGGCTATTGCAGTGAAGGGAAAAAATTCTGCGATGCAAGCAGGGAACAAATGCTCATATGGGGGAGAAATTATGGTCGCGCTCTGCAACTGGTGAACATACTCCGCGACCTGCCCGAGGATGTCGGTGCGGGGCGATGTTATCTGCCGGGCACCACGGTGCATGATCAGAAGGAGCAATTGTTGATCTCCCATCGCAAGTGGCTGGGGATTGCCAGGGAATTGCTGGCCGACGGCTTTCGCTATGCTTCGTCATTGCGCGGGAGGCGTCTGCGCGTGGCATCGGTTCTGCCGGCGTTGCTCGCCGAGGAGACCATGGAAAAACTGGGTTCCGCCAGTTGGGCCGATTTGAGTGGTCGGGTCAAAATCAGCCGCCTGACGGTGTTCCGTTGTTTTGCCGAGGCGTTGTTGTTTTGATGGTTTACGAAAGCCCGATGACATACCATAGTGCGGACCGATGTTGTTATTGCGAAACAGGGAAGATTTGAACCGGATGGCAATGCCGCTGCACCTGGCACTGGGTGTGTTTGATGGCGTGCATCTCGGCCATCAGGCAGTCATCGCCGCGGCCCGGCAGCGGGCGGGTGCTCTCGGGGGCTCTTGTGGGGTGGTGACCTTCGATCCCCATCCGATCCGCGTGCTGGCTCCGGAGCGGGCGCCCCGACAATTGCTGGCATCGCTCGAACACAAAACCCGTTTGTTAGGAAGGTTGGACATGGCCTTCCTGCTCGCGCTTGAATTCAACCATGCTCTGGCGGATATGAGCGCGGAGGATTTTTTGCAATGGCTGGTCGACGAAAGAAACATCGCCACGCTGGCCGTGGGCGAGGACTGGCGTTTCGGCAAGGCCCGCCAGGGTGACGTCGCATTGCTGCGGCAGGCGGGTGCGGCGCGAGGATTTGAAGTCGTGTCTGTCGCCCCGGTGATGCACGATGGCGAGCGCATCAGCAGCACGAGGATCAGGCAGACCATCCGCGATGGTGCGTTGAACCGCGCCGCGGAGATGCTGGGTCGCTCGTATAGAGTCGAAGGAGTCGTCGCCGAAGGCCGGCAACTCGGTCGAACGCTGGGATTTCCCACGGCCAATGTCGTTCTCGGTGAGGAGCAGCTGCCGCCCGACGGAGTTTGGGCGGTGCGCGGGTTTCTGGAAGAGCAATCCTGGAATGGCGTCGCGAATTTGGGAAATCGTCCTACAGTGGATGGAGCCAATCATACGCTGGAAGTGCATTTGTTCGACTACTCGGGGGACTTGTATGGCACTCTGCTCGAAGTGGAGTTTGTGAATCATTTGCGCGATGAAAGGAAATTCGCCTCACTCGATGAACTCCGTGCGCAGATCACCGTTGATTCCGAAATGGCGCGCAGGTTTTTTTCATAACCAATCCGCAGCCGGGATGATTTGTATTTTCTTGGAAGAAACGGTGGCAATTCCCACGTATCATGGTTAGTCACCGCGTCGCTGATTCATGGAAAGATACGATTTACCCATTGCTGTTCCATTCATCCATCGCGTGTGTTTCACCCGCGATGTTTTTGACGCGGGCAATTCATTGCTGCACGATCTGCTGGCGGAAGGCGGTGGACGACGGGTTCTGGTATTTATCGAGGAAGCCGTGGACATCGCCTGGCCCGACCTGGCATCGAAAATCCTCGGCTATTTTTCCCATGGCAATGTGATGCTCTGCGGTGTGGAGGTTCTTGCCGGGGGTGAACCCATGAAAGCCGATGACCGGCTGGTGCGTGCGGTTTGGGATAAAATCGAACAGGAAAAAATCGACCGGCACTCTTACGTGTTGTGCATCGGTGGCGGCGCTTTCCTCGATTGTGTGGGGTTTGGAGCTGCCACGGCCCATCGTGGAGTTCGATTGCTGCGCTTTCCCACCACCACCCTTTCCCAGGATGACAGCGGTGTCGGTGTGAAAAACGGCATCAACGCGTTCGGCAAAAAAAACTGGGTCGGTTCCTTTTCCGTGCCTTACGCCGTGGTCAATGACTTCCTTTTTCTGCGCAGCCAGGACCCCGAGGTTGCCCGGCACGGTCTGATCGAGGCGATCAAGGTGGCTCTGGTGAAGGATGCCGATTTTTTCCAATGGATCGAAGTCAATGCTGTGAAACTGGCGATGTTGCAGGAGCCGGTGCTCGAGGAGTGTGTGAAGCGCTCGGCGTTGCTGCATGCGCGCCATATCGCGTCGGGCGGCGATCCTTTTGAAATGGGCAGCAGCCGACCCCTGGATTTCGGCCACTGGGCGGCGCACAAACTCGAACAACTGAGCGGTTTTCAGCTTTCCCACGCCGCAGCCGTTTCGACCGGACTGTGGTTGGATGTGAAATACTCGGTCAAAGCCGGCTTGCTGGGCGAGGCTGAGGCGGTTCGGGTCCGCAATGTTCTCGAGACGATGGAACTGCCGATGTTTCACGAAGCCCTGCTTCACCGCAATTCCCATGGCGTGCTGGAAATTCTCGCCGGCTTGGAGGAATTTCGCGAACACCTCGGTGGCCGACTCACAGTGTTGTTGTTAGAGGAACCTGGCAAGGGCGTGGATGTGAATGAAATGAATGCGGAGTGGATCAGTCAATGCATCGATGAAATGCACAACACCGCAATCAGTCCCTTTCCAAGTGGTCACTGAGTGACTCCCGCAAGGAGGCTCGGGCGCGAAACAGCAGGCTTTTAACCGAGGAAACGCTGGTGTCTAGCGCGCGCGCGATGTCCTCGTAGTCCAGGCCCTCGAAGGTGCGCAGGACCACCGCCATGCGCTGTTGTTCGGGCAATGCGGCGATCGCGCGGTCGATGCTCTGATGCAATTCCCGTTTCTCAATGCGCTGATCCGGCTGCATGCCGCCATCGGCGTGGGTCAGCGCAGGATTGTTTTCTTCCTGCTGATTGAGGGAAATCTCTTTTTTGCGGCTGCGGCGACGGCTTTCATTGAACACCAGATTGCGGGCGATGGTGAACAGATAGGTTGTGAATTTCGCCTCGGGTTTCCACTTTGCCGCTGCGTTCCAGACCCTGACGAACACCTGCTGGGCGATGTCCTCGGCCTCATGCGGGTCGCTCAACATCCGCGCCACGGTGCCGATCACGGCGTGTTGATGCCTTTCGATCAATTGACGAAACGCCTTTTCATCGCCCCGGGCGACTTTCTCCATCAACGCCACATCCACAGAGTCGTCGGCTTCGATTCTGCTGGCTTGGCCTGATGGTTGCTCGGGTATGGATCCAGGCATGGATATTGCTGCCCTCATGCTTCATCAAATCAAACACACTGAAAAGCGATAAGTTGCAAAAAATGGCTTGGTGGGTGGGTGAAAGATCCATACTTTGACTGCGGTTCCCGATGAGCAAAATCCGCATACTTCCCGACATTCTCGCCAGCCAGGTGGCGGCGGGGGAGGTTGTGGAAAGGCCGGCGAGCGTTGTAAAGGAGTTGCTTGAGAATGCGGTCGACGCCGGTGCCCGCGAGGTTCTCGTCGAGGTCGAGCGCGGTGGATCGCTGCTGATTCGCGTCACCGATGACGGCTGCGGCATGGAAAAAGAGGACGCGATGATGTCACTGGAGCGACACGCCACCAGCAAGATGCGCCAGGCTGGGGATCTGCATTCCATTCGCACGCTGGGGTTTCGCGGTGAGGCGATTCCCAGCATCGCCAGTGTCTCGCGATTCCGCATGGTCACTTGTGAAAAGGGAGCGGTCGCCGGGACGGAACTGATCGTCGATGGCGGGAAACTCAAGGAGGTCAAGGATGCCGGTGCCGCGCCGGGGACCATGATCGAGGTCAAGCAACTGTTCTTCAATGTGCCGGCGCGCAGGAAGTTTTTGAAAGCCGAAAGCACCGAAGCCGCACACGTCGAGCATGAAGTGCGGATCCATGCCCTGGCTGCCTGTCAGGTGCGATTTCGTTTGCGCCGCGACGGCAATGAACTGTTCGACCTGCCTGCGGTGTCGGGCAGGGGAGACAGGTTGAGGCATTTGCTGGGTGTGGAAACATCGGCGGAACTGATCGCGGTTCCCCTTCATGCGGGCAATGGATTTTCCGTGGAAGGATTTCTCCTGCCAGCGGCGCACGCGCGCAAAGGGCGTCGTCACCAGTGCGTGTTTCTCAATGGTCGGCCGATTGAAGATGCCGCGATCTCCCGTGGGCTGGCGGAGGGGTTCAAAGGCGGGATTGTCGATGGCATGCATCCCGCCGCTTGGTTGTGGATGGAAATGGAGCCTCAACTTGTGGATGTCAATGTTCACCCGGCCAAGCGCGAAGTGCGCTTTCATCGGCCCCATGAGGTGCGCGATGCCGTTGCGCTCGCTGTCGCGCAGGGATTGTTGAAAGAGCGTCGCAGGCATCTTACTCCGCCCGCGGAGGAGGCCGGCTTGCGAGTTCAGCAGACCAATCAGGATCTTCCCGCCGCCGCTGGGCAGATCAAAAGTCTGTTCCCGCGCAACGCGTTGCCGCAGCAAAATTCTCCGCTCCCCGATCCTTCGCTGCGCTCCTGGCTGCCGTCGGCCACCCAGACCGACCTTTCCTTCCCCGCAGCGGACGGAACACGACCGCCACATTCTGTCAGCCCCAGCGGAGCGGCGTCGTTTCGACTGCTCGGCGTTCTTTCCTCCCGTTTTGTGGTTCTGGAAAGCTCCGACGGACTGGTGCTGTTCGATCCACGAGCAGCCCGCGAGCGCATTGTTTATGAACGATTTCTTCAGGGCGAGCAGAAAGGGGTGGAAACGCAGGGCTTGTTGGTGCCAATCCTGATCGAGCTCGGTCCCCGCGAGCACGAACTGGTGATGCGCAATCATGACCGCTTTGCCGCAGCCGGCCTGGAACTCGGCGACTTTGGTGGCGGCACGCTGCAACTCCGCAGTTTCCCTGCTTTCCTGCAAGTCGCCGATCCGCGGAGCTTTGTCAATGAGGTCATCGATGATTGTTCCGCAGGCGGAGGCGGTGCCCGGCTTGCTTATGACCGCATGGCCCGCGCTCTGGCAAAACGAGCAGGCATGAATGAGCTGGCTCGCGTCGATGGTGCGATGGTTCTGCTGGACGAATTGTTCCGCTGCGATCTGCCTTACTGCGCGGCCGATGGTCGTCCCACACTCACGGAATTTTCCCTTCGCGAACTGGAGCGACGATTTGGCAATCGATGATGCGGGACAATGTCTTGCCTTGTCCGGCGACAATGCTAGTCTCCCACCATGCGTGAAATCTTCGGCAGCAACGATATCGCCATGGTCGGATATTACAAGTCGATCCTCGATGCCGAGGGCATTCCCTCCTACATTCGCAATGAGTATGCCGCGGGGCTCAGTGAATTGCAGGGTCCGGCCTTCTACCCCGTGCTTTGCGTCGATAGCGACGAGGACTACGATGCCGCCATGGCATTGTTGGGGCCGATGCGGGAGAGCGCGGCCAACAATCCCGAGCAGAAGGAATGGACTTGTCCGAATTGCCACGAAGGAGTGCCCGCGGGTTTTGATGTTTGCTGGAATTGCGAAACGGCACGGCCTGTGGCGGACGTGTTGAGCCAATGAAAAATGACACCGAGGGGTTAAGTCGTTGCGCCATCGAAGGTGGCGGGCGTTTGGGTAAAGCAACGGAACCCCTTCAAATCAACAATTCAAAATCAACAATCGTCAAACGGAAATCCAGAATCCCCAATCGGAAATCCTCCTCGTCCCCGCCCCACCAAAACAATCCGCCCGCTCCATGCGCCCCCTCTGGCGTGACCTCATCCTCAAAGTAGGGGGAGCCGACCCGCTCCAATGCCCGTGCTGCAAAGCTCCCATGAAACTCGTAGGTGCTGTAAAACGCCCCGAGCAAATTGAAAAACACCGAAGGCTTGTAGGCGTTTTGGACGCAGGCGTAGCCGAAGCCCGAAGGGTGAAGCCGCCGGCGGGACGGGTGAATCAAACCATGGAACCCATCGAGCCGACCTGGCAGGCGATCAAGGAGTGGATCCCCGACGACGAACCGAACCTCGACTGGTTCAACCGTCTCCGGAATCCATCAAATCCCGATCCTGACGGCTTGGACCAGCGCCATACGTGGCGGGCACCAGAAATCCAACTGGACGACGGACGCACCTTGGTTCTCGAATCCAGCTGAAAGGCAAAAAGCCCAACCGCCGAAAAATCGCTGCAAAAAAATCTGCTGCAAAAAATTTTGCAAAAGCGGGCGGGAGAGCTACGCGCGCGGAGGTTGAAAATTACCGTGAATTCCGCCAAACCGGCCTCTGGAGCACTCTCCTCACTCGATAATTTCAGATTGCAGCGTTTCAACTTCACAAAATTACCCCTTTTCCCCGCTCTTCGCCCCCTCTCATTTTCTCTTCCCTGCACATCAACCCTAAAAGCAAATTCCTAGCAATCGTAGGTTTCACCTACGGCTATGCAAGGATCATCCCGTCGGGATGCAGAATAACAAGACAAACCAATTCACATAACTTGATGCGCTGCAGTATACCCTTATCCTCTAGCAGTCTGTCTGACTTAAAATTCCGCTCAAAATCAATATGTGGACTTTCAGGTCGAGCTAACACTTGATTTGGTAGTTGATTTTCACTAATTTCTGAAGTTAATGTATATCAGGAAATCTAACGGTTAGTATGGGGCCTTGCCGCCACAACATGCTGTATCGAAGGCGCTCAGACAGGCTTTATCTTGTGCTTTCTAAGTCCGACAGGCTGCTAGAACCTCACTTCATCGGATCGATGGGAGCTGGGACGCTGGACTTGTCCCATCCACCGCCAAGTGCACGGTAGAGGTCCACCACCGCGAGTAGCACGTCGAGCCTAGCTCGTGAGTTTTTCAACTCAGCTCCGAAGAGCTGCTGATCGTTGTAGAGCACTTCGAGGTAGCTAGCGGCCCCGTTCACAAACGTTTCCTCGATGAGGTCGAGGGCGATCTTGCGGGCATCCACCACCCGACCAGTGGCATCACGGACTCCGACATTTTTACTACAGGCGATCAGCGAATCGGAAACCTCACGCATGGCCGAGAGCACGGAACTCCGGTAGTTGGCCTCGGCTTCATCCCTCGCAGCCTGACTACCGACGATACCTGCCCGCAGACGGCCGCCGGTGAACAAGGGCAAGCTCACGGTCGGACCGAGCTTCCAGTAGCGGTTCGGGTTCTTCACCAGATCGGCGAAGTCATTGCTGCTGATTCCAGCGGAAGCTGTTAGCGAAATCCGTGGCAATAGCTCGGCCTGAGCCACCCCGATGCGGGCGTTGGCGGCAACAAGTTGCTGCTCAGCAAGTCGGACGTCGGGACGTCGGGCAAGCAATCCGGCCTGAAGTCCGGCCGGAGCGCTGACGACGATGCCTTGATCCATGATGGCGCGGCCCCGGCGAATCGCGCTCGGAGCTCGACCACAGAGCGCGCTGAGCAAGTTCTCCAACTGGGCGATCTGCTTTTCGATTTGTTGGATGGCGGCATCTGCCTCGGCGACAAGCACATCCGCCTGCTTCACATCGGGGAGGGCGCTCTGGCCGCCCTTTTCGCGTGCACTGATGAGTGAGAGCGATTCCTGGCGTGCTTTCAGCGTGCGTTGGGAAATCGCCAGCTCCTCATCCTGCTCGCGGAGTGTCAAATAGGCGGTGGCAATGCCCGCGATGAGCCCCTGTTGAACCAAGCGTTCGCCTTCCTCTGAAGCGAGGAGCTGTGCCTTGGCCGCTTCATTTGAACGACGGATCTTTCCCCAGAAATCGACCTCATACTCGAACATCGTGAGCGCGGCACCGTGGGACTCGTAATCGCCGGAAAGAGCCGGATTGACTTTGTTGGTGATGTCACCCACTTCTCCGCCGTAGCCTACGCCGACAGTTGGAACCAACCTTGAGCGGACCGCTGTTAGGTTCGCCTGAGCCTGAATCACCCGCGCGGCGGCGGCCTTACGGTCTTGGTTGTTGGCGAGGCCTTCTTCAATCAGGTCACGCAGGGCAGAATCGCGGTAAACCGAGCGCCAATCGAGATCGCCGAAAGTCTTATCGCTAGAGCCGGACGAATTTCCGAAGCGGAAAAATGAATTTGCCGCAGTGTCTGGGCGTGAGTAGTTGGGCCCTGACATGCAGCTGGAAAGCAGAAGCACGGAAGAAAGGCTGGCTTTGAGAAGATGGGAGTTCATGAATGGTAGTTGTGAGTGGTCATCCGTGAGCCGGGGCCTCATCCTGCGGGGGATCGGACGGCCCGGGTGGTTCATTTTCGGGCGGTTTCTTTTTTCCCGATCCGTTCAACCTCATCACAAACACGTAGCAGGCCGGGATGATGAAGACACCGATGAGGGTGGCGATGCCCATCCCGAAGACCACGGCAGTACCCATGACCTTTCGCGATTCGGCACCCGATCCAGCCGCAATTGCCAAGGGAACCGCGCCGAGAATAAAGGCGAAGGACGTCATCAAGATGGGGCGGAGGCGGAGCTTGGCAGCAAGGATGGCGGCCTCGATGAAGGGCCTGCCGTTATCGAACTCCATCTTCGCGAACTCTACGATCAGAATCGCGTTCTTTGCGGCCAGTCCGATCAACATGATGATCCCGATCTGGGCATAGACATTGTTTTCAAAGCCGCGCATCAGCAGTCCTAGGTAGGTGCCCAGCACCACGAGCGGAGTCGCCAGCAGTACGCTGAACGGCAGTGACCAGCTTTCATACTGGGCCGCGAGAAGGAGGAACACGAACACGATGGCGAGTCCAAAAATAAACACCGACTGGCCCTCGGCCTTCTTTTCCTGATAGGTCAGCCCAGTCCACTCATATCCGAAGTTCGACGGCAGCACCTGCTTCGCCACCTCTTCCATGGCGGCCACCGCCTGCGAAGAACTGTATCCCGGAGCCGACGCACCAGTGATCTCCGTTGTGCGGAAAAGGTTGTAGCGGGTGGTGAAAGCCGGACCACTCGTGGCGGAGACATTCACCAAGGTATCCAGCGGCACCATCAGACCATCCTTGTTGCGGACGTTGAATTTCCGGATGTCCTCGGGCTTGCTGGTGAACTGGGGTTCGGCCTGCAGAAAGACGCGGTAAACACGGCCGAAGCGATTGAAGTCGTTCACATAGGCTCCACCAAGGTAGGCCTGGAGGGTGTTAAAGACATCGCTGACATTGACGCCGAGCTTGCGGCATTTCTCGCGATCAAGATCGACCTTGACCTGCGGCACCGATGGCCGGAAGCCGGTGTAGAGGCGAGTCAGCTCAGGGCGTTTCGCGGCCTCCATCAGGAACTTTTCCGACATTTTGGCGAGCTCCTCCACCGATCCACCGGCGCGATCTTGGAGTTCGAAGGTGAAGCCAGATGCGCTTCCGTAGCCGGGCAGGGATGGGGGACCGAAGGCCATTGCCCGCGCCTCGGGGATCCCCATGAACTGACCTGTCAACTTGCGGATGATACCCTTGACGTGCGTTTGCGGAGTGGTGCGCTCTTTCCAGTCTTTCAGGCTGACGAAGAAAGTCAGCGAGTTGGGTGAGGCGACCCCGCTCATGATGCTGAAGCCGGAGATGTTCACGAAGGCATCAATGCCCTCGGTCTTTGCCAAAATCTGTTCGATTTTCGCCCCGACGGCCTCGGAACGCTGCATCGAGGCGGCATTCGGAAGCTCCGCGGCAATGAAGAAATAGCCCTTGTCCTCGTCAGGCACAAAGCCACCAGGAACCGCCTTGCCGAGAAACACGATCCCTACCACGGCCACGACCAGCAGCAACATCGTCCGCGCGGAACGCCGCACCAGATAGCCGACCACGCCGGTGTATCCCGAGGTAATGGCATCGAAGCCCTTGTTGAAACCGCGGAATAACATTCCGAGAGGTCCCTTTTGAGGCTTAGGCGGACGGAGCAGCAGCGCGGCAAGGGCGGGACTCAGCGTGAGGGCATTGATCGCAGAGAAAATGACCGAGGCCGCGATGGTGATGGCGAACTGCTGATAGAGCGTGCCGGTCAGTCCGGGCATGAAAGCTACAGGCACGAAGACCGCGCAAAGGATCAGGGCGATTGCGACGACCGGCCCTGAAACTTCCTTCATCGCCTTTCGCGTCGCCTCAACTGGCGTCGCGCCATGCTCCAAATGGTGCATCACGGCTTCGACCACCACGATGGCATCATCGACCACGATACCGATCGCCAGCACGAGGCCGAAGAGGGTCAGCGTGTTCACTGAAAACCCGAGCAACGGGAACACCATGAAGGTGCCAAGCAATGCCACTGGGACGGTCAGCATCGGAATGAGCGTGGCGCGGAAATTCTGAAGGAAAATGAACACCACGATGATGACCAAAATCACCGCTTCAAACAACGTATGAACGATCGACTCCATCGAGGCCTTGATCGGCAAGGTGGAATCGAGCGTGACCTGGGCCTCCATGTCAGGCGGGAAACGCTGCTCCACCATGGCGATTTCCTTCTTGATCGCGTCCGCCGTGGAAAGGGCATTAGCCCCCGGTGCCAGATAGATGCCGAGTGCTGCGGCGGGGGCACCACCTACACGGGCAGTGCTTTTGTAAACCTGAGCACCCATTTCGATCCGCGCCACGTCCTTCACCTTGACCTGCGAGCCGTCGGGATTCGAGCGGACGATGATCTCCTCGAATTCCTTCGGATCCTTCAACAGCCCACTGGCGACCACGTTGTATTGAAACTCCTGTCCCTTTTTCGCGGGCTCCGCTCCCACCAAACCAGCCGCCGCTTGGACGTTTTGCTCTCTCACAGCCGCGATGATGTCGGCGGGTGTCAGCCCTCGGGAAGCCAGACGATCTGGGTCAATCCAGAGGCGCATCGCATAGTCCTGAGCGGTGAAATTCTTGACATCGCCCACTCCCTTCACGCGTGCGATTGCATCGATCAGATTGATCGTGGCGTAGTTAGAGAGAAAGACCGCATCGTAGGTTCCCTTCGGCGACACGAGGCCTATCATCATCAGGATGTCGGGGCTGGACCGCTTCACACTCACCCCGTCCCGCGTCACCGCTTCAGGAAGGCGAGGAAAGGCCAGCGACGCCCGGTTCTGGACGTTGACCTGGTTGAGGTTCGGGCTGGTGCCGAGATCAAAGGTCGCTGTGAGCGTCATCGACCCGTCGGCGGCATTGACCGACTTCATGTAAAGCATGTCTTCCACACCATTGATCTGCGCCTCAATCGGAGTCGCCACCGACGCCTCGACCGCCTCGGAGTCCGCTCCACGGAAATTGCCGGTTACGTTGATCACCGGAGGACTTACCTCGGGATACTCGGACACCGGCAGACGGGTCAAGACGAAGCCTCCGATGATCACCATCAGGATGGAGATCACCATCGCAACGATAGGACGACGGATAAAAAAATCAGCCATAAACTCGGTATGTCACTTGTTGGTGGGAGTTTCGGCCTTGGCTCCGGGAACCGAGGCCAGCAGTTCGAGAACCGGTGCGTCGTCGATTTTCGTTGGTTGCTGTGTGACGGGTAACCCGTCACGTGCCTTCTGCAGCCCTTCGATGATCACCGTGTCCGTTCCGGTTAGGCCAGATTCGACGATCCACAGCGAACCAATCCTCCGACCCATCTTGACGCGCTTGAAGCTGACCTTGCCGCTACCATCCACGACAAAAACATTGTGCAGTCCTTGAAGCTCCTGCACCGCACGCTGCGGGACTAAAATGGCGCCGGCATCGGTTCGACCGACCACTCGTAGGCGGCAGAACTGGCCTGGGCGAAGAATCTTTTCCGGATTCGGAAACTCGACCCGCACCTTGAGCGTGCCAGTAGAGGAGTTGACCGACCGATCGACGAACGCCAGCTTTCCCGTGTGGCCATTCACCTGACCATTGGCTTGAACAAGTGAAAACACGGCCTTCGAGTTCTGGGGGTCCGAGAATTTATCCGCCGCGTTCAGATAGGCCACTTCGCTGACATCCGCGTTCGCCCAGATCGGATCGAGCGGGGAAATGGTGGCCATCAGGGTGGGCTGACCTTTCCCAACGAGCGTTCCCACATCGACTTCTTTGGACCCGATCAGGCCGCTCACTGGTGCCTTGATTTCGGTGTAGGTCAGGTCCAATTCAGCGGACCTCACTTGGGCTCTCGCGGTTTCCATGGCAGACTCGGAAGCTTCGACCGCCGACTTCGCATTGTCCAGATCCTTGCGTGGCACGGCCCGCTTTTCCACCAAGGGTTCCAGTCTCTCGACATCTAGCTTCGCACGACCCAAGGCCGCCGTGACCTGACCGAGATTTCCTTTGGCTGCGGCAAGTCGTTCCTCGACCAGCTTGCGGTCGAGCACGAACAGAAGATCGCCCTCCTTGACCTCGGAACCCTCGCTGAAAGCGATCTGCTCCACGGTTCCTTCCACCCTGGCTCTGATCTCGACGTTGGCCTTTGCCTCGGTCTGCGCGATGATCTCCGCCACAAAAGGAATGTCGCGCACCAGCGGATTGGCCACGGTTACCAGAGGAGGTGGCAGTTGTGGAGCCTGCACCTCCTTCTTGCAGGCTGTAACTGCCAGAACAGCGGGCGCGAGTAGGATGGCGAGACGTGACTTCATGTTGCTAGACATTTGCTTTTGGAGTGAAGGCCGTTGCAATTGCCGGTGGCCAGACCGGAGGAGGGAGAAAAACGGGTTGCGGGAAAAAGGAGAGTGCAAGAAGTGAAAAACGCCGTCTTAGCAGTGCCCAGCGCAGAAAAAACCGACGCAACAGCAGTGCCGCGTCGTATGTTTCTGGTGTTGACGGTCACAATCATTCGCCACGAGTCTATGTATCTCTAACGCTATGTCAAATTTTTTGAATCGCCAAAGCAAAAGTGTGTCAGCGGTGGTTAGGTGTTAGCTTTTTAGCGAAGTATTTTTTATTGATACTGGAGCGCAGCAAGTTTTGGGAAAGGAGGACCATGCAAATTCCCACGCAAATTCCCGCAGAATATCACGCAGAATATCACGCGGATTTTATTCGCGAGGGCTGCATCGATGTCTTTCTTGGGCATGGCACTTGGAAAGTGCCGCCACGTTTCCTCCAGCGCACGTGCATTTTATGGCAGCGCACGTGCATTTTATCGTAGCGCACATGCATTTTATGGCAGCGCACATGCATTTTATCGTAGCGCACGTGCATTTTATCGTAGCGCACGTGCATTTTATCGTAGCGCACGCGCATTTTATCGTAGCGCACGTGCATTTTATCGTAGCGCACGCGCATTTTATCGTAGCGCACATGCATTGTATCGTAGCGCACATGCATTGTATCGTAGCGCACATGCATTGTATCGTAGCGCACATGCATTTTATGATTGCGCAGGGTGGTCAAGCTGCTATGAATCTGTAAAGCAACTGACTGTATCTACGTTACCCATGTATTTCCCACAAAAACGATGAACAACGAAATAACCCGCAACCACTTTGATGCCTTCCAGCGCATGGCAGGCTTTAGCACCCAGAAAGGGAGCGCCTTCGCGGCCAACTCCCGCGCTATCTCGCAGTTCGCCATCATTACGGCGGTAGTTGCCGAGATGGAAAAAGAGGGCGTCGCCCAACTCTCCGGCTCTGGCGAGTTCCACGGCGGCACCTCGTCCAAGGAGGTCTATGCAAAAAACCTCCGCACCCTGCTGGCCAAAATCCGCGAAACCGCAGATGGCATTTCTGAGGCCGAGGACTTGCCGGACTTCGATGACCAGTTCCGCATGTCCCGCTCACGCGCCTACGGCACGCTGCTCACCACCGCCCGCGAGTTCCTGGCCGAGGCCACCAAGCACAAGGCCCTTTTCCTCCAATTCGAGATGGACGAGGACTTCCTGGATGATCTGGAAGATGACATCGGGGATCTGGAAAAAGCCGTCAACGGCCAAAACTCCGGCCTCTCTGGACAAGTCGGCGGCACCGCTGCGCTGCAAGATGCCCTCAAGCGCGGCATCAAGGCCCGCACCCAGCTCCTCCCCATCGTCCGCAACAAATTCTCTCGCGACCCCGCCATCCTCGCCCAGTGGGAAACCGCCGCACGAGTCGAGCGCCCACGCCGCAAACCGAAGTCGAAGTCCGAAGCCCCCCCGACTCCCGATGCAGGTTGATGACTCTAGAAGCGTTTTCCCCGGAGAATCGCCAGCCACCAGTCCCTACGCCTTCCGCGCTGCCGAGTCAGATGAACTCGGTCGCGCGGCTTCTTTATGTACGCCCGCGCCTGCTCGCCCTGGGGAGGGGCGGCAGCATTGCTTCGTCGCCGTGCGTTCTCAGCCCGTAGAGCGCATCCTCGGCGTCGCTTTTTGGAAGAGCATCCCAGAGACCGATGGCACCCTCACCGCCGAACTCCAGTGGACCGCATTGCCCGCGCTAGGTGCAGAACTTCCCGCCTTCCTCCGCGCCCTCATCGCCCACATCCCAACCGCCGAACCCAGCATCAGCACCATCGCCATCGCAGATTGGCTACCCGCCGAGCAGCCCTCTGCCTTGCTCGCAGACCTCGGCTTCACCGCCACCGCCACCCGCACCCATTACCAAGCAGATGCCGCCACTTGGCGCACCGCCCTTTCCCATAGCATAGAGGAAACACCCGCCATCCACCCACCCCACGGCGAGCACTTTCCCGCCCTGCGCCCACTCCTCTGCGGTAGTTCCCTCCGCCCCACCGAGCTAGCCCACGGCTTTCAAACCGCCGCCACCCACCAGCCCAGCCTCTTTGATCCCCGTTGCTCCGGCGTGGTCGTAGAAAATGGCCAACCCACTGCCGTCTGCCTTGCCCAGCACGCGCATGGCCACCTGACAATTGCCGCCCTCCACGGCTCACCTGCTGCTTGCCATGCTCTACTCCACCACGCACTGCAAGCTCACGATCTCCTGCCAGAACCCACCACCCTCAGCTACTACCTCGATGCGAGCGATGAATCCTCAGCCCTCGCCGCGCTTCCCGAGAGCCTCCCCCGCAGTGCCGCCACCCAGCTTTCGCGTTATACGCAAACGAATCTCCCCGAAAGGGAGCTTACCAAGAAAACACAAACCTAAAATGATAGAAAAAAGAAACAGTATGAAATTACAAACTAATGAGCCAATTGCAAAATGTTTTTACAGCATTATGTAAATGTGTTCACATGAATACTCTTTTTGTTTCGGCTTATTTTATCTGGTGCGATTGTTCTTTGGTGCCATTTTGGGGCTGGGATTTTGCGTTTATTTGCCTTTTTTTGGCACGA
>CAMAQB010000021.1 GCA_945860285.1 Akkermansia muciniphila | reverse complement strand
AAACGGCGTATGTAGTCGTCATCAAACCGTCCCAATGAAAATCCTTTCTCCCCGGAGCGGTGTTCGTTCAACCAGACATCGGAAATGGTCCGCAATGTCTCAAGCCGTTCCGCCACTTCGGCACGATCCCAGATGGCAAACGCAAGTCCGGCGCGTTCGAAGCGGCTGCGGGCCTGCCGGAGTTTTCTCATGCCGCTTCCCTCGAGGGAAAAAGTCCTGAGATCCACACAGGCCTGTTCACCGAGTTTGAAGAGCTTGAATCCCATGTCCACCAGCCGCGGCATTTCGGCGACGGAAATTTGAAAGAAAACCGGTCGCATGCCTTCGTTTCGCGCTTGCTCGACGAAGCTCCAAAGAAGGTCGTCGGCGGTATCAGAGTCACCCAAAGGATCTCCCATGACAATCCGACTGTGGCCTTGGTCGGCGTGCATCAGTCCACAACTCCCATCGGCTGAAACGGTGAACTCCTTGTCGCCGAGATAGGCGAGTGCGGCGTTGGCATGGCTGCTGAGTTGCACGAGTCTTTCCACGCACTCGGCCGCCACCGTCTCGCGGTGGCGCGGTTTGGCGGCACGGAGGCATTGAGCCAAGGCGAAGAAGGCGATGACGCAACCTGCTCCGACAGCGGCGCGCAGGAAGCGCGAGGCATCACCCTCGAATGTGAACTGCCACCAAAGTTGGTGTTGATAAGGAACATTCCGGGCCGCGAAAAAACCCAGCCAGAGGGTCGCACCGACGAGCGCGAGCAGCATGAGCCACCAACTCAGGGTGAAGCGATAGGTCCACAGGGTGGCGCGGCGGTGGAAATGGCCGCGGGAGGGCAACAGGCAGGCCAACATGAAGGAAAGAACCAGCGCTTCCTCCCAATCGAAGCCTTTTACCAGCGAGAAAACAATGCCGCCAGCCATCAGCAGCACCGTCAGCCACCACGCCTCCTGGATGCGCCTTTGCAGACCGCGGGCCAGCAGGATCAGCAACGCCCCCGCCAAACTCGAAACGAAGTGCGCGCTTTCCACGAAGTGCAACGGCATCCAGTCTTCCAGCCCGATCCGCCTTGAAGGTTCGATCGGTGTGTTCGCCGAGAGCAGCAGGATGAAGCCGCCGCCCAGCGCCATCAGCGATGCCAGCCTTGGCGCGATCGCGCTCCACCCGCGCAGAACGATTCCACCGCCTTTTTTCAGCACACTCCACTGCAGGTGCAATTCGTGCAGTCCCAACATGGCGATGGCCGCGAAAAACGGCAGCAGATAGTAAACCAGCCGATAGGTCACCAGCGCTCCTGCAAGTATCGGAGCCGCGATGGTGCCGCCGAGAGCCTTGGCAATCGTGAATTCCAGCACGCCCACTCCGCCGGGTACATGGGTGAAGGCCGCAAACGCCTGGGCCAGAACCACGACGGAGATGAACGACCACACGCTCATGGGTAGAGACCCGGGAAACAATACCCACATCGCCATCCCGGCAAAAAACCAATCCAACGCCGACACCAGCAGCGCGACCAGCGACAATCCCGGCGAAGACATTTTTTTTGGCCATATCAGCCCTCCCAGTGTCATTGCCACTGAGGCCAACAAGAATGCAAGCCCCATCCACCGGGCCGCTTCCGGCGACAGCCAATTCAGCGGCGGCGGAGCGAAGCAGAGCAAGGTCCCGCAGACCAGCAGGTGTCCGCCCCAGCCCGCCAGCCCGCTGAACATCGTCACTTTTCCCACATCGGACACCTTCGTGCCATGTGTCGCCGCGAATTTCATGCGGATGCCGCCGCCGCCCAACACGCTGCCTCCCGCGTTCATGGTAAAGGCGCTGGAAATGAGCGATTCTCCGAGTGCGCGCCACGGTCTGCTTGTTTGCAAGCCCAGCCAGCGCTGTGCCAGCAATGCCAGCGCGGCGTTCCCTAGATAGCCGAGAACAGTGAAGCTCACCGCCAACGAGATGCGCTGCGGACCGATGCGCGACAACGCCGCATTCAAGTCCACCAGATGAAAGCCGGACCATTCCTTGTGCAGGCCATAGAGCGCCCATGCACAGACACTCACCCAGAGCAAGGAACCAAGTCTTACAAGCCAGCCCTGCCAGACAGGAGGGGGCGATTTTTCCATCAACTCCGGCTCGAGGTTCAGGGTTGGCTATCCAGGGTCCATGCGATCGCTTTGTCCAATGTTTCCTGAAACTCCGGCCCCGCACCGCCCATGTCATGCAGTTTGCCCGACATCTCAAAAATCCTCTGCGGAACTGACAACTTTGCGAGCTAGGTCACGTCGTCCATTGAATCGAGCCCGGCCGCGAACTGGGCGACGCGCAGGCCGCTGAGACCGGGTGCCAGGTCCGCAAGCGCGAAAGAATCGGGTCCTTCGGGATCCTTGCCCAGCACAAGTCGCTCGTCGTGATGCCGTAACGTCCATGTGATCCGGGCGCCGCAAACAGCAGGCCCACCAGGTGCGCGGGCCGGTCCCCGCAGGCCGCCGCCACCGATTGTTCGGCGCCGGTCGACCAGCCACCATACCAGACGGGGATGCTCTCGTCAGCGTCGCTGCGCTTGCGCACCGCCTCCACGGCGGCATGGAACCCCGCGCCGAGACTTGACTGATCATAGGTGCGTGAGTCAGCGAATTTTCGGCAGTCCCAGCCGCCCACGGCATAACCCATTGCCGACAAATGTTTTGCGGTGTTTTCCTCCCAGTAAGACCATCCTCCGTCGCCCGTGCCCAGTATGACGATCCCTTTGGGTGATTGTGGACCACAGTAGTAGGAAGTCTGGAATGATCCGCTGGCGAGCGCAAGTGGCAGCGATTCTCCGGTCGCGGCGAAATTTCTCGGCAAGACGAGGTGCAGGATGAATTTTGTCAACAGCACCACAATCGTTAGAAGAAGGATGCGGAGAGTCCATTTCAGCCAGCGGCGTTTCTGCGGTCTTGCTTCGAGGTTTATGGGAAACGATCAATCAAAGAATGGTTCACACATGTAGCGTTTTTTGTCGCGGAATTTGTTTTCCAATTCACCGTACCGGTTGGTTCGGACTCGTTGCAACTGTTTGCAGGTTATTCAGCAGTTCAAACAGGTCGGCGGGAAAAATGCGCCCGACCTTCGCTTTTGCTCGACTGCATCGATCAGCAAAAATTTTCAGTTGTTGCCAGCGCGATCATCAAAGAAAGCGTTGCACACATCAAAATGCCGCCATCAGGCGTGGTCGATTGCGATGGGGCACACGGTGGAACACCGGAGAGGAAATGGAGTTGGTTTTCATCTCTTTCATAGACCTTTGGGGGCTACGTAGATCGCAAAGGTTAGACACCCGCCATTTCTGTCTCGGTGACTTTCGACAGGCTCACGGCGGGTGCGGGAAAACGCACCCTGGCAGAAAACCGCTGCGGAACTCAATTCTTGTCCAGCATTTTGATTTTGATGTCCTTGAATTGGAGCGTCATGGTCGCGCCTGCATGCATTTGGAACCCGATGACTCCGTCTTTGCAGGCCTTGGGGCTGTCGTCGATCATCTCGGTGGTGACCTGACCGTTGATGCTGTAAGTGATCTTGTTGCCGGAGGCGATGACAACCGCATTGTTCCATTCGCCCACCGGTTTGATTTGGGCTTTGATTTCGGCATCGCTCTTGTCCAGCGGCGTGCTGGTGCTCTTGTTATCCGCGCTCCAGACGGTCTTTTCGCCGCGTTTGCTCATGATGCCGCGGCCACCGGCGACTCCGCCTTCATCGTAAATGATGCCGGTGTAACCATTGCCCGCATCGATGTCGGCTTGGTAGCCGCCGACGTGCATCATCTCAGGTTTGTCGATTTTTCCGCGAATTTGCAAACCTGAGTTGCCACCCGGGGTGACCCATTTGAAACTGAAGTGGATCTCAAAGTTGGCGAATTTCTCCGGGTTGTCCTTCGAGCACAGCAAAATCAAGTTGGTCTGCTTCGAGTTTTCCACGGTTTCGGTGCACTGGATCGCACCATCGACCACGCTCCAGTAACCCTCCAGACCTTCCCAGCCGCTGAGGTCCTTGCCATTGAAGAGATTGATCCAGCCGTCTGCTCCGGCGGCGGGGATCGCGGCTTTGGCTTTGTCTTCCGCGAAGGCGGACGTCGAGAGAAGGGCGAGTGTCAGGATTGCGGTTCGTTTGTAGTCTGTTTTCATAGGAATGTCGGTTTAAGAAAGCTGTTTCGGGATCAATGGAAAATGGAAAGTTGCGCTCAAAAAACTCTGTGTCAATAAGCCAAGGGAATGAATCGGGCGAAAAAATAGCCTGTCGCAGTGAAGTGTCGAGACTTAATTGTGGAAATCAGGTGAAGCGCCGGAGTTTTGGATGGGTTCCGCAAGGCCAAGGTAGCAATTTCTTTTCGGCTTTATTCCCAGCCATTCGCCCAAAAGTTTCACGCATGCTGCTCGCTCACTTGTTGTTTGTTTTTCGGTGGCTCTGATGGTTCCCATTTCTCCTTCGTGCGTGGCATCCGGTCAGCCGGCAGGTTTGAGTATTTCCCCGCATTCTCCTCGCATGGCGGGTCGCTGGAGCACCAAAATCGAAGAAAATGACATCCGTTATGTCGATCCCGCCTCGCGCTTGAACGACATGTTCATCCGCAAGGTCAGCGGGCCAGGGCTGGTCATGTGCGAGCCTCTTTTGGTGCAAACGATGGGCGAGGGCGATCCGGTACAGCAAAAAAGCCCTACAAGCAAAAGTGGCGGCACACGGTGATCGCGGGAAAACCGGTGCGCTGGTACCAAAACGACGAAGGCAGTGGCGCGGATTTTCCGATGTTAAAGAAGGGAGAATTTCGCGATCACGACATCGCGCGGGACGACGGAATATTATCAGGTTCTCGTTAGCAAGGCATGCAGGGTGACTACGTGAAACAGATCGATCAAATGCTGCGGTCCGTGCAACTTCGCTGAGCCGGGGAAGCCGCGCCGAGCTGGACAGTTTCGCAAAAATCCCTTCATTTATCTTTGCCCCAACGGGGCTCACGGTGAAAGCGAAGGGTGCCACTTGGCAACCTGGAATAAGCGTAAAATGATCCGCGCGCCCAACGGGACGCACGGAGGACGAAGAAACATAAAAGCTTATGTAGACGAAGTTCCGTGCGCCCCGTTGGGGACGAAGAATGATCTTACCTGGCCAATAGAAGAATCGACTCTTGGAAACCAGTCTAAGGAATGGAATGGCACATTCAAGAGCTTCGGACCTTGTTAGCCAGCGCTCCCATTCCGCCCTGAGGGACGCGCCATTGCCCGTTGCCGTTGCGAATGAGGTGATGGAGAAAGCATCGGTTGGCTAGCATGTCGTCGGCGGAGACATGGGTGCCGATCGACGCATCGGGCAGATCTGCCACGCCTTGCACCAGATCATCCGTGAAGCGAGTGCGAATGACTTAGCCGATGGGGATTTCCATCGGATTGCGCCACACTTCAGGCAAACCGGTAACGGCTTTGAGTTCCGCCTCGCTCTTGAGCGGTTGCAGCATGCCCGGCGCAAAACGTCGGGTCAACTCGGCGATCTCCCCATAAAACCCGCGCCAGGCGCTGCCTTCCTTGTCCGATCCTGTTAGCCGATTGAAACCATACGCGGTCGATTCATCCCACTCCGTCGAAACCAAAAGCCCGTCGTCCCGGCTATCCCGGTGATAGGGAGTGTAGGAAGCGACCGAGCGACCGAGCGTCACGAAGTTGATTCCCAAATCAGCAACGATCTCATCCGGTAGCCCAGCACCACGCCAAGTGGCAGCAGCCACCTGCGGATCGTTGATCGTCGTTTCGCCGGCATCGGGGCTGTGGAGTTGATGTTCATGGAAAAAGTGCGCGTATGGCGTGTTGATAGGCTTACTCAGGGATTCATGCAGTGCTTTCAATTCATGGTCGATCCGCGACTGTGCCTCAAGTGAAGCTGCTGTCACGCATTACGGAAACCGGAACTCCGGAATCTGCGCGTAACCCAGAGCTTCCATTCCATCACGCAACGAAAACGACAGCTCGCCCGGATAGACCAGATAGATTTTCTCCAGTTCCAGATCCGCTTGGGCGATGGTCATGGAGTGGGTGACGCTTGGTTTCTCCGTCACCTTGAATTCGAAGCCGTAGCGTTTTCCACCACGCGCGACGATGAGATCCATTTCCGCTCCGCCGTGGGTGCCCCAGAAGAACGCCTCGTCCGGTTCGATGCCCGTCACCGCGCAAAGTTGTCCCAGTGCGAAGCCTTCCCACGACGCGCCATAGCGCGGATTGGATTGGAGATCCCGGAGTGTTTCGATTTGCAGCAGGCTGTGCAGCAGGCCTGAGTCGCGCAGATAGACTTTGGGTGCCTTGACGATGCGCTTTTTTAGATTGGTGACGAAAGGCGGCAACTGGCGCATTACGTACGAATCGGTCAGCATATCCAGATACGAGCGCGCCGTGGTGTGGGAGATATCGAGCGACTTGGCGATGGCCGAACTGTTCCATGTCTGGCCGTGATAGTGCGCCGCCATGATCCAGAAGCGCCGGAGCCGCTCCGGTGCGACATCGATCCCGAAGCTCGGGATGTCCTGATGCAGAAATGTCTGCATGAAGGAACGACGCCAGCGGCTGCTCACCGCGTCCGAAGCCGCCAGATAGGATTCCGGAAAACCTCCGCGCAGCCAGAGCTGGTTGCGGGTAGAGGTGCCGACCTCTTCGCAATTCAGCCCGCCCATGTGGATGAAATTCACACGGCCCGCCAACGATTCGGCAGCCCCTTTCATCAACTGCGGCGAGGCACTGCCGAGAATCAGGAAACGAGCTGGTTGGTCTTGCCGATCTGCGAGCACCCGAAGAATCGGGAAAAGACCGGGTTGGCGCTGGAACTCATCGACGATGACTAACCCTGTGAGGTTGCCGAGAACATCCCGGGGATTCTGCAACCGTGCTTGATCCAGCGGATCCTCCAGATCGAAATGGTTCTCTCGCGGCACCGCGAAAGTACGGGCCAGCGTGGTTTTGCCGCACTGCCGCGGCCCCAATAGCGCCGTCACCCGAAAGTTGCCGATCGAGTCGGTAACCTGCTTGACCAAGGATTGACGATCAATGATGTTCATTGTTTCGTGTAAATTGCCAGTGATGGTTGCAATTTTCAAGAAAAAAATTACAACCATGTAAGTCCATCGCCGTGTTTTACCACTTTTTACAATTGCCTGATGTGGTCAGGTGTTCTGCCGCAGCATCCGCCGATGATTTTTGTCGGCCAATGAACTGCGTGTTCGCCATAGACATCGGGGTTTTCGGAATCGGTGTTCACCCAACCAACGCTTTCATCCTGCGGAATGGATTCGTGGTGATGATGTCCGCTCCGGCGCGAAGATAATCTTCATGAATGTCCAGCAGAACTCATGCATCGCGTTCGTTGATCAATGCATTGGCTGACCAGAGCGGGAGCCCGGTATCGACTCCCCGGAGATTGAGATCGGTGCCGGTCGCGCCGTCAAGGAGAAGCCGGTCGGATTGGGCGAGGCATGTGAGGAATGTCATGGAATGTCAGTTTCAAATGATCGGCGATGGGTCATGGGTGCTAACGCGCGGGCTCGTCGCTCCGCTCCCTGCTGTCGGCTGGTGGGACGGAACTGCGGGCGATCCGGAAGCCGAGGTTGTAGATGGAGCGCCTCGGATCGTCATTTTTGCGCTCCGCGACGCAGGAGTCTGTTGCTTCGTTGATCCAACTGCCGCCCCGGCTCACCCGGATCCAGTTCCTAGCCCCTCCCCGCGGATCGGTCTGCATGCTCGCAGGGTAATCTTCATAGCAATCCCAGCACCATTCCCACAAATTTCCCGCCGTGTCGTGGACACCGTACCCATTGGCCGCAAAACTCGCGACCGGTGAGGTGTAGGGTTCATTTCCGGTTTCATAGGTCGGATGATAACCAGTGCCAACGCTGCGGGATCTCCCAGGAGAAATTTTGTCCCACATGTCATTCCACAATTTTGTCAGCTTGGATGGCGACATGTCCTCGCGAAAATTCGCTCGACGGTGGCTGATGGTATTTCCCCACGGATAGTCTTTTCCGACCTTGCCCCCACGGGCGGCTTTCTCCCACTCCGCCTCGGTCGGCAGGCGGTAGCCGTTGGCAGTCCAATCACAGGTGACTCCCTCATTCTCCCCGACCTGATAGACTGCACCTGACACCGTGTAGCATGGCTGCATGCCTTCCTGCATGCTGCTGGCATTGCACCATTTCACCACATCATACCATGAGACGCTCTGCACAGGATGATCCGCCGCCTTTCCTTTTCCCTCGGCAAGATCCGTAAAACCGTTTTGCCGCGCCCAGGTCCTCACCACGTCCCACTCGGCCTTGGTCACCTCGCAGTTCCCGATTGAAAATGCACTCACTTCCACTGTGTGTACTGGAAGTTCATTGGGCTCTCCCCTTTCTGGCATCGACTGATCTCCCATCAAAAAATCGCCCGCCGGAATCAGCACCATCGCCGGTGCCACGCGCGGGGCAGGCCGGAAATACCACCACGCCGCCAAGCCCAGCACCACGCCAAGCGGCAGCAGCCACCTGCGGATCCTTGTCCGTGGTTGCGCAGGCATCGGGGCTGTGGAGTCAGGCGCGGACATGGGCGATGGGTTTATTAAGCGAGGCGGCGGCATTCAAGCCATGATGGCTTGCACCAGTTTTCCATGGACATCGGTGAGGCGATAGTCACGACCCTGGTTGCGGACGGTGAGACGGGTGTGGTCGATACCAAGAAGGTGCAGCACGGTCGCATTGAGGTCGTGGATGTGCACGGGATCCTTGATGATGTTGTACGAAAAGTCATCCGTCTCGCCAATGATGCTGCCGCGTTTCACTCCACCGCCGGTGAGCCAGAGCGAATAGCAGCGCGGGTGATGATCGCGTCCATAAGTTGTCGCGGTGAGTTGACCTTGGGAATAGCTGCTGCGTCCGAATTCGCCGCCCCAAATGACCACCGTGTCCTCCAGCAGGCCACGTTCTTTCAACTCCTCGACAAGGGCGGCGCTTGGCTGGTCGGTGTCGTAACACTGGGTGCGGATGTCGCGGGGCAGATCACTGTGCTGGTCCCAACCGCGGTGATAGAGTTGGATGAATCGAACGCCGCGCTCGGCGAGCCGGCGTGCCAGAATGCAGTTCGCCGCATAGCTGCCCGGTTTGCGCGATTCCGGGCCGTAGTGTTCGAAGACCGACGCGGGCTCTTTGGAGAGATCGGCGAGTTCCGGGACCGACGACTGCATGCGGAAGGCCATCTCGTATTGGTCGATGCGCGCCTGGATTTCCGGATCCTGGTAGTCGTCGAGTTTGATCTTATTGAGGCCGGCAAGATCGTCGAGCATCGCCCGACGGTGCGCCGGGTTGATGCCGGGCGGGTTCGTTAGAAACAACACCGGATCCTTGCCGGAACTGAAGCGGACACCTTGGTAGCGAGCCGAAAGGAATCCCGAACTCCACATGCGTTCGTGCAGCGGTTGTTCGTTGCCTTTGCCACTGGGCCGGGAAATCATCACCACAAACGCGGGCAGGTCGGCGTTGTCGGAACCCAGACCATAGGACATCCACGAGCCGAATGACGGTCGACCGGCGACCTGGCTGCCGGTCTGCAACATGGTCATCGCCGGGTCGTGATTGATCGCCTCGGTGTGCATTGAGCGGATGATGCAAAGGTCGTCGGCAAGTCGTGCGGTGTGGGGCAGCAACTCGCTCAGCCAGTGGCCGGACTGCCCGTATTGTTTGAAGCTGAAAAGAGAGGGCGCGATCGGGAAGCGCGCTTGACCCGAAGTCATGCCGGTGACCCGCTGACCATTGCGGACCGAGTCGGGCAGGTCTTTGTCAAACATCTCGCGCAAGCCCGGTTTGTAATCGAAGAGATCGAGCTGCGATGGCGCACCGGCTTGGGTGAGCCAGATCACGCGTTTTGCTTTCGGCGCGAAGTGCGGAAGTCCCGCGAGGCCCTGCGCGGCTGACAACTTCGGATTCAGCAAGGAAGCCAGCGCCGCCGCGCCGATGCCCGCGCTTGCGCGACCAAGGAATTGGCGGCGGGTGATGTCGAGAAATGGATTCGGATTCATGATGCGTTATTCCTTTGTCACCGTTTCATCGAGATTCAGCATGGTGCTTGCGAGCGAGGTGTATGCGGCCAGTTCCGAAACATCCAATGTGGCATTGGTAGTGGCTTCGCCGACTTTGATCAAACCTGCCGCACCGGCGGGGTCGGTTTTGTATTCAGCGAGATTATGTTCTAACGAAATTTTAAGAATTTGTATTTCGTTAGGTCGGGGAAGTCGTGCCGTGATGAGCCGGAAGCCATGACTCAGCCGCGATTCAATGGATGCCCCTCCTTCCAACAACATCCGCTGCGCCAGGAATCGTGCGGCTTCGACGTAGGTCGGATCATTGAGCAGATTGAGCGCTTGCAGGGGCGTGTTCGTGCGTGGTCGGCGCAAGGTGCAGGTCTCGCGAAACGGTGCGTCGAAGAGCAGCATCGCAGGGTTCGGCACCGAGCGTTTCCAGTATGTATAAAGACTGCGGCGATGGAGGTTTTCGCCCGTGTCCTGGGTATAAGTGGCCTTGGGATTGTCCTTCTGATTGACCACTTGTTCGTAGAGCCCGGGAGGATGATACGGTTTCACCGAGGGGCCGCCGATTTTCTCCACCAACAGACCACTGGCGGCGAGTGCCTGGTCGCGCACGAATTCGCCCTGCAAGCGGAAGCGCGGACCGCGGGCGAGCAAGCGGTTGCCCGGATCGCGTTCGTGCGCCGCGGGCGTGAGCTTTGAGCTTTGCCGATAGGTCGCACTGGTGACCAACAAGCGCATCATGGCTTTCATGTCCCATCCGCTGGAAAAAAACTCCGATGCCAGCCAGTCAATCAGTTCCGGATGGCTCGGCGGTTCGCCCTGCGATCCGAAGTCTTCCGCCGTGCGCACGAGTCCGGTGCCAAACAGCATCTGCCAAAAGCGATTGACGGTCACGCGTGCGGGCAGCGGGTTTGCTGGATCGACAAGCCAGCGCGCAAGTCCGAGGCGGTTGCGGGGGAGTTCAGCGGGCATAGGCGGCAACGCGGCGGGAGTGGTGGCGGTGACTTTTTCTCCACGCTGGTCAAACACACCGCGCAACAGAATGAAGGTGTCGCGCGGCTGGGCCTCGTTCATCACCAGCGTGACCGAAATGTCCGCTTCCATTTTTGTTAGAGACTTTGTCAGTTCCGCAATCCGATTCTTTGCTGCGGGACTTTGATCCAACTTTGCTGTTTCGATCTCCGTTTTGATCGCCGCAATCCCCGCTGTGAGCTCCGCAGTAGGCAACGGGAGAAACGGCGGGCTGCTCTTGTTTGTGGGCGCATTGTATTCCCCAACACCTTTTTCGGAGACGTTGTGGAAAAAGGCTTTCAGGCTGTAAAAATCCCGCTGCGTGAAGGGGTCGAACTTGTGGTCGTGACAACGGGTGCAGTTGAAGGTCTGCGCCAGCCAAACCGTGGCCGTCGTTTCCACACGGTCCGCCGTGTATTCGGCGAGGAATTCCTCTTCGGTAATGCCCCCTTCCTCGTTGATCATGTGGTTGCGATTGAAGCCGGTGGCGATTCGCTGTTCTAGCGTGGCGTTCGGCAGCAGGTCGCCGGCGATTTGTTCGATGGTGAACTGATCGAAGCGCTGGTTTTTATTGAAGGCGGCAATCACCCAGTCGCGCCAGGCATGGAGTGTGCGGTCGCGATCCACCTGATAGCCGTTGGTGTCGGCGAAGCGCGCGCCATCCAGCCAATCCACGGCCATGCGTTCGCCGTAATGCGGCGAGGCCAGCAGGCGGTCCACCACCCGTTCATAGGCACCCGGTGCGGCATCATTGATGAATGCATCGACCTCGGCAGGAGTGGGCGGCAGCCCGGTGAGGTCGAGCGTCACCCGGCGGATGAGTGTGACTTTGTCCGCCTCGGGAGCATGTTGCAAATTCTCCGCAGCCAGTTGTTGGCGAATGAAAGCGTCCACTGGATGCAGGTCCAATGTCGGAACCGGCGGTCTTTGGATCGGCAGATACGCCCAGTGAAGCTGATACTCCGCACCTTGGGCAATCCACGTTTTTAATAATTCCTTTTGCGCGGTAGTCAAAACCTTGTGCGCTTTGGGCGGTGGCATGCGTTCCTCGGCGTCGTCCGATAGAATCCTAGTGACAAGTGCACTCTTCTCCGGTTGCCCTGGCACGATCGGAATTTCGCCCGATTCCGCTTCCTTCAAAGCTTGCTCGCGAATGTCCAAGCGCAGACCTGCTTCGCGCGCGTTTTTGTCCGGACCGTGACAGTGAAAACAGGCATCCGAGAGAATCGGGCGGATGTCCCGATTGAACTGGATCTTTGGGGGTGGTGGTTTCTCATTGGCACGGGCGTCAGGCACCGTGATGGTCAGAATGACAAGAAGTGACAGTAACAACGAAGAGCTCATCCAGCAGAGTCAGTTGCCTACGTTGTGAGTTTGCGCTCTTCTTTCAATGAGGCAATGGTTTTCACCACAATGCCCAGAGGCTAGGTAGTGCGTGCGATGCCTGCAAAGCATGTTTCTGTTCCAGTGTTCGTTTACGGAGCAATGCATCCATGTATTTTTTTCGACAATCCGGCGGTCGGCATGCATAGTCGGGCCGTGCAACCTTTGTTGGAAACATTCCTCGATCCTTCGTCCTGTTCGCTGAAAATCTGCGGCGTCATCCGTGCGGATGACGCGCAGGGCCTGGTCGATCGGATGGTTCACGCGCTGGGGGTGAATTTCTGGCCTTTGTCGAAGCGTTTCATCAGTCCCGATGACGCCGCGCCCTGGCTGCGGGATGTCGCTGGAAAAATCCTTCGCGTCGGCGTGTTTGTTAACGCCCGGCCTGACTACATCGCGGAGGTTTTTCGCAGTGGCATCATCGATGCCGCCCAGCTTCACGGCGATGAAAGCCCCGGCGAACTTGCCGAATTGCAGGCAATGAACATTCCGTGCATCAAGGCTTGCGGCATTCGCGATGCCGTGGATCTCGACGGGTTGAGCCACTTCGCGCATGCCGATGGATTGTTGCTCGACACCGCCGCCCCCGGCGTTTACGGAGGCACGGGACATCCCTTCGACTGGAGTCTCGCGCAGCAGGCCGGCTTGTTGTTGCCGACCGTACCGCTGCTGCTCGCAGGCGGGATCACGCCCGCCAATGCAGCCGATGCCGTGAGCCAGGTGCATCCCGCCGCCCTCGATGTGGCATCGGGAGCCGAAGTCTCGCCGGGAATCAAGGATTTCGCCAAGGTGGATGACCTGATGCGGGTGCTCTAACGACTGGCGCTGATTTCCTTTTCAGCAGTCCGCGATTGCAAAAAAGTAACGCATCAATTTCTTGACGGTCCTGCGTTTTCTTGGCAGTTTCGCGCTCCGTCGTCTCCCGGGTCATCCGAAACGGCGGCAAATCCTGAAACAAACAACACATTTATGGCTGCCAAGATTTACACCAACAAAGATGCCTCGCTCGCTCCGTTGAAGAAAAAAACCCTCGCCGTGATCGGCTTCGGTTCGCAGGGACACGCGCATGCGCTCAACCTGAAGGACAGCGGACTCAAGGTTATCATCGGACTCTACAAAAAATCCAAGTCCTGGGAAGTGGCGAAAAAATTCGGCTTCGAAGTCATGGAAACAGCCGACGCCGTGAAGGCCGCCGATGTGATTTTTGTCGCCACACCCGATACCGTGGTGCCCTCGGTGTATGCCAAGGACATTGAGAAAAACCTCACCAAGGGCAAGACCCTGTTGTTCTCCCACGGATTCGCCGTGCATTTCAAAACCATCGTCACGCCGAAGGATGTCGATGTGATCATGGTGGCTCCCAAGGGCCCCGGCCACACCGTGCGCTCGCAGTTTGTCAATGGCAAGGGCGTTCCCGGTTTGATCGCGGTGCACAACGATGCCAGCGGCAAAGCCAAGGAAACCGCACTGGCCTGGGCGCGCGGCGTCGGCTGCACCCGTGCCGGGGTGTTCGAAACCAACTTCCGTGAGGAAACCGTGACCGACTTGTTCGGTGAGCAGTGTGTGCTCTGCGGCGGCGCGACCGCCCTTGTCAAAGCGGGTTACGAAGTGCTGGTCGAGGCCGGCTATCAACCCGAGATGGCGTATTTCGAGTGCCTGCACGAACTCAAACTGATCGTCGACCTCATGAACGAGCAGGGCATTGCTGGAATGCGCTTCTCGGTTTCCGAAACCGCCGAGTACGGCGATGTCACCGTGGGACCGAAGATCATCGACAAGTCGGTGAAAGAGCGCATGCGCAAGCAGCTCAAGGCGATCGAAGACGGCAACTTTGCCAAGGAGTGGACGGCGGAATTCGCCGGCGGCAACAAGAACTTCAATGCCATCCGCAAAGCCGAAGCCGCTCATCCGATTGAAAAAGTCGGCGAGCGCCTGCGCGGTCAGATGAGCTGGATCAAGAGCAAGAAGATCGCGAAGGGATCGGCCCAGGCCAGTTTCATCGCGGATTCGAAGTAATTGCGATTCGCAAAAAAAACGAACGAGCAGACCGTGGCTTGGAAGCCATCAGGGTTGAACTGTGCGATTGAACCACTGATGCCACTGAATCCCTCTGGGGACACTGAAGGATTCATGTGAACTTCTGTGTGGCATTAGTTTGAGCGTGCCAGAAAAAAGACCTTCCCCTCTGTGGGAGGATCGATATCATTCATGCCGCATTTTGAGCCGCATCCTGCGCTGAACGCGGTTGGAGGACTTTCGTTTGTGGCAATTGCAATCTGGATGCCAGTAGCCGCCATTCTATCCCTGATAGTGTTCGCGAATTTATTGGGCCAGAGGAGACTGGAAAAAAAATGCGCCATCATAAATGCAACAGTCGAACATGACGATCCATGCAACGGCGATAATCAATCAATTTGAACCCGGGCCTCCATTCCCGCCCACGGCGATCAAGCCAGGGAAAAGCTTGATAGATTAAAGGCTTTTTATAACTTAAACTCGCCAGTAATGCTCAGCAACAAGGCGCGCACATCCGAAAGCATTGGAGCATAGAAAAACAGCTGCCACTGGGTTCTAGACACGGCCTTACGAGAAAATCACCACCAAACCTCTCAGGGCCACACCGCGAAGAACCTGGGCACCGTGCGCAGAATCGCGATCAACCTCCCCAAAAACGATCAAACCTACCAAAAAAGCACGACTAGGTAACGCCTGAAAGCATTACTGGACAATTACTACGTCGGTAAACATCTCTCCCTAGCTTGGTCGCCGTGGAACAATGGCGGGAGTTTTTTTGCTTGGGTTTTTTGCCGCTGCCGCTACGTTGGCACCATGTCACATCGCCAACTCTTCACGTTGATTGCCTGCGGTTTTTTTCTCTGCAACGGAGCCGGTGCGGTCGATGCGAAAAAAGTCCGTTTGTTCATACTCTCCGGCCAATCGAACATGGAGGGTGTCAATCCCGACAATTCCTTCACCCCGGCCGTTGTGAAGGCATTCCCTCATGACGAGGTGATTGTCGTCAAGTTCGCCGTCGGTGGCACGCCGATCAGGCGTTGGTGGAAAAACTGGACGGGGCCCCATGATGCCTCGGCCTCGGGTGCGGATCTGCCGCCGGGCGACTTGTATGTCGAACTGATGGAGCGCGTGAAAAAAGCAACCGAGGGCAAAAAGCCGGACAGCGTTGTCTTTTCCTGGATGCAGGGCGAACGCGATGCCAAGAGCGGACTGTCGGAATCCTACCAACAGGCACTGAAGGGATTGATCGCGAGTGTGCGCGAGGATCTCAAACAACCCGCGACGGCGATGGTCATCGGGCGTTTGAGCGACCATCAGAATGGCCAGAAACATTGGGATGCGGTGAGGGACATCCAGGTAAAAGTCGCAACCGGCGACACCCGTGGCGCCTGGGTGGATTGCGACGACCTCAACGGTCCGAAAAACGACCTGCACTGCACCAAGGAAGGTTTCGTTGAACTCGGCAAACGATTCGCCGCGAAAGCAGTGGAATTGCTAGGCAAGGAAAATAATCCACCCGCTCAGCCATGAAACGCCTGATTGTCGCAATGCTGTTTGCCGTGGTTCCATGGGTCGGAGCCAAACCCAATGTCATCCTGATTCTCGCCGACGACCTCGGCTATGAAACCATCGGTGCGAACGGAGGTAGTTCCTACAAAACCCCTGTGCTCGACTCGCTGGCCGCCCAGGGTGCCCGGTTTACCCATGGATATGCCCAGCCTTTGTGTACGCCGAGCCGGGTGCAGCTCATGACCGGTTTGTCGAACGTGCGCAACTACATCAACTTCGGCAACATGGACCGCAAGGCGGTGACATTCGGCAATCATTTGCAAAAGGCGGGATACGCAACCTGCATGGCCGGGAAATGGCAACTCGGCCATGACCTCGATCAGCCGAAGGCGTACGGCTTCGAGGAGTATTGCCTGTGGCAGCATACGCGACGACCGCCGCGCTACGCCAACCCCGGGCTGGAAATCAATGGTGTAGTCAAGGACTACAGCAAGGGTGAATACGGACCTGATCTGGTCAGCGACTATGTCCTCGATTTCATCACGCGGAAGAAAGCGCAGCCTTTTTTCATTTATTATCCAATGATGCTGACCCATGATCCCTATCAGCCGACACCCGACAGCAAGGATTGGGATCCAAATGCAACGGGTGAGAAGGTCAACAAGTCGTCCGCACATTTCGCCGACATGGTCGCGTACATGGACAAACTCGTGGGCAAACTTGTCGCCCGACTCGAGGAGCAGGGATTGCGTGAAAACACGCTGATCTTGTTTCTCGGCGACAATGGCACCGGTGCGGGCACCCGATCCATGATGGGGCAGACGCTGGTCACGGGAAAAAAAGGCAGCACGGTCGATGCGGGCATGCATGTGCCGGTGATTGTCAACTGGCCCGGACAGATCGCCAAGGGCACGGTGTGCGCGGATCTTGTCGATACCACGGATTTCCTGCCGACCATTTGCGATGCGGTGGGAATCAAGGACGAGGCGATCGGCAAACTCGACGGACGAAGTTTTTACCCGCAGTTGCGCCGTGAAAAAGGCAATCCGCGCCAGTGGATCTATTCCTGGTATTCGCCGTGGCAGGGCAACAGCATGAAGGTCACCGAGTTCGCATTTGATCAACGATTCAAACTCTACCGCGACGGCAGATTTTTCGATCGGGCCAAAGACAGCGGGGAAAAGAATCCGCTGGCGATCGGCGAATTGCAAGGGGGTGCCGCCGATGCGGCAAAGTTGTTGCAAACGGCTCTCGATCAGTTCAACAATGCCCGACCGAAAACACTCAAACCCTGACATGAAAATTCCATCATCGATCTTCACCGCGCTCGCTGTATTGGGCGCGACCTGCGGCCCGCTCATCAGTGCCGAAGTCACCAAGCCGAACATTGTCATCATCTTCATCGATGACCTTGGCTATGCGGACATCGGACCATTCGGGGCGACCAAACAAAAAACGCCGAATCTCGACCGCATGGCGAAGGAGGGAATGAAGCTCACCAGTTTTTATGCGGCACCGGTGTGTTCGGTGTCGCGGGCGCAGTTGCTGACCGGATGTTACGGCGCGAGGGTGTCCGTACCGGGGGTGTTTGGTCCCGGTGGCAAACACGGCCTGCATCCGCAGGAGTTCACCATCGCCGAGCGCATGAAGGAACATGGCTACGCAACCATGTGCATCGGCAAATGGCATGTCGGCGACCAACCCGAGTTTTTGCCGACCCGCCAGGGCTTCGACCATTATTTCGGCATTCCGTATTCGAATGACATGCAGACGAAAACCAAGAGTGGCGAAAGAAAAGTTCCGCTGTTGCGCGATGAGGAAGTCATCGAACAACTCTCCGATGAAGAGCAAAGCCGCATCGTCGAGCGCTACACCGACGAGGCGCTGGGATTCATCCGCAGCAACAAGGACAAACCGTTCCTGCTTTACCTTCCGCACACCGCCGTGCACACACCGATCTATCCCGGCGCGGCCTTTGCGGGCAAGTCGGCGAATGGTCGCTTCGGCGACTGGGTGGAAGAGGTTGATTGGAGTGTCGGACGTGTGCTCGGCACCTTGCAGGAAATGAAGCTCGACAAAAACACGCTGGTCATTTTCACCAGTGACAACGGGCCATGGACGAGCAAGGGCAAGGACGCGGGCAGTGCCGCACCCCTGCGCGGGGGCAAGGGCAGCACCTGGGAGGGTGGCGTGCGCGAGCCGACCATTGCCTGGTGGCCCGGGAAAATCGCCCCCGGCACTTCCTGTGATGCGGTGGCCGGGATCATCGATCTTTTGCCCACGGCAGTCGTGCTGGCCGGCGACAAAGTTCCCGGGCAACCGGTGATCGACGGCAGGGACATCTCGCCGATCCTGTTCGGGCAGTCGACCGTTTCACAGCGGGAGGCGCACTATTATTTCGCCAACTATCACCTGCAGGCCGTGCGCCAGGGGCCTTGGAAACTCGCGATCAAACCGCAAAACGAGACCATGGGCAAGGAACCGCTCGACGATGCCAAGGGGAAGGAACCGAGGTTGTACAACCTCGATGCCGACATCGGTGAGCGCACCAATGTCGCCGACAAGAATCCCGAGGTCGTGGCAAAATTGCTCGCACTGGCAAACAAGATGGAGGGGGAAATCGGCGGCAAATCGCCGAAGGCCCGCCGCCCAGCGGGGGAAGTCGAAAAACCGGTGATTCTGGCTCCCAAGTCGGACAAGTGAAGCGCAGCGGTTCAAGCGGAACCGACGGCTGTCCTGCGCGCCCAGGTGGTCACGACCAATGCGTTTTTCAATGCGTGCCGCGAGGGTTTGAAATCGGCGAACTGTTTCTCAATGACAAACCCGGCCGATCGCAGCATGGCTTTGAGCTGGTCGCGGTGAAACCAGTACAGGCTCTGCGCGGATTCATGTTTGGACAGCAATTCATCGCGCGAAGAGTGCAGCATGTAGCGGTGCTCCCGATACAGGATTTGCTTTTCGCGGTCGATCCGGTGCCGGGTATTGATTGTGGCAATCGAACCATTCGCGAGCTTCACTTCCTGATCGTGGTACCATTCGTTTTCCGGCAGGGCTTGGCTGATTTCGGCGCGGGGAGTGAAAGTGCTGAGATACAAAACGGCATTGGGTGTCAGCATCGCGGCAAGGCGTTGCAGGGTGTCCGCCGGACTGATGGAAAGTTGCAGGGTAAAGGCCGGGATCAACAGCGAGTGATAGAGCTGTGGGGCGATCCAGTTGTCCATGTCGCCCTGATGGAGGGTGACGGGGAGATTTGCCTGGCTGGCAGCCTGGCGGCAAAGTTCGATCATTTCCGCGGAAGGTTCCAGACCATCGACCGTGAATCCTTCCTGCAACAACGGCAAAAGCAATCGCCCCGAACCGCTGCCGATTTCCAGCGACGGACCTGGCTCATGTTGCAGGAACGTGCGCAGCAAGGGAAGTTCCGCTGGCGGGCCTTCCGCCGCCCAGAAGACATCGTGCAGCGATGCCTCCAGCGATGTGTAGGATTGGGGCAAGGGGGCGGGGGATTCGCTTAGTTGCGGCGTTCGCGCACCGCGGCGGCAAGGCGGTCCAGTACTTCCACGGTGTCCGGCCAATCGATGCATTGATCCGTGATCGACTGCCCGTAAGTCAGCGCCTCGGGATCTTTGCCGAGCTTCTGGGCGCCGGCAACGAGGTTGGATTCGACCATGCAGGCGGCGATGCAGCGCGAGCCTTGTTCGATTTGCTTGGCGATGGCATTGACCACCATGCACTGATTGCGGTAGTCCTTGAGCGAATTTCCATGCGAGCAATCGATCATCAGGTGCGGCGGCAGGCTCTGTTCCATCAGGCACTTTTCCACCTCGTTCACGCTGGCTTCATCGTAATTCGGTCCGCTCGAACCACCGCGCAAAATGACATGGCACGAGTCATTGCCCACGGTGGAAACAATCGCGGAAACGCCCTGTTTGGTCACGGAAAGAAAATGGTGTGGCCGGGAGGCGGACTGAATCGCATCGAGCGCCAGCTGGATCGAGCCGCCGGTGCCGTTCTTGAATCCCACTGGCATCGACAGCCCCGACGCGAGTTCCCGGTGAATTTGCGATTCGGTCGTGCGCGCGCCGATGGCCCCGTAGACGATGAGGTCGGCGACGTATTGCGGTGAGATCGTGTCAAGAAATTCCGTGGCCGCCGGGATGCCGCGTTGGGCGAGTTCCAACAACAATCCGCGGGCGACGCGCAGGCCTTGATTGATGTCAAACGAGTCATCGAGATGTGGATCGTTGATTAGACCTTTCCAGCCGACAGTTGTTCGTGGCTTTTCGAAATAGACGCGCATGACGATCAACAGATCCTCGCGGTGGCGATCCGCTTCTTTTTTCAGAAGATCGGCGTATTCCAGGGCGGCTTTCGGATCATGGATCGAACACGGGCCGACGACCACCAGCAGTCTGTCATCCTTGCCCTTGAGAATCCGGTCAGCTGCCTGCCTGGTCGAGACGACCAAATTCGCCACCGCTTCGTTGATCGGCAGGTAGTAGGCAAGAATCGCGGGGGAAATCAAGGGGTTGATTCCTGCTATGCGTAGATCGTCGGTTTGCGTCACGCGCGGCAGCGTGGCTAAGGAATGCGATTTGATCAATCAATAAATGGCGGCTGTTAGGGAGTCGCGGGTGTCAACGGTTCCGGAAGTCGACGCAGTACGACACATTGCAGGAACCCGGAGCGGCTGCCGTCGCTCGATGCGAAAAAGCTGGCATCGCTCTGCAAGACGATCAACTGGGCCTGGTCGGTGGCGGCGACGGGGATCACATTGTTTTCCTGGATTTTCCAGGCATCTTCCTTTTTGTAGGCGAGTTCGTAAATCACCTGGTCACCCTCGGGGGGGACGATCATCGAGTCCTTGGTGTTCAATTCCCGGGCTTCCTTGCCATTGCAGCGCATGGCGATCGGCAGGGCGCTGTAGTTGTGGATGCGCAATTTTCCGGGTGGCAGTTTGCTCGGGTCGTCATCGATCACATAGGCCTGAAATGTCCCCGCTTTTCCGGGAGCCAACAGAATTGTGGCGCGCCTGCAGTCAACCGGGATCAAGGCGAGAGCCACGAGAGTCGGATTCTCCTTGCGCCGTTGCTGAATCTCCTTGGGAACATCCGCGGGGTTGATCACCACGGGTGCGGGTGCGGCAGGTTTGGGACGATTTTTGAGCATTTCCTTGTCGGCATCCGACAGGATCGGTTCGGGGTTGGTGGCGCCGGGGGTTTGCGAAATTTCCAGGATGTTCGATCCACTGTAGGCGACGGCTTTCGAATAGCGGAATGCCAGAGCCTTGACTTCGCTGGACTTGCCGGATGATTTGATCGTCAGTCCCGGAATGTCCTCGCCCCAGGATACGACATCGATTTTCAAGGCGACGCGGGGGGAATTGTCATCCTTCGACTGGGGAAAGGCACTTTGCGAGAGGGTGAACAATGCCGCCACAAGGGCATGGATGTGTGGAATGGTGTTAGATTTCATTTGCATTGAGCCAGCGGAAGGAAATGATGTTGAAGCGACGACCGAAATATTTATTGAGAGGTGTTAGGGCGGCGTCGCGCACGGTCTCCGCGTTTTTGGGATCGACATAAACCGGCATGCGCTGGACGATGGCTTCGCAGTAGGCGCGGGCGGCGACCTTGCCGGTGTCGGGACTCAGGGCTTCGCCGTAGGCACGGATTTTAAACGTATCGGACCGGGCGGAAATCAAGGGTCCGAGCACCTGAAGCACATCGGCCTGGGTCAGCCATCCCGGAATGCCGGTGGAGCGAAAGCCCTGTTCCTCCCTGTATGCGGCATCGGTGAGCATCTGCCGGTCGGCGATGATGCTCGCCATGGCTCCGGGGTTGTCGTCCCGGGATTTCGGAGCCCAGGCGGGGTCGGTGTCGCCGTAAGCATTCTGGAGCACTGTGACATCGCCGCCTACCAGATCCGCAGCCGGTGCATTGCCATCAGCCTGCATGACCACCTTGTCCTCGGTCACGCTGATGCCGGAAAAAACTTTTTTGAGGCCCTTGCTGTCGATGTTGAGTCCGGCGTTGTCGATGGCGGTTTGCAGGGCACCCTTGCCCGCCAGTTTTTTGTTGTCCTTGGCAATGTCCACCAGCGCGCGGTTGACAAAGTGCGACAGCGAAACGAAGGGACCGCGCTCGCGGACCTGACGAACCATTTGTTCTGCCAGGGCATCGATTTGGGTGTCGTTGAGACGTCGGAAGCCGCCGAAGGAATCGTCGCTGGTGCCGGTGGGCGGATTTTTCGCGGTGACTTTTTGCGATAGTCCACGAGGGAACATCGCCTCCGTGGTGGCCGCGACATCGGCCTTGTGCTTCAGCCGTTTCGTGCTGGCGAAAAACGCCTTCCATGCGTCCTTGCTGGTGCAGTTGATGTTGAACGCACCATTGATGAACAGCCTGCTGGATGCCTTGGCTGCGTCGCGCAAGCTCGACGATTCATCGCCGGGATAGATTTTCACAAAATGTTTGCTTTCGAGCGCAGTGGAAACGGATGTGGGGATGCTGGAGAGAAAATAGCTGTCCCAGAGCGCGTTGTTGAGCAGGAACGACATGTCGAAGTAGGTTCGTGCCGTGCCGGTGGCCTCGCTCGGGTTCGGGGAACCGGTGATGATGTAGTCGTAACGCGTTTGTTTGCTCAGGGCGCGCTTGACAAAAGTGGTGGCATAGGAATTGCCCACGGCATTGCCGGGCTGGTTGCCGATCGACAGGTTGAGTTCGTCCGCCGTGAGATCGGCATGCTGCAACTGGGCGAGCGACACCAGATTGTCGGGGATGTCGAAAAGGTAACACTTCTTCGAACCGCCGGCCTGCTCCCGCCCCCAGGAAACGGGCGACACGGCGAGATTGCGGGTGAAGCCGATTCCCGTTTCGCCGCCGGGTGGATTGAATGGCAATTGCCCCAGGCTGTCGCTGCTTTCCATGAAATAAGGCGGGGGATTGTAGGAGGTGATGTTTTTCGTGAAACGGGTGCATTGCAGATTGAAGTCCGTGAATGTTCTCACCGTGGAACTGCGCAGGCCCATTCCGCCGGGGAGGTAGGAGGCATAGTCCGCGCCGGGGTGGCTGATTTGAAAGGAGTAGGAGTGCAGCGGGAATGGGCGGGTCATGGTCGCGGCGATGGTCGGGTTCATGCCTCGCACCACCTGGGAATAGAAGCCGTTGTCGAGATCGAACTTTTCGCAACGGCGCAGGATCGCATTGGCACCGCTGCTACCGGCGCTGCGCATTTCCAAGGATACCAGAGTGGTTTGCCAGCTTTCGCGAACGTCCAAGCCACCACCGCCATTCACAGAAGCATGTTCCAACTCCACACATTTGTCGAAATTGCCGGGGCTGCTGCTGGAAAAATCACTCAGGTTGACGGTGACGGGAGCGATGCTGTTGAGGGGTCGGGTGATGCGCGAATTCACGGTGTAAGCCCTGGCCTCTCCAGCTGGGATGGTGCCGGGTGCAATGCGGAAGATTGCCTTGTTGAAAACGGCGGCTTCATTGAGATCCCGAGGGATGTAGGCGGGTTGCCCGGCCGCGCCCCAAATACAACTCGGTCGGTTGCCCGAGGGAGTGTCGTTGAAAATCTCGAAGTCCAGGGCCGCCTTCCATTCCAGCGGATAGGGATACGGATTGGCCAGCGTTACCGCGAATTTTCCGCAGGGGTTGAGGCGATAGCCACCGCCCACAACGACTGGTTTGGCACCAAACAACAGACGGAAATCGAGAATCAACGGCGCGATGATGTCGGTCGAAGCCGAGGAACCGGAGGTCGATGCCGTTTTCACCTGTAAATTGCCCCCCGAAAGGTTCTTGTAGCGATCGGCGAAAAATTTCAGTTGCGGCCACTTGGGCCCCTTGAGGCTCGAGGATACCGCAGTGGGAAGAATGTTGGCGGTCAGGGTGGGAGCATTGAGAAATGTCGTTTGTGCCGACGTCGGAAAACCGTTGTTGATGTAAGGAGTGAGGTCCAGTCGAAGACCTCCCTGTACCGTGTCGGCGAGCACTCCGAGACTGTCGGTCGTGACCGCGTGGAAGTTTCGTTGCAACGGGGCGGAAAAAGCCGGATCGAAAAGCTCGGCCTGATTGAGGTCAACCACTTTATCGAGGTTGTCCTGCGCCGCCATGCCCGCCAGTGGATAATTGGCATAACCGGTGACCGCTTCCCAACCGCGCCGCGTCGGCACCAGGTCGCGATAGGTGACGGCCACATTCGGTGTCGTCGATGACTTGGTATTGAACTTTGCCTTGGTGCCCTCGTCACCCACCCACCAGCCGTACCGGCCGGTTAAAATCCCTTTTTGGGTGATTTTCACGAGCGGGGCGGCCACGTAATTCGGCAGAGTGTTGGCATCGGCGGGACCGACGCTATTCTTGCCAACCAACACCACCGCGGTTTCCGGATTGCCGACCTCGCCGGTGCCGTTGACGGCGGCAATCGCACTGCTCGGCAGGATGGAGGTGGCCGCCGATGTCGCGGTCTCGTTGCCACTGATCAACCATTGCTGCCACACCGGAGTGGGGGTGACGGAGTAAGACTGGGCCGCAGTGGTATTGCTCGACCACACCCCCGTCCAGAAACGGGTCCCGTGTTGCAGCGAACTCAGCCCCTTGTTGATGTTGTTGACCGATACGTTGTTGGTCGGCGCTTTTCCCACCGTGAGCGATGTGCCGCCCACGTCACCAGCAATGTCGGCTGTCGAAGTGATCCGGGTATCCCGGCCCGCATGTTTTTGCAACTGACCGATGGCGATCATCATCGCCAGGCGGGCGTTGTCCCGCGCCACCCGGTTGATGCTGGCTTGCGAACTGGAGCGCAATGTCACGGCCGATAAAGACAACATGCCAATTCCAATCAGGGTGAGCAGCACCAGCAGGCTGATCGTTAGGATCAGTGTGAAACCTCTGGCGGAGGAATTTTTCGAAAAACTATGGGCTTTCATAACTTCCAAGCAAGGCTTGCGGTAGTGAAAATGTAAATACATTGGCAACAATTGCAAGGAGGAAATTGATCTTGGAACAAATGAATGTCCGACCGCCGAAATCATTCGCCGCGAGTGATTACACGGCAAATCCGGCCTCTTCGAGTGCCAGGGTTGCTGCACCGACCATTCCCGCTTCGGATCCGAAGCGGGCGGGCAACAAGGAGAGATGATCTTTGAAGGGGCCGGACAATTGGGAAAAAAGATGGGTTTGCAAGGGGCCGAACAGCAGGTCGCCGGCTTTGGCAACTCCGCCGCCGATGATGATCGCTTCCGGATTCAAGAGCCAACAGCAATTCATGATCGTGGTCGCCATTTTCCGTGCCACATCGTCCCACACCTGCAATGCCACTTCGTCGCCGTTGGTTGCGGCATTCGCCAGAGCGGCAGGGGAGCAGTCGGCGATGTTCTTGTAAATGCCCGCCTGCTCGTAGCGCGCCCGGGCATCGGCGGCAATTTCGTTATTGCCCACATAGTCCTCGAGCGCGCCCTTGTTTCCGTAAGCGCCGACCCGCCCTTGGTAGTCGATCGAGGTCTGGCCGATTTCGCCCGCGCCGTATTGGCAGCCGCGCACCATTTTGCCGTTGACGATGACCCCGCCACCGACACCGGTGCCCATGGTGATCGCCACCAGGTGGTTCAAACCCCGGCCCGAACCGCGTTTCCACTCGGCGTATGCCATGCAATTGGCGTCGTTCTCGACTACGGTCGGCAGCAAAGTGGCATCGCTGAGCCGTTGCTTCAGCGGGATTTCCACCCAGCCACGGACATTGGTGAGATTGTGAACGATTCCTTCCTCGAAGTTGACGAACCCGGGCATGCCGACGCCGATGGCCGCGATTCCGGGATGCTGTTCACGCAGGTCGTTGATGACCCGGACCATCGCGTCAATGAGTTCATCGGGACCTTCGTAGTCCTGCGTGGCAATGGGCGGTGCGGTGTCGATCAAATTGCTTCGATAGAGCACACCGATTTTCACGGTCGTGCCGCCGAAATCAACGCCAATCGCAAGTGGTGTTTCAGACATGATGCCAACAGGATGAAAAAAAATCGCCGCTACGGCAAGGACAAAGGGGAAAATTTTCAGAATCGATGAACCGTTAGAGCATGAGAAATCCGTTTGCACAGCGGGCGAAGGCTTCTGCCCGTGGCGTGTCTCCGTGGATGCAAAACGTGTCACCGCGAAGAGGCAAGTGATTTCCGGATCGCGCAGTGATGACTCCTTCTTCGCGGTATCGCTCGAGTCTCTCCTTCAACTGGCTGGTGTCGGTCAAAAGTGCCTCGTTCATTTCCCTCGGAATGAGGGAACCATCGTCGTGATAGTTGCGGTCGAGAAACAATTCGTGCCATACAGTCGCACCATGCTGTTCCGCCCGTCGCGATGTCGGTCCGCCCGAACGCGCATAGATGATGGCACGCGGATGATTCCGCAACATCCACTCGACATAGGCGCTGGCCAATTCCTCACTCCGGTCGGTGGCGTGATAGAGAGAACCGTGCAACTTGACATGATGCAGTGGCAGACCGACGGCATCGAGAATCGGCAGCAAATTTGCAATTTGTTTTTCCAGAAGAGTCGTGAACTCCGCGACGTTTGGTATCGAACGACCGCGGCCAAATGCATCGGCCAGTCCAGGGTGGGCGCCGACATGAACATGACATCGGGCCGCTTCCTCAGCGCAGTGACGCATGCTTGAAGGCGTGCCCGCATGGCCGCCGCAGGCAATGCTGGCAGAGCTGATCCATCGCATCAGGGCGCTGGTTTGCGCGCCGGTTTCATGTTCTCCCAAGTCGCAATTGATGTCGGTGATGTCAGGCATTTTGAAGGAGGAAAATACAATGATCTCCCGGTGCAATCTGGCAGAAGCGATCGAGATCCGCATCGTCGATCAACGCCAGTTTCGGGTATCCGCCGATGGTGGGGCCATCGTTCAACAATACGATCGGTTTGCCGTCCGGCGGAATCTGAATGGATCCTATCACGATCGGTTCGCTGATCATTTGTTGCCGTGGTCCTGCCACCGCGGCCCCCTCCAGGCGATAGCCCGCACGGTTGCTGCGCGTGGAGATTTTCCATGGGTTGAGAAAAAAATCCCTCTGCGCCGATTCGGAGAACCACATCCACTGCGGACCGCGCCACACCCGGATGTCCGTTGTCTTTCTTGGCTCCAATTCGAAACCAGTCATGTAGCGGGCGGCGACGCTTTTGGGAAGGTCCAACGAGTAGTCCGAATCGCGATCAAGAATGTCATTGCTAACCAGCAATCGCCCCATGCCTGCTGCAGGCCAGACCGAACGACTGTCCAGCCATTCATCTCCCGACCATCCGCCCTCGACTGCGAGATAACTCCAGATCCCGTGCTGCGGATGGGGGATGAACAACTGATCGCCCTTGTGTAGGCGTTCGGTCCGCATGCGCCGGATCGCACGACCGTTCACATACCCTTGTCCCGCTCCGCCGAGAACAACCCATGTATCGCAAAGGCATTCGAAACGAACATTTCCTAACAAAATTTCCACAACCGCCGCTGTGCGTGAATTTCCGAGGATGTGGTTGACCGCGTGAAAGACACTTCGATCCATGACACCGCCGCGGGGGACACCCCATTTCTTCAGTCCTGGTCGACCAAGATCCTGAACGCTGCTGTGCATGCCGGCCGACAACACGCGCAACACCGCCTGGGTGACCCGGGCGGATGTCGTTTGGCTTTCGGAGCGGGAACTCATGAATTTGTTAGATCGGCTGGAAAACGATGTGATCGCCTGCAGCTAGATGGAATGCCGATTCCAGCGGTGCATTGACATCAAAAAGAACGGTTTCGGTGTGACCGATGATGTTCCATCCCCCAGCGGATGCCAGCGAATAGATTCCGGTTTGAGAACCGCCTATGGCCACCGAACCAGCGGAAATCACGATGCGCGGGGTGTCCAGACGCGGCGTGGCGAGACGCGGATCGAGCCCGTGAAGGTAGGGGAATCCGGGGGAGAAGCCGAGAAATTGCACGAGATAGGGTCGGGCGCTGTGCAACCCAACCACCTCGTCAACGGTCAGTCCCGCATGATCGGCAACCCGCTGCAAATCAGGTCCGTTGTATTTCACCGGGATTGTTTTTACTGCGCCTTCCTTCGCGATTTCAGTGGAACCGTCCGGACGAATCCATTCCCAGAGTCGGGCGGGCGATTGACCGGGAGCGAACTCAAGCAGGATGCGGGTGTACGAGGCCGACCACTCACGCAGACCTAGAGGCGGACGTTTTTCGATATCCGCGATCAGACTGTGGCAGCGAGCGAACGCTTCTGCGCCGGGTTCCGTTGCGAACTCGATCATCCAAGCATCGGGACCATAGGGGATGAAGCGCATCATGATTTCCCGCCGCAATGATAGGCAAAGGTTCCGACTTCGTCACTCGCAATCGCGCGCCCGTCATCCTTGTCGGGCAAACACAATCTTGCACAATTGATGAAATGTTTCATCATCGCCTCGGTGAATGATGAAACGCCCGCTGCTGATGAATTGACGATCCGGGCCATCGGCCACATTCGCAGTGGCAAATCGGTGAAGTTCCAGGCCCTGCACCAGCCCGACGAGGATGCCGGGGAAACCAGCGTGCTCGAGTTGCTGCCACGCGAGGAGTTGCGTCATGGTTTGCAGGATTTGCAGGGCTTCACCCGCATCTGGCTGATCTGGTGGTTTCACCGCAATCAATCGTGGCGCTCGCTGGTCTTGCCGCCGCGGGGCATGGCGAAACGCCGCGGGGTTTTCGCGACCCGCTCGCCGCACCGGCCCAATGCGCTCGGCATGACACCGGTGCGCTTGTTGGGTATCGAAGGATTCCGATTGTTGTTGGGTTCTTGCGATCTCGTGGATGGGACGCCCGTTTTCGACATCAAGCCGTACATTCCCGGGTATGATGCCTTTCCCGACGAGAGTTCGGGATGGCTCGATGAAGTCGAACAGTGGTCGCAAAAGGAACCCGGCTACGCGGTGCGCTTTGCCGATCTGGCGCAAACCCAGATCGACTGGTTGCGCTCGAAGTGGAACGTCGATTTTGCGGATCGGTTGTTGGAACTGCTTTCGCGCGATCCCTCCCCGCACCGGACCCGAAGGATTCGCGGCAGGGCGGGGGGGCTTTTTGAAATCGGCTGCGGCGCATGGCGGGCGATTTTCCAATTGCAGGATTCCAGCGTGTCGATTCTCCGCCTGATTCCGGGATTTCCGATGAAACTTTTGTGCGGTGAATATGCGGAAGGGATTCCAGACCAGCAGGCACAACTGGCCTTTTACTTGCTCTGGCCTGCCGCCGGGGAGTCCGAGTGAATGACCTCGAAAATATGCCGCTGAACGCGCGGTGTATGCATCACCAGCGGATGCGCCGGGGCCCAAACCATTTCATTTTGCGCGCAATCCCAGCAGGAACTGGTCGAAGGTAGAATCATCAGATCGAAGGGAGTGCGGTACGAAATCAGACGCACATCTTTCAGGCGATGCGAGGTTTGATCGAGTTGTTGTAAAAATTCGCTGTTGGGTCTCATCTGCGAGGCACCTTTGCCGGGGTAGAAGTATGCCATGCAGGTGCCGTGGTGGGGAGTTGCCAGTGTGACCAATGATCCGCAGCGGGCATAACCTCCCAGTTCCTGCAGGTAGTAGCGGGAAACCAGACCGCCCATGCTGTGGGCGACAATATGAATGGAAGCATCCCGACCCCATTTCTGGTCGATCTCCTTGCGCAATTGCGCGGCCAGCGGTTCCAGTCCGGTATTCGCATCCGCAGGTTTGAGCGCGGGAATCAAACACTCGCAGCCCTGCTGCTCGAGTTTTTTCTTCAGCGGGTTGAAGCAATCGCCCTGCTGGAAAATCCCGTGAACCAGCACGACCCGCTTTTTCTGTCCCGCCTCTGCGGACGTCGTGCCCGCCATCGGCATCAGACCCAGACAAAGCATGGTTGCGAAATTCTTTCTCTTCATATCGTGCCGGATCTTAGCTTGAATGCCGCGAATGTCAATTCGGCATCCTCTCTGATGTCCACGACATGCGTTTCTAGGATTTGATCACAGGCTCCGCCGATTCGGGGATTTCATTATCCCGTTCCCATCCCTCGTTTTCCAGTTGGATCCACTCTATGGCTACGGCCCCTGCATTGGCATCGAGTTCGGGCAAAGCGCAGTAGCCGCTCACCCAGCAGCGGTGAACTTTGTAGGCGATGGCAAGCTGGCCCGCTTCGTTGTATAGTTCGATCACGATGTTCTTGCGAAAGTCCTTGAGCGAAACTTCCGCTCCGGCCCCCGTGCCAATGCGGGATAGTTTATTGGCCCACTTTTCAAACTCAAGGTCGTGAGTCACTCCGCGTTCCAGCACTATGGCGTCATACCTGGTGAGACCGGGTGACTTGCGCTGGATCGAAGGATCGCCACCTTCGCGGAATCCTATCACTTCGGTGTGGCGAATCAGTCCGCTGATCTTGCTGATGCCGGCAACGTATTTGCCATCCCATTTCACGCGGAACTTGAAGTTCTTGTAGGGATCGAAGCGTGTTGGGTTGACAGTGAATTGTGCCATGGGTGTTGGATGTTGCCGTTCAATATCCCTCAGGGGCGGGAGTGCAGAACATGTTCAGGTTCCAATCTATCGATTTTAAACACCTTGCCAAGCTGATTTTTCCAGAGCACATGACGGGGCGATCAAGCTCGGGAGGAAACAAAACGCTGGGATGCAAAAATCGCAGAGGGTGAAACAGAGATTCATGGGGGAAATCAATGAAGGTAGATCCGTGGTCACATCATATAATCGTTAGAATGACCACAGATTACTCAGATTTCACAGAAACAGGAAAACTAGCCACCAGGCGTAACGGACCTGTTGGATGTAGTTCACGATCGTTCAATGCCTTTGAAAATCTGCGTAATCTGTGGTTGAAAATGCCACGAATTCAACTGTCATGCTTTTCCCTAACTTGATCGCCGTGGAGCGCATGACGATTCGTGCCGGGGGATTAACTCAATCGGGCGAAATTGACGCGTGACAAGGAGTGAAATGAAGTTTAGCCTGCCCAGCGCCGTCTCAGCCCACAACCGCCTGAAATGAAACACTCCACCCAACTCCTGTTGTCCGCTTTTGCCTCATTGTACCTCGCAAGTTGTTCCCCGGAAAAATCCCCGCCAGTGACACCATCCCGCACGCCGGTGCCGCCAGTGAAAACCACGGCCAACACCGCGTATCGCACCCCGGCAACCAGCGGTGCCGCGATGCGCAATCCCGATGTCAACATGCCGTCCAATTTCGACAAAGCAGGTGGCATATCGTTCAGCCGCGTCGCCGCTCCCGGTCCCTACATCGCGATCACTTTTGATGACGGCCCGCATGCCTCGAACACCCCCCGGTTGCTCGACATATTGCGGGCAAGAAATGTCAAAGCGACATTCTATGTGATTGGCCGGAGTGTGGACATGTATCCCGGTATCGTGCGCCGCACCGTGGCGGAAGGTCACGAGATCGGCAATCACTCCTACACTCACACCAAACTATCCGGCTTGTCGAATGACCGTGTCATTTCCGAGATGCGCAAAACGGAAGACGCGATTTTCAATGCCTCGGGAGTGCGTCCCCGGACCATGCGTCCGCCCTACGGCGCGCTGACACAAAGCCAGCGGCAAATGGTTCATCAGACTTTTGGCTATCCCACCATTCTGTGGGATGTCGATCCGCTCGACTGGAAACGTCCAGGCTCGTCGGTGGTGACATCGCGCATTCTCAGTGGCACGAAAAACGGATCGATCATCCTGGTTCACGACCTTCACGGTTCCTCGGTGGATGCCATGCCGGAAACGCTCGACGGGTTGCTGAGAAAAGGATTTCGTTTTGTCACGGTTTCGCAACTGCTGGCCATGGCCGGCACCGCCCAGGCATCGGCCGGATCACCCGCTGCGGGTGGACTGCACGGCACGGGCGACTAAGAATTCGCCACGAATCCGGCTCGCATCGCCGCATGTTTGGAGAAAAATATTTCGCGACCCGTGAGCGCCTCAGCGATGTGGTTTCGGGAATCCTTGAACTTGCGAAAGAAAACAACGTCGATACGATAGGCCGGCTCTGCCGCGATGTTCTTGATGAAGGTCTGGCGACACCGTTTCTGTTTGTGGTTTGCGGCGAAGTGAACGCCGGGAAATCGACTCTCCTCAACGCGCTCTTCGCCGAGAACATTTGCAAGGTCAATGTTTTGCCGGAAACAGACCGGGTGATCTGGTACAAATACGGCGAGGAAAGAAGGGATTTCGAGGTGACCAGTCTGTTGTTGGAGCGCTTCACTCCGGTTGAGTTTTTAAAGGATTTCAATCTGGTCGACACCCCGGGAACCAATTCGGTTGAGAAATCCCACCAGGAGATTTCCGAACGCTTCATTCCCGTAGCCGACCTGCTGCTTTTTGTTTTTCCCGTCAGCAACCCGTGGGGTGCCGCGACCTGGGATTTCCTTTGCCGACAATCGAACGACGTGCTCCATAAAGTGGTGTTCCTTTTGCAACAATGCGACCAGCGCGAACCGGAGGACATCCCGGTGATTCTAAATCATCTTCGCGACCTCGCCCTGAAGCGGATCGGCATGATCCCGCCGGTTTTTCCGGTCTCCGCGAAAATGGCCTACGAGGGGAAACGATCCATGCCCTTCGGCGAAGAGAAACGCCGGAAGAGCGGCATCATCGAAATCGAGGATTTCATTTCCAAAAGCATCTGCGAGTCCCCGGCCCGAAAAAACATGCTGCAACGGCTGCGTCGCGCGGCTTCCGGCGTGATGCAGGATGTGGAGGAGAAGATCGAAATACAAACCCGGGCGATCGAAAGCGATGGCAGGTTGTTAGAGGAGGTCGAACGCGAGATCGACAACATGCGCGGACAAATGGTTCGCAAACACTCGCAGAGCCTTGGTGGAATCGGTGAGGTGTTCCAACTGGAGACAAGGGAGGCCGCAAAACTTCTTGGAAAGAGGCTCAGAGTGGTGCCAAGCCTCAAGCGGATCGTCAATGGCGAGGACACCGCGATCCGCATGGAAGGAATCATTCAGGATCGCCTGCAGGCCGCCGTCGAGACTGCCACTGCGCACGATTGTTCCGACATGATCCGGCTCTGCTGCGCCCATTGGGAAACATTGCGGGAAAAAATCAGCTCAACCATGGGAATCGAAATCGAAAGTGTGGAAAAAATCGAACAGCGGCTGAGCCAGTCGCAGGCGAAGTTTGTCAGGAGAATGGGTCGGGCCTCTTCGCAGTGCATCGGCAACCTGCGGATCCGCGGAGTGCTCGACCTCGCGCTGCGCCAGCGCAATGCCTCTCTGCGCCTGGTGATGATCCTGTCGCTGCTATTGCTCATCGCCGCGGGCACCTGTGGCGTGATCGACATCCCCTGGGTACCTCTCATCCTGTTGTCGACGGCGCTTCTTTGCGCGGGGGTGTTGGTGGTTTTGACCGTACATAGCGGCAGGGAGATCGTTCACGACTACCGCGACCGGCTTTTCAACAGCGGAGACAACTTTGCCTCTGCATTGCGCGCGGATTACGAGGAGGGACTGCGGTTGTTTTTTCGCGACTACGCCAACGGACTGGAATTGGTGCGCAAATATCTGGTGACAAAAAAAACGGCCTTGCAACCGCGCCTGCAGCGCTGGAACGGCTTGTTCCTTGCACTGAAAGCCATTGAACAGGAAATCAGCTGAACATGACCAGTAACGATCGCGCAGGACGCATCTATTTGACCGCAGTCGGTTTCGGGCTCTGCCTGATTGCCGGACTTTTTCTCTGGCTGATGACCCGCAGTTACTTGCGCGCCCGCGACATGAACCACTGGCCGCAATGCCCCTGCCTTGTCCTCAGTTCGTCAGTGGAGGAAATGCGCATCGGCCCCGAAGTCGAGCCCGAATTCCGCTTGGGGATTCGTTACCGCTACGAATTTCAGGGCAAAGAGTATGAAAGCACCCTGTGGGGGATTCGCGGAAGTATGCCCCGCTCGAATCGTGCGACGGTGGAAGCACAGGTGGCACAGTATGCGGCGGGAAATTGGCTTGTCTGCCGCGTGAATCCACACCAGCCCGAAGTGGCGGTGTTGAAAGTTGACTCGCAGGCTGCGGGCTATTCCCTCTGGTTTCCCGGCCTGTTTTTCATCGGTGGACTCGGCATGATGATCGGCGCGTGGAAAAGACCGCGACAAAAACCCGGTGGCGGGTAAGCCGCACCGCTCGGTGCCATCGCATCGTCGCGTGTGCCCACCATGGTGGCCCGAAAAAGCGCGTATCCGCCCCTGACCACCGGTAATCAGAAAAAACACAACGCACCATCGCCATGATCTCATTCAAGGCGACGATCATGTCATGATGATCGGCCATGAAACAAAACCTATGGAACAACGACCACGAGGTTTTCAAACTCAACCGAAAGAATCCCCAGCCCGTAATTCCCACCAAACCCACCCGCGCCCGCCTCCCGCCTCCCGCCTCCCATCCCGGCAGCCAACAGAAAGCCAAGGTCTAGAACCAACCCGTTCAAAAAGCCCCCAGCGCTCTGACATCAAAAACCACGCCCGAAATTCAGCCGCAAAATATGTTGGGAATCACACTTCATTCGCTCTGATACTTCTGACCCCATGCCTATGAACGTCATCAGCGCCGATCGCGTGGGTTATCTCAGAGAAATCGTTGATGATGAGTAGTGCGTCGTGCCCTGGCTAAATCGGCTGAATTGTGCGCGCCAACTGTTCGAACTCCACTGCAGCAAAGCTTTTGGTGCGGAGTTTTAGCAAGTCCACACCTCCACGACAGAGTTCTGCTGGCACAATCAAAACGCGAGCTGCCGCAACATAACCGAGATCGAGAATGCCGCAGAGTAGCGCTTGCGCGAGGCGTGGATGCATGGCCGTAACCGTCGCTGGTCATGCATGATCATCAATCAGGTTGCAGGTCGAAGAGATTTTTTCGATGGACTAGAAAGTTTTATCTTGACCTCTGATTACCGGATCTGTATTTCCGTCAATATTGCTTCTATAAAGACGTAATGATGAAATCTCCATCCCCAAAAACATCGCGTCTCATCGCGGATACATCGTGCTCAGTGAAGATTGCCAATTATCCGATTCGCATCTTGCATTATGCGGAATTAGGAGTGTTGCTTGGTGGTTTATTAGCGATAGGAATTCACTCGATGGAAAATAAATCCCCGCGAATTGATCATGTCGTTTGGGAAGACGTGCGTTCTCCCGAACCATCTCCGCACCCATCGCCCATCACACCAGCAAACCCCGGGGAAGGGGAGAATCCCGATAGAGATGGCGATTTCATCCCGAATGAGTGGGAGATACAGTTTCATCATGACCCAGACGAGCCCACCGATGCAGGCGCTGATTTCGATAACGATGGTCTTACTGCCAGCGAAGAGTATCAGCTATACATGCAAACCAACGGTGCCGCAGGAAATCCTCTCGGTAAGTGGCACGCGGAAGAAATCTTGCGACCGCTCGAGCTTTCCGATGCTTGGCTCTACCCGGTCGATATCAACGACAAGGGAGATGTTCTTGTTGTTGCCTATCCAGTGTATCGGGAGGGCGTATACTGTGAGCGGTCATTTGTCGCCACTCCAGAAGGTGTGTGGACGGAAATCGTCCCACCCGCTTCATTCAGCGCTGGCAATGTGCTTGCCTATGATTTCAATGATCGGGGAGAGGTAGTGGGTGGAATGTACTCCGCAGACTGGTCGGTTTATGGGGGTTTTATTTGGGACAGTGTGCTGGGCTGCCGGCCTTTCACGTTCAAGGGACTCCCTGCTCAAGCGCAGAAAATCAATAACTATGGCGATTGGATCGGTTATGCGGAAGACCCCACTACCGGAGAAATGCGGAGTGCTTACGTTGTTGATGGCGTCAACTACCATTCATCAGTTGATTGGTGGGGCAATGCCTGGTATACCGACATCAACGATTTTGGCGAAGCCATGGGCACTTATTACAATCCCCAAATTGGACAAACCTTCACGTTCCTTGCCTGCGGGTTGTGGTACTTCGATACAGGTCTGAATGGCTCGATACCGAATTATAATTCGAGTAATTACTCGTGGTCGTGGAATTCCTCCATGAACGCCTACGGTGAATTCACAGGAGGCGCTGGCATATTGGAAGATAATCAATGGAGCTATCCTGGCTATCTTTTCGATGGAGAATTCCATGATATCAAATTAGCTGGAGCAAACTTGCAGTCTGTAAGTCCACAGTCAATCAATTCCAAGAGTACGGTCGTCGGCTGTACTTTTGACGGAAATTACTACGGGTCAACGTTCATTTTTGACGACAGTGTCGGGCTGTTCCTCGGGGAGCTTTTACCGGGGTATGGTGTCGACTACGCAAAGATCAACAATCACGGGAAAATTGTCACGCTGACCGATACTGGTGGAATTGGAGTGATCTCGCCCGATCAAGATCAGGATGGCGATGGAATGTCCGATGACTGGGAGGATTTTCACGGTCTCGACAAGAACTTCGCCGCCGATGCATTTGCCGATGCGGACAATGATGGCACCAACAATCTCGGTGAATTTCGCCTGCGCTCCGATCCCAATGCTCCGCCGATTCTCAATGCAGATGGTGAACCCATTGATACCCGCGCCGGTATCGATACCGACGGTGACGGCATCCCCAATGTGTGGGAATGGAAAAACGGTCTCGACTACCAGGACGCCAGTGACGCAGCAAAGGACTTTGATCGTGATGGCTACACCAACCTGAAGGAGTATCGTCTCGGCACTGATCCGCGCAGCACCCCTTCTTATCGAATCCGTCCAGTTGGCCCTTTCCCGGGCGCTTCCTCGATATCGATGTCACCCATAGTGCTTGGTAACGGCATTGCTTCCGCCTCTTTGGTCGATTTGGTGGGCGACAATATTACTGAATCGGTGTTCTTCTCCGCTGTGCCTTCTGGTTCAAGCAACGGAGGGCGCCGACCAGCCATGTGGTCGATTCAGCGGACCGAGACCGAGGGAGTATTCTCTTTTTTTCCCGCCACGTCATCCAGCACGCTGATCGCACAATCCCCCTCGGGTGCCATGCTCGCTCATACCGGTGCTAGTCCCAATGTTTTCTACTACTGGTCTTCTCCATCTGCCTTGCCCATTTCCCTTTCTGGCGCAACTAGCTCTCACAATGTAAAAACCCTAACCAACGCGACATTTTCCCCGTCCGGCAACTATCTCGTGGGAACGCGAACTACCCAGAGCAACAACGCGCAGGAACTGATCGTATGGAAAATGCCAGCCTCCAGCACGCAGGCTTTCAAACCAATAAAATTGCTCGCGCCAGCTGGTGCCAGCATCAGCCAGACTTCACAGCTCTTTGTCAATGACTACGGCGGTATCACAGCCACTGCCACTGTTGGAGGCCAGAACCGCCCAATCGTCTGGCAGGTCAATGCCGCAGGCACCGTCGTGACCGCCAGCACGATCCCCGTGCTTCCCGGAGGCACTTGGGCCAGAACAATTGGCATTTCCAATCAGCCGGATCCTATCGTCGCGGGAACCTCCACCATCACCGGCGGACTACAACGGGCCACGATTTGGAAACGCAGCGGGACATCATTCACCGCCATCAATTTGGGAACCCTCAGCGGAGGGAATTCGTCCACGGTCACCGTCATCTCGCCCGGCGGTGTGCTTGCGGGAACCTCGAATGTCCTCGCCGGCAACACTCTGAAAACGCAGCCCTTCATCGCCTCCCTTGACCGCGCCTCTTCCTCTTGGAGTCTCCGCGCCCAAGGCACTCCCGGCGCCAGTGTGGCCCTCCGCACGGTCACCGATGCCGGTGAGGTCCTCGGCACGATCTTCATGCCCTCGCCGAGCAATAAAACCGTCCCAACGCTCTGGCGTCATGGCATGACATATCAGCTCGACACCTGCCTGCCACCATCCTCTGGCTATACTCTCAACGGAGTGGCATCCCTCAACCAGAACGGGACCTTGCTCGCCACTGCTTGGAAGGACGGTGCCCTGACCACCATCCTCCTGACTCCCGACCGTGATACCGACGGCGATGGTCTCCCGGATGCCTTCGAAAATCGCTATGGTTTTAATGCTTTCAACAAACAAACCCCTTCTACTGATAGCGATACGGACGGTCTGACAGACGTCGAGGAATACAGCAACGGCACCAACCCCCGCAATCCCGACACTGATGGCGACGGCATGAAAGATGCCTGGGAAATCTCGTGGGGCCTGCTTCCGCTCGATGCCTCCGATGCCTCCCTCGACCCCGACAACGACCGTGTCACCAACCTGCGCGAATCCCAGATCGGCACAACTCCCATTGGTGTCTATAAGGTGGAAATGCGCTTGGAAACAGGCAACGGCGATGCCTCGCCTTTTGTCGCGGCCGACGACAACGGACGCATTCTGTATAACGGTCCATACGAATCCAGTTCGCACCAAGAGCCGCCGATTGTGCCTTCGGAGGACGATTTTATGGACACAATTGAGGATACCACGCAAGAGTACTACATCCTGCCGGGCACAACCGCATCAGGATCGTACTCGTCGCGATTGCCGCATTACAAAACTCACATCCGCAGCAACTACGACATGTCCTGGGTTTCTGCGTACAGCGACGCTCACACAGCCTGGCTTGATCCATCGACCGGGAAAATCAATAGTTCCATGTGGCGCTATACCTACTTCAATGACTGGAATCGCACAACCTATAGCAATGTTCTGTCCCTGATCCCAGATGCGGCGTACTATCAGAGTACCGATACATGGATTTCATGGGCGACAATCGAAAGCAAGCTCCAAAACGGAAGTGTCTCACTGCTTTCACCGCCGTTGGCAGCCTCAGATAAACTTCAAGCCGGAACAAATGCGGTTTCATCATTCGGCACCCGGCGCATCCACCGTTCTGCAACGGGGAGAAACATTATTCTCAACGAAAAAGGCGAGTTTGTGAGAGAATTGCCGCCATCGATCTATTGGGAAAAAATCAATAATGCAGGCCAGGCCGTCGCGTTCGCCAGCCAATCAATCCCAGCGGCCAATGGGGTGCCCGCTTACACGTCCAGTGTAATCAAGTTCTGCACAGATGGAACACTTTCCAGCCTCCCCATTCCTCAAACCCCTGGCATCACAGGCTATTCCATCCAGAGCTTCTCCGATGACGGGAAGATCCTGCTGCAGCAGACCCGCAGCAGTGTGCAGGGGTATGTGTACAACGAATACTACCTCTTCGACGCCCACACTGGCACGCGCACCCGCGTCCGCCAACCAGGCCTTGGCAACGAAGCCATCACCCACCTCAGCACCTCAAACGGACGCATGGTTGGCAACGGCACCAAGCCATGGCAAGTCACCCCCGATGGCACGAGCATCCGCCTCGAAGCTCTGCGCATCCGCAACAGTCCCACCGCCGCCCCGGTTCTGTTCTCCAGCCTCTATTCCAAGCCCCTCACCACACACCACATCAGCTCGAATGGCTGCATCACCCTCTCGACATACGACTCACAGTATAAGACCGTCATCCTCCAAATCTCCCCAAACAACGATGCCGACGGTGATGGCATGACGGATGACTGGGAGCGGTCTTATGCTAGTGAAATGCTCGCATTGGGAGCACCACCGGAACAGTGGGGCGCCAACTGGGCCGCGTTACAATCCGGTGACCTCGCGGCATCCACAACTCTTCAAGAAGACGGCATGAGCATGTTGGAAATCTTCAACTCCAGCAACCCTGAGGACTATCGGTTGCTGACGCATGATCTGTTTATACAGGCGAAGCGGTCTGAATCCCATTTAGGTTTCAGTCACAAAACCATCACTCCGCATCAGGAAGGAGAAGAACCATCATATAGCGGCGGAGGACAATATTATGAAGGTTCAAGTTTTGGCCAAGGATCAATCGAATGTTGGAACCGGAAGCCACGAAGTGCCCCCTTTATCTTCGACTTTGTGAACGAGCCGTTTTCGATAACGCCAATGCCCTCGCTCGAATGGTTCAACAATGAGACCCAGAATGCGACCTGGACCTTCCATACCCATTGGGACGAAGCCTTCGACCCGCATCCCCGCACATTGTTTCCTCTGAGTGAGATGGGAGATTCCTCCGTTACCTATACATTGAATAACGGAGGGTGGAATTCCTACTACCAATTCCAGAACACTTGGGACGACGGACACGCCGAGATCACCGAAAAAAACTGGGAAGGAGATGCATGCAAATCAAAGTTTCGCCTTTACAGACCCCGCGCCACAAACTACGATGTAACACATACCTTTCTGAAAGTGACGACGGAACATTCATGGGTGCCATATAATGACGCAGGAAAGCCCTTGGCAGTTGGCTGGGGTGCTCCAACAACTAAAAGTGTAGAGTCCGTGCAAGTCACAATCCCTGCCTATGGTAACAGCAGTCAGTGGATTGATACGGCCCCCGATGCCGCCCAGAATAAGCACCGATCTGTTTCACTTCTGCCGCTGGAGGTAGTCGAGTTGTCACCCAAGACAATGAACGAGGACGGCAGCGATATTGTTGGTTCCGAGAAACCTGTTGCATATCCAAATATTAATGAAATGGTCGAGGAAATCACACTTAATAAACAGATCGAGCAGAACCGGATAGCACACAGGGAGATAAAAGTAAAAATCCCCGGTGGCAAGGTCTTGGCCGGGAAAAAAGCGATCTGGTCCATGAAGGCTTGGGGGGTGAAGGAAAACGATGAGATACGGGGTGACTGGCAGCACAGCAAGGTAGAAGAGCACAAGAATTGCTTCGAGGAATCAAAAACATACGGCAAATATGGTTATAATCCCATAAACCAGAAGTCTAGCGAAACAGTCATCGAAGCCCTGGATGAAGATGGTTTCACTTCAGTCCGCGCTAATCTCCCGCCAATCGGATGGAACCATGCGGATATCAAAGTCAAGATTGAGGGGACCGTAGCAGAAATTACCGTTGCTCGTTTTGTGGTTCCAGCCGTCGTGGTGATTGACGCTGGACATGGAGGAGATGATGATATTGATGATAAAGAGAAAGATAAAAATGGTCTTGATCGAGGAAGGTCTGATGCAAACCATGCAAAAGGAGGATGGTGGGCCGTCCAGAAAACCGTAAAGGGGAAGAAAGTCTGGGTAGATGAAAAGGTGTATCCTGAGGCCACTGGCATGCTGGAAAAGGATCTTACACTTGAATACGCGAGGGAATTGAAAAGCCAACTCGCATCGGAACACACAGATACAAGTTTGCCTCTCCGGCGTTTTCTGACCCGGGATGGCAATTATAATCTTGGGGGTTATGAAAGAGCACGCCTGGCAAGGGACAAAGGAGCGGACATCTGTATTGCGCTTCATTTCAATGCGTCAAGCGATAACAAAACAGCGCGTGGTTCGCTGGTCTGTACCAGAACAAGTGGTAATTATAATCTCAAGGAAGACAAAGCGCTCGAAACCGACATTGTCGGTCCTGTGAACGACGCCCTGAGGGCAATAGACAATGCCGAAAGAAAGAACACCACTCCTTTTGAAATGGGAACAGCCGTGACAAGCGATATCCTCGGATTTTATCAGGATAAGAAATACCACCCCATTCGTTCGACATTATTGGAAATCGAATTCATCCACGGCGAGGGCGGTGACAAGCTTATCAACGGAGCCAACAAAGAAAAGGCGAGAAAAGATTCCATGAAAGCATTGGCCAAGGCACTTATTAAGTCTCAGAAGGAATTTGCGGTCGAAAACGATGAACCATAGGATACACCAACAATTTAAATTAGAAAAAACAATGAAACATTTCACCAAATCAAGAATCGTCTTGCGTTTTATTTGTTTGCTTTGGGGAAGCGTCTCCTTAGGCTTGTGCGAGAGTGCGCCTGATGATCCGTTTCCTTTTCCGCCACGAAAAGCCACAGTAGTGGATATTTCCAAAGACAAAGTATTCCGGCTGCAAAAATTGCTAACCCCTCGTCCGGAAAAGAGCGGCCCGGATTACGCCTTGAATGAAGACATTGCCAATAAGGTCTTGACGGTGAAAACAACCGGAGGGGTGCCTGCTTACGAAGTTGCTATTCCGTCTATCCTGAACATCGCCCCGGAGCTTCAGCGCCCTAATATTACAGAAGCCTTCCGTGAAGCGCATGTTACCCAGACAGGGAAATTAATTTTACGTTATTATGAGATGACTGCATTTCTCTATTCAAACATTGACAAAAATTTTGTCCTCATGCCGCAGCATATCAGAGATGGAGAGCAAGTCTATAGTGCGTCAAGTTGGGTTGAGTTTTCCAAGGATTTGTTTTACGCCCATCTTTCAGCATTCCGGTCCGAGGGCGATGGAATCGCGATCTACGATGCGAATACCAAAAAGGTATATCAATTGCAACTTCCTTCGGAACTCGTTTTCGATTCGGAGTATGCCGCGTTGTTTGATTACGATTCGGTTCACTCGATTGTTGAAATCAAAACACTCAAAAAACATGAATATGGTCGGGATGAAGAGATGGAGATCACAGGTAATCACGGGTATTACACAATCGAATTAGCGCCTTGAGGGAATGACCGGAATTGCTCAAGCGTCTCTGGGGTCAGTCCTCGCATGGTAACATTTTGCTTGACGAAGTGCGGTGTGCGGGTAGGGTTTGCGCATGGCTCGACCACTTCGATTTGTTTATCCGGGCGCGGTGTATCATGTGATGGCGCGGGGAGATGGCGGAAAAAAGCTGTTTCTCA